>JBKGHI010000129.1:0-23270 GCA_046520405.1 Myxococcus sp. 1LA
CGCCGCCCGGCCGCCCGGACTCGGGGCAACGGCCCCCGCCGCTCAAGCAGGACGGAGCGGGGCGCCGACCTCACTGCCCAAGCAAGGTGGGCCAGCTGCCCCGCCGCTCAAGCAGGGCGGCGCGGGGCGCCACCTCTCTGCATGAACGATGCGGGTCAGCCCCCTCGCTCCGCGGTAAGCGCCCGAAGCTCACTGCACCGTCCAGCCTCGCGCGCGATACACCACGCGTCCCGCCAGCTCGCGCAGGGCATCGGTGCTCAGGTTGAGCGCCCCCGACCTCGGCAACCAGCTCATGCGCTTCAGCGGCGTGTTGGACGCCCGCGCGTCCACCGGCAGCAGGTCCGGACGCAGCCCCACCGCCGCGAAGCAGCCCGCCGCGCGCGGCATGTGCGCGGCGCTCGTCACCAGCAGCAACGACTCCCACCCGCGCTCCTGGACGATGCGCGCGGACTCCACCGCGTTCTCCCGCGTGTTGCGGCTGCGCCCCTCGGTGACGATGCGCTCGGCTGGGACGCCCCACTGCTGGAGCTGCGCAGCAGCACGTCCGCCTCCACCACCGCCTCGGGCCTCGGGTCCAACGAGCCACCGGAGATGAGCACCTGCCGCGCCCGGCCCTCGCGCAGCAGCTCGAAACCCCGCAGCACCCGCTCCGCCGCGGCGTTGTACTCTGGCACCCCGGTCCGCTCCGTGGCGGCCGGGTCCAGACCTCCGCCCAGGACGATGACGGCGTCATACGTGACGCCCGGCCGGAAGCTCCGCACCGCTCCCGCCTCCGTCGCCCGCATCAGCCCCATGGCCACCGGCTCGATGGAGAAGGCGTACAGCACCACGCCGCCCAGCAGGCTCAGCGCCCGAGACAGCCGCTCACGTCGGCGCCGCAGAACCCACGCCACCAGCCACAGCAGCAGCGCCCAGGAGAGCGGCGCCAGCAGCAGGTCCAGCAGCTTCGACAGGAACAGGAACACGGCACCCGGCGCCCTTCAGCGCTCTCCCCAGTGGAGCTTCTGCCGGAGGATGGAGAAGTAGGCCACCTTCGGGTTGCGCACCAGGTTCACCCGGTTGGGCGAGCGCACCACCTCGATGCAGTCCCCGCCCTGGAGTCCGTGGCCCGTCTGCCCGTCAATGGTCAGGTACGTGTCCGCCGTCTCACTGCGCAGCGTCACCCGGATGGTCCGGTCCGCCGGCACGACGATGGAGCGCTGGGTGAGCGCATGCGAACAGATGGGCGACAGCACCGTGCAGTCCACGGAGGGATGGACGATGGGCCCGCCCGCCGACAGCGAATAGGCCGTGGAGCCGGTGGGCGTGGCCAGGATGACGCCGTCCGACTTGTACGTGGTGATGGGCACCCCGTCGATGGCCGTCTCGTGGTCCGCGATGCGCGCCAGCGCGCCCTTGTTGATGACCACGTCGTTGAGGACCTCGTCCTCGATGAGCACCTTGCCCCCGCGCAGCAGGCGGCAGGTGAGCTTCATCCGGGAGTCCACCTGGAAGCGCCCCGCGAGCACCTGCTCCAGCATGGGGTACAGCTCTTCCACCGGGACTTCCGTCATGAAGCCCAGGCTGCCCAGGTTGACGCCCAGAATCGGAACCCCGCGGCCGCCCAGGAGGCGCGCCGCGTAGATGAGCGTGCCGTCACCGCCCAGCACCACCATCAGGTCCGCCCGGGTCACCAGCTCCCGGTCATCCACCCGCGGCCAGCCCAGCTCGTGAGCCAACGTGCGGTCCGCCAGCACCGAAAGCTGGGGGTACCGCTCACGGATTTGAGCCGCGAGCGCTGCTGCCTCGGGCTTGTCCCTCTTCGCGACGATTGCAAGGGTCTGCACGCAACCCCGTCTTCTAGTCCAGGAGGGCCCCGGGCGCGCATGGGAAATGCCCGGGTGCCCGCCTGCTGACACACGTCAGGACGCGGCTTCCAGCGCCTCGCCGTCGTCCTGAGAGGCCACGCGGGGCTTCATGGACCGGCCGGCCACCTCGTACTGCTTGAGCAGACGGCGGAAGTTGGAGCGGTCCACGCCCGCCGCGCGCGCCGCGCTGGAGACGTTCTGGTTGTTCTTCTCCAGGAGGGCGGACAGGTAGCGGCGCTCGAAGGCGCGCATCGCCAGGCGCTTGGCCTGGGCGTACGGCAGGTGTGCCAGGCTGAACACCTCCACCGTGGAGTCCGGCTGCGGCGCGGACTGGAACCCCGGCGGCAGGTCCTCCACGTCGATGACCTCGTTGCCCGTCAGCACCACCGCGCGCTCGATGACGTTCTCCAACTCGCGCACGTTGCCCGTCCACCGGTTGCAGGTGAGGGCCTCCATGGCGCGCGGGGAGATGCCCGTCACCTTCTTGTCCGCCTTGGAGGAGTAGACCTTCAGGAAGTGGTGCGCCAGGAGCGGCACGTCCTCCGGCCGGTCGCGCAGCGGCGGCAGGTCGATGGTGATGACGTTGAGGCGGTAGAAGAGGTCCTCGCGGAACTTGCCCTGCTCCTTGGCGCGGGACAGGTCCACGTGGGTGGCGGCGATGACGCGCACGTCCACCTTCACCGGCTCGTTGGCGCCCACGCGCTTGACTTCACCCTCCTGGAGCACGCGCAGCAGGCGTACCTGGGTGGCGGGGGGCACGTCGCCAATTTCGTCCAGGAAGATGGTGCCGCCGTCGGCCGCCTCGAAGAGGCCCTTCTTGTTGCCGGTGGCGCCGGTGAAGCTGCCCTTCACGTGGCCGAAGAGCTCGCTCTCCAGCAGCGTCTCCGTCAGCGCCGAACAGTTGACCGCCACGAAGGGCTTGTCCTTGCGCGCGCTGCGGTAGTGGATGGCGCGGGCCACCAGTTCCTTGCCGGTGCCGCTCTCACCCTGGATGAGCACCGTGGCGGTGGAGTGGCTCACCGTCTCCACCAGCTTGAAGACGGAGCGCATCTGCGTGGACTGGCCGATGAGGTCCTCGAACTGGCTGCGGACCGTGAGGGCCTCCTCCAGCGCGCGGGTGCGGTCCTTGAGCGCCTTGCGCTCGGCCGCCTTGGCCACCGTGAGGCTGACCTCGTCGATGTTCTCGAAGGGCTTGGTCAGGTAGTCGTACGCGCCCGCCTTCACCGCCTCCACCGCCGTCTCCACGGTGGCGAAGGCCGTCATCATGATGACCTCCACGTCCGGGCGGTCCGCCTTGATGCCGCGCAGCAGGTCCATGCCGGACAGGTTGGGCATCTTGATGTCGAGGACGACCACGTCGATGGTGGGGTCCTTCGCGGCCGTCAGGCCCTCCACTGCGTCGTCAATGGCCACCACCGGGTGGCCCTCGCGCTGGAGAATCTGCGTCACGGCCTTGAGGACGACGGAGTCGTCATCCACGACGAGGACTTTGGCGCGCTTGACTTGGTTCACGGCAACCTCTCGAGCTGCAGGGGGATGGGCAGAAAAACGGTGAAGCGGGAGCCTTGGCCGACCGTGGTGTCCACGTGGAAGCTGCCCCCGTGGTCCTGGACGATGCGGTAGGCGATGGAGAGCCCCAGGCCGGTGCCTTCACCCGGGGCCTTGGTGGTGAACGACGGCTCGAAGATGCGAGGCAGGTGCTTCTCCTCGATACCCGTGCCGGTGTCCGTCACCGCGAAGTAGCAGCGGTCGCCCTCGCGACCCGTCACCAGCGTCAGCTTGCCCTCGCGCGTGGGCAGCGACTGGAGACCGTTCTGCAGCAGGTTGAGCACCACCTGCGCGAGCTGGCCGGGGTCGCCGTACACCTTGGGAAGGCCGTCCGCGAGCCCCACCGACAACTCCACCGTGGGCATGGACTTGAGCTGCGCGCGGAACAGCACCGCCGCGTCCTCCACGCACTTGGACAAATCGAAGGGCCGCCGGTCCTCCACGCGGCTGTGGCGGCTGAACTTGAGGAGGCTCTCCACGATGCGCTTGCAGCGCAGCGCGCTCTCCTCGATGAGCCCCAGCGACTCCAGGTCCGCCTCGCTGCGGCCCGCGTCGCGCGACATCAGCTGCGCGAAGGCGAGGATGCCGCCCAGCGGGTTGTTGATTTCGTGCGCCACGCCGCCGGCGAGCTGGCCCACCGCGGCCATCTTCTCCGTCTCGATGAGGCGCCGGGTCATCGACTGCTCCTCGGTGACGTCCCGGTAGGTGCAGACGACGCGCTCGTCCCCCGCCATGGGGTAGGCGGCCACCACGAAGGTGCGCCCGCCCTGGCGGACCTCGCCACGCGCGCCCTTGCCGCTCTCCACCGCCGCCGGCAGCGGGCAGCCCGTGCACGGCTCGTTGCGGCCGAAGAGGTAGCGGTAGCAGGTGGTGTCCGAGGGAATCTCCTCGATGGAGCGCCCCGCCACGTCCGCGTACGCGAGGTTGGCCCGCCGCACCGCGAAGTCCCGCGCGCGCACCACGCACAGCGGCGTCTCCATGCAGTCGAAGGACAGCTCCCACTCGCGCTTGGCCTGGCTCAGCATGCGCGTGCGCTGGGCGACGCGCTCCTCCAGGTCCGCGTTGAGCAGCTTCAGCTCCGCGTTCTGCGCCTGCGTCACCGTGTAGAGCCGCTCGTTCTCCGCCTGGAGCGCGTACTGCTCGAACGCGCTCTTCACCGTCAGCACCAGGTGGCTGTCGTTCCAGGGCTTGGAGATGAAGCGGAAGATTTCCGACCGGTTGATGGCCTCTTCGATGGCCTGCTGGTCCGCCTGGCCCGTCAGCATGATGCGCTGGGCCCGCGGCTGCTGCTGCTTCACCCGGGTAAGGAAATCGACGCCGTTCATCCCCGGCATGCGGAAATCGGAGATGACGACCTCGGGGCGAAATTCCTCCACCGCCCGCAGGCCCTGCTCGGCGTCCGTCGCCGTCTCGATGTCCCAATCACCGCGGCGCAGCACCCGGCGGATGGACTTGAGGATGTTCTCCTCGTCATCCACCAGGAGCAGCCGCCCGCGTGGCGCTTCGGCCGGTTGGCCATGGACATATGCGGCTTGAGAACCCATGAATTGTTTCCGCCCCTAGACAAATGCAATGGCCCTGCCAGCAGAAACTCCCTGCCCAACAGTCTGGAATCACGGGCCTTGACATTTCCGTGGCGCGAAACAACACCGGGTCCAATTAGACCCATCCCCACCAAATGGGTCAATATGGACCCCGGGTCTTTGACCCGGGCTAGATGCTGGGCGAACTCACCGGGAGCTGGGGATGTAGGCAGATGCGATCTCTACCGTCCCGCTTGGCCTGGTAGAGGGCCTCATCCGCCGTCAGGAGCAGCTGCTCCGGGGTGAGGACGGTGCGGTGGGGGAAGCTGGAAACCCCCAATGACGCGGTGACTTTCAGGCTGTCCTCCACCTCCAGCCGCAGGGCACGCAGCTCGCGGCGGACCCGCTCGGCCACGGTGAGCGCGCCGGTGAGGTGCGTGCGGGGCAGCAGCACCGCGAACTCCTCCCCGCCGTAACGGGCCACCAGGTCCGTCTCGCGCACGCCCCGGGTGAGCGCGGCGGCCACCTCGCGCAGCACGCCGTCCCCGGCGGAGTGGCCGTACTTGTCGTTGATTTCCTTGAAGTAATCCAGGTCCAGGAGGATGAGCGACAGGGCGTCGTCGTAGCGCTGGGCCCGGCGGAACTCCTCGCGCAGCCGCTCCTGGAAGTGCCGGTGGTTGTGCACCCCCGTCAGCCCGTCCGTGGACGACAGCCGCTGGAGCTCGCTCACCTGGGTGGCGAGCGCGTCCATCCGGGCCTGGACGGCCAGGGCGCGATGCACCCGGGCCAGCAGTTCATCGGGCTCCCATGGGTCCAAAACAACCTCGGCGCCGCGCCGCAGGGCCTCCAGCCAAAGCCCTCGGGGCTCGGGCGGGGCCAGAAGCACCACGGGCGGCCCCACCGGGCCATCCCCGGGCATCAGCCGCTCGAGCAGGCTCAAGCTCGCCTGGGCGTCCTCCCCCGGGCACAGCACCACCAGGGCCACCTCCCGCGCCAACCTCGGCACCTCCGGGCCGTGGGCGGTGATTCGGAGGGCGAAATCCTCCGGGCCCAGCGCGCGGGCCAACCGAGGCAACGTCGACTGCGAGTCGTCCACTACCAGCAGGGTGAAGGGCCTGGAGTTCACAGTGTCCCCGCAAAATGGTGATTTCACGGTAGCACAGGCGTGCGACGGAGTGCGACCCCTCGATTGGACAAAAAACCGGATTCTCTGCTAGCGAGCCCCAACTTCGCAGGTCCGCTCATCGAGGTCCGCTGTGGCCAAATACCCGAGCATCAGCCTGTTCTTCCCCGCCTGGAACGAAGAGGACTACGTCGAGCGCGCCGTCAGCCGGGCGCTGGAGGTCCTCCCCGCGCTGACGGACGACTTCGAAATCATCATCGTCAACGACGCCTCCACGGACCGCACCCGGGAGGTCTGCGAGGCGCTGGCTCAGCGGATTCCCCAGCTGCGCGTCATCCACCACCCGGTGAATCTGAAGCTGGGGGGGGCCATGCGCACCGGCCTGGCGGCCTCGACGAAGGACATCGTCGTGTACTCCGATGTGGACCTGCCCTGGGACATGCGGGAGCTGGAGCGGGCGATGCACCTGATGTCGTACCTGGAGGCGGACATGATTTGCGCCTTCCGGTTCGACCGCACGAGCGAGGGCCCCAAGCGCATCGTCTACTCGTTCGTCTACAACATGCTCATCCGGTCGCTGTTCGACATCCAGATCAAGGACGTCAACTTCAGCTTCAAGGTGATGCACCGCCGCGTGCTGGAGGCCATGGAGCTGCACAGCCAGGGCTCGTTCATCGACGCGGAGCTCGTGGTGAAGGCCATCCGCCAGGGCTTCCGCGTGTTCCAGATGGGCGTGGACTACTTCCCTCGCACGCGTGGCATCTCCACCCTGGCCTCCCCCTCCGTCATCGCGAAGATGGTGCGGGAGCTGGTGTCGCTCTATCCGAAGATGAAGGCGCCCGAGCCGCCGGTGCACCCGGTGCGCCTGCCGCCCTCCGTGCAGCAGCTCCACGCCGTGCCGCCGGGCCGTACGGCGCGAAACTGAGTCCTCGCATGACACGCCCCCTCACGCGCCTGGTGGTGAACGCGGACGACCTGGGGCTCCATGCCTCGCTGGACGCGGGCATCCTCCGTGCGCACAGGGAGGGCATCGTCACCAGCGCCACGCTGCTGGCCACGGGCCCCACGGCTCCCGAGGCGGCTGCCCGCGCGAAGGAGGCGAGGCTCGCGGTGGGCCTCCACCTGGCGCTCTCCACGCGACTGCCTCCCGCCGCGCCCGCCCACGAGGTCCCCACCGTGGCCCCGGGAGGCAGGATGCGTGGAAGCTGGGCGGACTTCGCCCGCGCGTGGCTCACCGGGAAGGTGCGCCGGGGGGAGCTGGCGCGCGAGCTCTCCGCGCAGCTCGAAAGGGCCCGCGCCCTGGGCGTGACGGTGGACCACCTGGATGGCCATCAGCACCTGCACCTGCTGCCCGGCGTGCGTCCGCTGGTGGAGGCGCTGGCCGCGCGTGAGGGCCTGCCCCTGCGATGGCCGGATGCCCTCCCGCGCCCCCGCTGGTTGAAGACGCCGGGGCCCGCGCTGAAGGCCACCGTGCTGGCCGTGCTCGCGCGGACCGCGCCCCGGGCGCCCCAGGGCGTGCGACGGGTGAGCGCGGGCGGCGTCTTCGAGGCGGGGATGCTGGACGAGGCGGCCCTGCTCGCGGTGGTGGACGCGCTGCCTGCTGGGGACTTCGAGCTGGGCTGCCACCCGGGTGAAGGCACGCCGCACGTCCCCCAGGACCCGGCGTGGCGCTACGGCTGGGAGGCGGAGCTGTCGGCCCTCACCAGCGCGAGCGTGAAGGCGCGGCTGCGTGAGCGCGGCATCGAGCTTCACAGCTATGGGACGCTGTTCTCCGCCACATAGAGGACATGCGGCGTGGTGTAGCCCTGGCCCAGGTCCACCACCTCGCGCACCACGAAGCCCGCGTCCTCCAGATAGCGCGTCATCTCCGCGCGAGGCTTCAGCGCCATGCCACCGCTGGCCTTCGTGCGGCCCAGCAGCGACACCATCACCCACTCCTGCGCCAGCGCCTTGCGGTGCTTCCAGGAGCCATCCCCCTCCACCTCCTTGAGCAGCAGCCGCCCGCCGGGCTTCAGCAGGCCCCACACGGTGGAGAGGAACCCGGGCCACTTCGCCTCCGGCAGGAGGTACAGCACGTCGCACACCACCGCCGCGTCGAAGCGCCCGGAGGCCCCTCGCGCCAGCGTCTCCTCCACCGTGCCTTCCTCGATGCGTATGTTGGGCTGCCCCGCGAGCGCCCGCCGTGCCCAGGCCACCTTGCGCGGGTCCGGGTCCACGCCGTGCACGGTCCGGCCCGGGTCCGCCAGGGCGAGCAACGCGGACAGCAATCCATGCCCACAGCCGATGTCCGCCACCGCGCCAACGGGCGTCCGCGCCGTCATGGCCAACAGGGGCGCGGAAAAGGCCCGCGCGTGGACGTGAAAGCGTTCAGCGACGGGAAGCGCGTCGTAGCGAAGCAGGGCCTGTTCGAGGAGGTCGCTCATGACACGTAGTAGTCCGCGCCGAAGGCCCACGAGAGGACGAGCAGGGACGCCGCGCCCACCGCCAGCGCCCCGCGCAGCAGCATCGGCCGCTCACGCAGGAGCATCGCCGCGGTGAGGAAGACAGGGAAGGCGGACAGCAGGTACCGCCCCATGCCCATGAAGTCCTTCGTGGCCCACGCGGGCAGGCCGACGATGGCCAGCACGTACACGGCGTAGCCCCACCCCAGCAGCTTGCGCGTGGGCCACACCAGCGCCAGCGCCAGCAGCGTGAAGAAGGCGTGCGCGGCCAGCCGGAAGGCCTCGCGCTTGTCCTGCGGCGCCAGCACGACGCGCTCGAACCAGCTCACCTTCAGCCACGTGTGCCAGCCGGGAATCTGCTCCCAGCCGGGCGCGCCCTGCACCTTCACGAAGGCCACCGGGTCACCGAACTGGTGCCACAGGAAGAGCATGTACGCGCCGAAGCCCAGGCCCGACAGCACCGGCAGGAAGTCCACCGCGCTCCACTTCTCGCCGCGCGCGTGCTTCCACTCCAGCCGGCGCACCAGCAACCCCAGCACCACGGCGGGGGCCACGGGCCGGGCCGCCGTGGCCACCGCCGCCACCAGCACCGCGGGCCCCAGGTGCCCGCGCTCCAGCAGCAGGAAGGCCGCCACCACCAGCAGGACGAACAGCGCGTCCGAATACATGGCGCCGTAGAAGTAGAGCGTGAACGGGTAGCAGGCCATCAGCAGCCCGGCCTTCAGCGCCGTGTCCTCGTCCGTCAGCTTGCGCGCCCAGACGGTGAAGAGCATCAGCGCCAGCGGGCCGCACAGCAGCGTGATGAGCACGCCGGACTGGTACACGTTGGGCCCCAGCGACTCCACCGCGCGGATGAGCAGCGGGTACAGCGGGAAGAACGCCACCGAGCTCTGCTGCCCCGGGACGAACTGGTAGCCCTCCTGGGCAATCCGCATGTACCAACTGGAATCCCACGCGACCCAACCCATGGTGAAGTACTCGTCCAGGCGGACGACGGGGTTGTTCGGGTCCTTGTGGAAGAAGCGCCAGGCCCCGGCGGTGGCGGCGGCGCCACAGGCCACGACGGCCGACAGGACGACCAGGGCGATGGTGCGGGACGCGGAGC
Organism: Myxococcus sp. 1LA; assembly: GCA_046520405.1. GTDB lineage: Bacteria > Myxococcota > Myxococcia > Myxococcales > Myxococcaceae > Myxococcus. The sequence goes on from JBKGHI010000129.1 coordinate 9,588, forward strand.
GTGCCATTCGGCCGGGAGGCTCGGGCCAGAGACGGCCTCCGGTCAAGCCCGGGAGTCCCCACTGCACGGGACTCCCGGGATACTGACAGCGGCGAGGTTCAGCGGGGGTAGAACGTCTTGCCCGCCTTCACCATCTCCACCAGGTGCGGCGCGGGGGCGAAGCGCTCCCCGAGCTTGTCGTGGAAGTGCTCCAGCTTGCGCAGCACCTCGGCGGGGCCGCGGCTGTCCACGTAGTGGAAGGGACCACCGAGGAACGGCGGGAAGCCCAGGCCGAAGATGGCGCCCACGTCGCCGTCACGCGCGCTGCGGAGGATGCCCTCGCCCAGGCAGCGGATGGCCTCGTTGACCATCTGCAGCACCACGCGCTCGGCCATCTCCGCGCGGTCGAAGGAGCGGCGCTCCGTGCCGTGCGGCAGCAGGGCGTAGATGGAGGGGTCCACCTCCTGCTTCTTCCCGTCCTCGTACAGGTAGAAGCCCTTCTCCGTCTTGCGGCCCAGGCGGCCGTCGGCCACCACCTTCTCCAGGGCCTTGGGCGCCGCCATGCGCTTGCCGAAGGCGGCCTCCATGATGGGGCCCACCTTCTGCGCCACGTCGATGCCCACCTCGTCCAGGAGGGTAATCGGGCCCACGGGGAAGCCGAACTCGACCAGCGCCTTGTCCAGCTCCGCGATGTCCGCGCCTTCCGCCAGCAGGTACGCCGCCTCGTTCATGTACGGCGCGAGGATGCGCGAGGTGTAGAAGCCCGGCCCGTCGTTGACGACGATGACCGTCTTGCCCTGCTTGCGCCCCACCTCCACGCAGGTGGCCGTCACCCAGTCCGCGGTGCCCGCGTGGGTGATGATCTCCAAGAGCGGCATCTTGTGGACCGGGCTGAAGTAATGCATGCCAATCACCTGCGCCGGCCGGCGGCTGCCCTTGGCCAGCTCCGTAATCGGGATGCTGGAGGTGTTGGACGCGAAGATGGTCTGGTCGCCGGTGACGGCCTCCACCTCCGCGATGATGCGGTGCTTGAGCTTGAGGTCCTCGAACACCGCCTCGATGACGAGGTCCGCCGACTTGAAGCCGCTGTAGTCCGTGCCCGCCGTCACCAGGGCGGACTTCGCCGTGGCCTCGCGGCGGGTGAGTGAGCGCCGCTTCAGGCGCTCATCCAGGATGGACTGCACCTGCTTCATGGCGCGGGCCACGCCCGCGTCATCCTTGTCCTTCACGCGCACCGGCACGCCCTGGAGCGAGCTGGCCACGTAGGCGATGCCGCCGCCCATCAGCCCGCCGCCCAGCACCGCCACCTTCTTCACCTCGCGGGGCTTCGCGTCGGGGTTGGAGGTGCCGTTCTCCTTCTTCAGCGCCGTGGTGGCGAAGAAGATTTCGACGAGCCGCTTGGAGACGTCCGACACCACCAGCTCGCCAAAGGCCTTCGCTTCGGCCTCCTGGCCCGCCTTGTGCCCGGACTCCAGGCCCACGCGCACCACCTGGAGCGCCTTCTCCGGCGCGGGGAACTTGCCGCGCGTCTTCTTCAGGAGCTGCTTGCGCGCCTGGTCGAAGAGGACCTTGCGGCCCAGCGGGTTGTCCTCCAGCGCCACCTCCGCCCACAGCTCCTTGTTGGCCAGGCCCTGGATGAAGCCCGCCAGCCCCTTGGCCTTGCCGTTCGCGGCCACGCCCTTGAAGCCCTGGCCGTGACGGCGCTCCACCTTCAGCTTCCCTTCGGCCAGCTCCTTCGCGCGCCGCACGGCGATGGCGCGGAGGATGGGCGCCGGCACCACCTCGTCCACCACGCCCAGCTTCTTCGCCTTCGCGGGCTTGAGGCTCTTGCCGGTGAGGATGAGGTCCAGCGCCGCCTGCGCGCCAATCAGCGCCGGCAGCCGCTGCGTGCCGCCCGCGCCCGGAATCAGGCCCAACTGCACCTCCGGCAGGCCCAGCGACGTCTTCGGGCTGTCGGTGGCGATGCGGTAGTCACACGCCAGCGCCCACTCCAGGCCACCGCCCAGACATGCGCCGTGGATGGCCGCGACGACGGGCTTGGGGAAGGCGTCCAGTTTGTCGAAGCCCTCCTGGCCGTTGCGGCTGATGGCCGTGGCCTCCTCCGCCGTCTTGATGGTCTGCAGGAAGTCGATCTTCGCCCCGGCGACGAACGAGTCCTTCTTGCCGGACGTGAAGACGACGGCCTTCACCTCGGGCTCCCGCTCCGCGCGCGACATGACGCGCAGGAAGGCCTCGCCCGTCTCCGGCGACAGCGTATTCACCGGGGAGTCCGGCAGGTCGAAGGTGATGACGGCGACGCCGTCCTCCACCTGGTACGAGAAGCCCTGCTTCACCTCGAGCTCTTCCGCCTTGGTGGCCATCACGCACGCTCCAGGATGACGACAGCGCCCAGACCGCCCGCCGCGCAGACGGTGCACATCGCCGTGTTCTTGTTCCGACGCTTCAGCTCATTGAGGGCCTGGGTGACGATGCGCGCGCCCGTGGCGCCGAAGGGGTGCCCCAGCGCGATGGAGCCGCCCGTCACGTTCAGCCGCTCCCGGTCGATTTCGCCCACCGGCGCGCTCCAGCCCGCCTTCTTCGCGAAGGCCTGGGACGCCAGCGCCTGGATGTTGCTCGCCACCTGCGCGGCGAAGGCCTCGTGCATCTCCACCAGGTCGATGTCCGTCAGCGTCATGCCCGCGCGCTTGAGCGCCGTGGGCACCGCGTAGGCCGGGCCCTGGAGCAACTGGTCGCCCGGGTCCGTGGCGGCGTAGGCGTGGCTGCGCAGGAAGCCCAGCGGCTCGTAGCCCAGCGCGCGCGCCTTCTCCTCGCTCATGAGCAGCAGCGCCGCGGCGCCGTCCGTCAGCGGCGACGCGTTGCCCGCCGTAATCGTGCCGTACTTGCGGTCGAACGCCGGCCTGAGCTGGCCCAGCGCCTCCATGCTGGTGTCCTCACGGACGATGTTGTCGCGCTCGGCCGTCTTGTCGAACTTCGGCGGCACGACGACGTGCATCACCTCGTTGTCGAACAGGCCGTCCTTCCACGCCTTGGCCGCGTTGCGGTGCGAGTTGTAGGCGATGCGGTCCTGCTCCTCGCGGCTGATGCCGTTCTCCTTGGCCATCTTCTCCGCGCTCTCGCCCATCGTCATGCCGGTGGAGTACTCGGCGATGGCCGGGGGCACCGGCAGCAGGTCCTTGGCCTTGAGGCGCTGGAAGGGCTTGAGCTTGTCCGGCAGCGAGCGCCCCTTCGACGCCGCCACCAGCGCGTGGGCCAGCGGGCGGCTGGTGAAGATGGGCGCGTCCGACATGGACTCGGTGCCACCGGCGATGATGACGTCCGCCTCCCCCGTGGCAATCGCGTTGGCCGCCGTCGTCATCGCCTGGATGGACGTGGCGCACGCGCGCGACACCGTGAAGGCGTCAATCTTCTTGGGCAGCCCCGCCGCGATGACCACCTCGCGGGCAATGGAGGGGGCCGTCAACGTGGGGATGACCTGGCCGAACACCACCTGGTCAATGACGTTCGGGTCCAGGTCCGTCTTCTGCACCAGCTCCTGGACCACCAGGCGGCCCAAGTCCAGCGCCGTCAGCCCCGAGAAGACGGAGCCCGCCTTGACGAACGGGGTCCGCAGGCCGCGGACGATGGCCACCCTTCGGGGGCCGTTGCGCTTCTCGCTTGCCATGTGTGCCTCACCTCCAACGATGTTGGGAGGCGGGCATCTAACGAGCGGCAATGCGCCGCGTCAATCGTCCGTTGATTCAAAAATCAATCGGTGGACACTCCCCGCGGATGGCTGCCCGCAGGGGGTGAAAGCGACCCTACGTCCCCAGGGCGCCCTGGCGCAGCGCCACGCCGTGGCGGTGGACGGCGTCCACCAGGAACTTCGCGGAGTCAGGGTCCGTGGGCGGGAGGATGCCGTGGCCCAGGTTGAAGATGTGCCCCTCGGGGCCCGCGCGGCGAAGGATGTCCTTCACGCGGCCGTCCAGCTCCTCGCGGGGGAGGAACAGGTGCAGCGGGTCCAGGTTGCCCTGCACCGCCACGTCCGGCCCCAGCACCTTGCGGCCCTCGTCCATGGGCAGCGTCCAGTCCAGGCCCACCACGTCCGCGCCGGTGCTCTTGAGCAGCGGCAGGTGCGTGGACATGCCCACGCCGAAGACGATGACGGGCACGCCGGTGGCCTTCAGCTCGGACACCATGCGCTTGAGGTACGGGATGCAGAAGCGCTCGTAGTCCCACGGCGACAGCTCTCCGCCCCAGGAATCGAAAATCTGGACGATGCTCGCGCCCGCCTCCACCTGCATCTTCAGGTAGGGAATCAGCGTGTCGGTGAGCTTGCTGAAGAGCCGGTGCGCCAGCTCGGGCTGCTCGAACATCAGGCGCTTGATGAGGATGTAGCTCTTGGAGCCGCCACCCTCCACCATGTACGCGGCCAGGGTGAAGGGCGCGCCCGCGAAGCCGATGACGGGCACGGAGTCATTGAGCGCCTTGCGCGTGCGGCGGATGGCCTCGGCCACGAAGCCGGTGCCCTCCACCGGGTCCGGCACGCCCAGCTTGTCGATGTCCGCCGCGGAGCGCACGGGGTTGGGGAAGTGCGGCCCCTTGTCCCCCAGCTCCAGGGTGATGCCCATGGCCTCCACGGGGATGAGGATGTCGGAGAAGATGATGGCCGCGTCCACGCCCAGGCGCGTCACCGGCTGGACGGTGACTTCCGCCGCCAGGTCCGGGTGCTTGCACAGGTCCAGGAAGGCGATGTTGCCGCGGATGGCCCGGTACTCGGGCAGGTAACGGCCAGCCTGGCGCATCAGCCACACCGGCGTCGTGTCAGTGGGCTGGCGGCGCGCCGCGCGGAGGAGTCGGTCGTTCACTTCGGACCTCGGAGTGGGCCCCGCTCCAACGCGGGGCGAAAGGAAGCAGGTGCGGTCAGCGCCGGCTCCACGCCAGTGTCTGGCGCAGCGGCCCGGCGCCTTCGTCCACGAACAGCAGGCGGTTGTCGCCGGCCTCCCAGTCGTACTTCCCCTGGGAGCCGTCGCGCAGGAGCTTGTACTCGAAGACGGCGCCCACGGGCAGGGACAGCGCGAAGCCGTCGGGCCCCGGACGAAGCGAATGTTCGGGCTTCCACCCGCCCAGCTCCGGCCCGCTGCCCACCAGCCGCACGGACGGGTCATCCACCACCAGTTGCACCGTGCGCCGCGTCCCCCTCCCCCGCCACCGCAGGCCCGCGAGCTTCGCCGCCGTGACGAAGCCCCCCGCCTCAGGGGGCGTCAGCCGCACCAGCGCCACCTCGACCGGCGGGCACGCGGAGGGAGCCCACGTCGGCGGCGGCCAGCGGCGACGCCAGGGCCACCGGCTCCAGCCTGGCGCCAGCCAGCACGTCGGGCAGCGGCACGTCCACGGCGCTGTCAGCGGTATTCACGGCGATGACCACGGCCTCGTCGGCGGTGACGCGCGCATAGGCGAAGAGGTCCTCCCGGGCGGCGAGCACCATCGTCTCGCCACGCTGGAGGGCCTCACTGCCCCGCCGCAACGCCAACAGCCCGCCAATCCACGACCGCAGCGGGTGGTTCGTGAAGCGCATGTCGCCCCGGTTCTCCGGCTCCTTGGCGCCCGTCAGCCCCTCTTCCGTCCCGTAGGTGAGCGCCGGCACACCCCGCGCGGTGAGCTGCACCGCCAGCGCCCGCTTCACCCGCTCCACGTCGCCGCCGCACTCGCTCATCACCCGGGGCAGGTCGTGGTTGTCCACCATGGTCACCAGCGCGCCCGGCGCCGGGTACAGCCGGTCATTGAAGAGGATGGCGCCCAGGTGCGACGGCGCGCGCTCCCGGCAGAAGACGTCCACCAGCGCGAAGGCCAGCGGGAAGTCGAACATCGTCCCGAAGTGGCCTTCCTTCATCGTGGTGGACAGCAGCACCGGGTCGCCGTCCAGCATCTCGCCCAGCAGCAGGAAGTCCTTCCCCGCGTGCTGGCGAAGGTCCTCGTTGTAACGGGCCCAGAAGGCGGTGGGCATGTGCTTCACCGCGTCCAGCCGGAAGCCCGCGGGCTTCAGCACGTCCACCCACCGGCGCGAGTGCGCCAGCAGGTGCGCGTACACTTCTTCCTTCTCCACGGCCAGGTCCGGCAGGCCGTGCACATCCCCCATCACCAGCTCGCTCGGGTCGTCCCAGTTCTTGATGGGCCCCCGGCCGTGGAACCAGTCGGGCCGCTCACGCGACAGGCGCGTCTGTGGCCCCACATGGTTGAGCACCACGTCCAACACCAGCCGCATGTCCCGGCGGCGAAGCTCCGCCGCCAGCGTCGTCAGCAGGGCCTCGTCGCCGAAGCGGGGCTCGACCTTGCCGAAGTCCTCAACCCAGTAGCCGTGGAAGGCGCCGTACCCATAGAACTTGTCGGTCCGCATCTGGAAGATGGGTGAAAGCCACACCGTGCGGACACCGAGCTGCTGCAGCCCGTCCAGTCGGTCAATCACACCTTGCAGGTCTCCGCCGTGAAAGGCCTGCGCGTCCTTCAGGTCCACTGCACCGTCGTTCTTCGTATCTCCGTTGGAGAAGCGGTCCACCATCACGAAGTAGACCGCGTCTCCCGCCGGCGGCTCCCACGAGCCGCGGTAGGGCGCGGGCGTGGTGGGCGGCGTGCTCTTGCCCGGCTCGATGCCCGGCCCCGCCGGCGCGTTGAGCCCCGGCACCGTGCCCGGGCCACCGTCCGTGGTCGGCACCAGGAAGGGCGAGGCCAGGAAGGAGTCGAACAGCGAGCCCACCTGCCCGGCAATCTGCTGGGCCACCTCCAACTGCGCGTCGTCCTCGCGCTGCTGGTCGAACTGGAGCGCCGCGCCGTAGTCCTGGTTGACCACGGTGGGCGTCATGGGCGAGTCCGCCCGGGCGGCCGTCGTCCTCACCGCGATGTCCCACGAGAAGCGCCCGCCCACCTGGCTGAAGAACGACACCCGCGTCTCCACCAGCAGGTGCAGCGGCGCCTCCGGCGTCAGCTCCTTCAGCACCTCGAAGCGGCGCTGCGAGTCGCGCACCTTCCCGTAGTAGGCGGCGTAGTCCGCGTAGGGCACCACCTCCGCGCGCAGGTTGCGCTTGGCCAGCACCTCCGCGATGCGCTGCTTCAGGCCCTCCGGGACGTCCGCCACCACACCGGCCCGCCGCGCGTCATCCCGCACATAGGCCACGGCGACCACGGTCCCGACGGGGGCCAGGGGCGGCGGCGTCGCGCGCGGCAGACACGCCGCGAGCGTCACCGCGGCCAGGGCCGCCATGAGGGAGACCACTGCGCTCCATCGCTTTCTCAGAACCATCCTTCGGCCTCAATGGCGACCACCGAGTGCCAGTGGCGCTCGGGACCGACGTAAACGTTGTACTGGTCCAGGCTGTCCACGAAGGAGTTCCCGAACGCCGCGTGCTGCGAGGAGCGCTGAATGCCGTACAGCAGCCGGAGGCTGGGGCGCGCGTAGATGCTGCGGCCCGTGGGGTTGAGCACCACGCCGGCCTTGAACTGCCAGGTGTCGCGCGTGTCGCTGTCACCGAACTCCAGGCCGCGCGCGTCCGCCATGCCGTCAGTGCTGGTGAACACCGAGTCCACGTGGTTGCGGTAGAAGTTGCCGTTCAGGATCTTCTCACGCGCGATGCTGCTCTCCACCAGGAGGTGGACCCTGTCGGTGAGGAAGTACTGGAGCCGCAGCACCGTGGAGGCGATGACGCGGTTGTCCTCGCCCGCCATGATTTTGTTGTCCCGGTTGAACGAGTAGCCGGCCCACACGCCCCAGAGCGCCTCGAGCTTGTCGGGGATGATGCGCAGGTAGGCCTCGTTGCCGAGGTTGGCGTCGTAGCGCTCGTCGGTCTGGTCCGTGACGTACACGGTCCAGTCACGGCCCCGGTAGTTCTCCGTGTAGAAGGGCGTCGGGTGCCGCTTCTCGAAGGTGAGGTACATGTTGCTCCACACCAGCGGCCCGAAGTTACCGAAGCCCAGGTAGCCCATGGCCCGGTAGGACAGCGCGCTGCGCGCCTTGAGGTCCGGCACCAGGTCCTCCACGCCCGGGTTGGCCTCGAAGTAGCGCCGCACCACCTCGCGCCGCGCGAAGTCCTCGTAGTTGGTACCGGGGGACGCGTAGAGCGCGTTCTTGTTGCCGCGCACCGCGGGCTCGTAGCCCACCTGGCCGCGGATACCCACTTCGAGGTGCCCGGGAATCAGCTTGTAGCGGAACGACGCGGCGCCCGTGAGCACCGTGTTGTAGTTGCGCGGGCGCAGCGTGTAGCCGCTGTCACCCACCGCCAGGAGCACGTCGTAGCGGTCGCCCTGGTACGTGCCGGACAGGCCCACCGTGTCCCAGAGCAGCGTGCCGGGACGCTGGTCGTAGATGTGCAGGTCGTTCCAGCGGTCCTCCAGCGTGCCCAACTGCCACGTCACGCGGTCCAGCAGGATGTTGCCGGCGCGGACGAAGAGGTAGTCGGCGCTGAAGTTCACCAGCGAGCCGTTGCCCGGGTCCGCGGAGCGGAACGACGTGCCGGAGATACGGGAGTGGACCTCGGCCCAGACCTCGTTGCTCCCCGGCGTGGCCTGCAGCGCGTCCAGCCGGAGGTTGAGCTCGCCGTAGGGACTCTCGTTGAGGAGCCGGCCGTAGAGCCAGTAGTAGCCCAGCTGACCGGAACCGCCCGAGAAATCCGGGCGGGTCATGATTCGGAAGTACCCCGCGGCCCCGAAGCGATCTCTTTGAGCATCGGCCAGGGCAACGAGCGGGAGGAGCGTCAACAGGATGGCGCCGAGGCGCAATGGCAGGACTCGCATGAGCGGGCCCTGCTTATAGCGCAACCTGGCTGCCTGCCCTACTCCGCACGCAGGACGACGATGGTTCTTTCCGGCATGCCGTACGTCGGAGTGTTCACAGGCGACGGTGTATCAAGCCACGCATTGCCCGTGCTCCGGCTGCTCAGGCCCGCCGTCGTGAGATAGGCGGGGCTGTCGAAGTACGCCTGCGTGTCGATGAGCCGCGTCCACTTGCGGCCCTCCGGCAGGGTGAACTCCACCGCGCGCGGCTCCATGTTGATGAGCACCAGCAGCTCCGGCCCGTAGGACGCGTCGTGGTAGTGGATCATCATCTGCTTGCTGTCCCACGCCGCCTCGGTGTTCTGGGCGCTCTTCCAGGCCAGCGGCGCGCCCTTGCCGTAGTCCTTCGGCGCGAACGCGTAGGCATGCTCCTTGCGCATGCGGATGGCGGCCTTCACGAACTCGAACATGCGGTGGCGCTCGTCGCGAGCCAGGTACGCGCCCCACTGGTACCAGTTGAAGGCGTTGTCGGAGAGCGTGGAGTAGGCGTTGTTGTTGCCCAGCTGCGTGCGCATCCACTCGTCGCCGCCCAGAATCATGGGCGTGCCGTGGCTGATCATCATCGACATGAAGGCATTGCGAATCATCTGTCGGCGCATGCTCTCCGCGCGCTCGTCGCCAATGGGCCCCAGTTGCGGGAGCGGTTGTGCTCCTCGCCGCTGACCTTGTCGCAGAAGGGGCTGTTCGGCGTGTCACAGCACACCGGGTTCAGCGGACCGCAGCGGTTCTGCTTCTCGTCGTACGCGAACAGGTCGTACATCGTGAAGCCGTCGTGCACGGTGATGAAGTTCATGGAGTGATACGGGCGGCGGCCATTGCGCTCGAACCACTCCTGGCTGCCGTGCATCAGGAAGCCGCCGTCCACCGTGCCGGGCCGGCCACACAGCGAGCCCTCGTTGGAGTTGAGCTTCCAGCCGTCCTGGTTGATGAACGCGCGCCACCAGTCGCGGAAGCGGCCGTTCCACTCGTACCAGCCGTTGCCCGGCTGCGTCTTGGAGTTGGGGAACTCGCCCAGCGGCATGCAGTACCAGCCGCCCGCGCTCCAGGGCTCCGCGATGATGCGGGTGTTGTACTTCTGGAGCACCGGGTCGTCGATGACGTCCTGGAGGACCGTGTTGCGCGGGTCGTCCCAGCGGTTGTAGTCGCCGTCGCGCTCGCCCAGGATGGGCGCCAGGTCGAAGCGGAAGCCGTCCACGTGGAGCTCTTCCACGTAGAAGCGCAGGCTGTCGATGATGAGCTTGCGCGTGGGCCGGTGGTTGGGCCGCGTCTGGTTGCCCACGCCCGTGTTGTTCCAATACGTGCGGCGGTCCGGGTTCAGCGCGTAATACGCCTGATTGTCGATGCCTCGGAACGAATAGAGGCCAGCGGTCTCCGCGGGGTCCAGGGACTCCAGCGGCTCGCCGGGCATGACGTCATCCGTCTCCAGCTTCTCGCGCCACAGGCCGCCTTCGCCGGTGTGGTTGTAGACGACGTCGACCAGCACCTCGATGCCGTGGTTGTGGAGCTGCTCCACCATCCACTTGAACTCGTTGATGACCTGGTGCGGCTCCTTGAAGGCCGCGTAGGACACCTCGGGCGCGAAGAAGTTGATGGTCTGGTAGCCCCAGTAGCCACCGTCCAGCGGCTTCTCATGGATGGGCAGCAGCTCCACCGCGGTGATGCCCAGCTCGGCCAGGTACGCCGCCTTCTCACCGAAGCCGCGGTAGGTGCCCGGGAAGCGCACGCCGCTGGCGGGGTCCGCCGTGAAGCCCTTCGCGTGGACCTCGTAGACGATCATGTCCTGCCAGCCGTGGCCCTGCCAGTTCTCGTCCTGGCGGTTGGCGCGCCACTGCTGCTCGGCCTCGCCCCACTGATAGTCGCCGTCCTTGACGAGCACGCTCTTGGCGGAGGCGGCGTACGTCACCTCCGTGCGGGCCGGGCCGCTGGCCGTGCTGCCCTTGCCCCAGTCGTGATCGCGGTGCAGGGCCTTGGAGTACGGGTCCGTCAGCAGCTTGTTCGGGTTGAAGCGGTTGCCGTAGACGTCCGCGTCCGCCTTGAAGCCGTGGATGGACCCGGGGAACCACCGCGGGTCGTACTCCCAGTTGGGGCCCACGCGCGGAAGCCGTAGTGCTGCCCCACGCCCACGCCTTCCACGTAGACGCTCCACACGTCGCCGTAGCGCGTCATCTCGTAGGTGCGCGCCGGGCGGTTGCTCTCCGGATCCTCGAAGAGCATCAGCTCCAGCCGGGTGGCGTTCTCCGAGTACAGGGCGAAATTGACCCCCTTGTCCACGTACGTGGGGCCGATCTGCCGGAGGGACTCGATGTCTTCCACCGAGTAGCTCGGGGCCCGGGCTTCGCTGTGGTACAGCCGGACGTAGTCGCTCTCGCTACAGCCAGTGATGAACAGGGCGGTGGACAGCGCCGCGCCCACGAGGCGGGACATTCTGGGAGTGCGCATCAGGTAGGCTGACCTCGAGGTCCGGACATGACTCGGCCCGGCAATAAAACTCCGCTTCCATAACAAGCGCCTTCCGTCCCTGACAAGGCAGGCCCCGGGTTTCGCCTCAGGAGCGGCCCTTCGTTCAGTGCTGTACACCCCAGGATGACGCAGCGCGTGCAACCACGGAGGTTTGGGGAAACAGCGAGCGTCCGGGTAAGGTGCGCGACCGTCTCCCCATAAATTTCTCCGAGCACGACTTGTCCGAAGTCACCCTGAGCGGGATCAAGAAGTCGTTTGGCCAGAACCTCATCGTGAAGGGCGTGGACCTTCAGGTAGGTGAAGGTGAATTCCTGGTGATGGTCGGCCCGTCCGGGTGCGGGAAGACGACCTTGCTGCGCCTCATCGCGGGCCTGGAACAGGTGGACGCGGGGGAGGTGCGCATCGGCGGCGCCCGGGTGAATGACGTGGCGCCGCGTGATCGCGACGTGGCGATGGTGTTCCAGTCCTACGCGCTCTACCCGCACATGACGGTGCGGGAGAACCTGGCCTTCGGCCTGACGCTCCGGAAGTTCCCCGCCGCGGAGATTGACGCCCGCGTGCAGGAGGTGGCCGGGATGCTGGAGCTGAGCCACCTGCTCGAGCGCAAGCCCAAGGCCCTGTCGGGCGGTCAGCGCCAGCGCGTGGCCATGGGGCGCGCCATCGTCCGCCGGCCCAAGGTCTTCCTCTTCGACGAGCCCCTCTCCAACCTGGACACCGCGCTGCGGGTCCAGATGCGGGGCGAGCTGGCGCGACTGCACCGCCGGCTGGGCGCGACGATGATCTACGTCACCCACGACCAGGTGGAGGCCATGACGCTGGCCACCCGCGTGGCCGTCTTCAACGGCGGGCTCCTCCAGCAGGTGGGCCCGCCGCTGGAGCTCTACAACCGCCCCGCCAACCAGTTCGTCGCGGGGTTCCTCGGCTCGCCCTCCATGAACTTCCTGGAGGCGCGGCGCGAGGGCGCCCACTTTACCGGCAAGGGCTTCACCCTGCCCTGTCCCGCGGACGTGGACACCCAGGAGGCCACGGTGCTGCTGGGCCTGCGGCCCCAGGACCTGCGCGTGGCGCAGCAAGGGCCGCTCACCGGCACCGTGGACGCGGTGGAGCGCCTGGGCTTCGACGGGTACGCCTTCGTCACCACGGAGTCCGGCCCGGTGGCGGCGCGCTTCGACAAGGGCGTGAATGTCGCGGTGGGTGACAAGGTGCACCTGGCCCCCGTGGCGGACGCGCTGCACGTCTTCTCCAAGGACGGCGCGAAGGCGCTGCGTCACCCGGAGCAGCGCGCCGCGCTGGAGGTGGCGTCGTGAGCCGGTGGCTCGGCCTGGCGCTGCTCGCCACCGCGCTGAGCGCGCACGCGGCGCCGGAGACGACGAAGCCCTTGAAGATGTGGCACGCCTACCGCGGCGGCGAGGAGACGGCGCTCATCCAGGCCACCGAGCTGTTCACCGCGAAGACGGGCGTGCAGGTGGAGCTGCTCGCGCTGCCGTATGACGCCTACGCGGCCAAGCTGACCAACGCCATTCCGCATGGCGTGGGCCCGGACGTCTTCATCTTCAACCATGAGCGGCTGCGCAACTTCCACGCGCTGCGGCTCGTGGCCCCCGCCAGCGGCCTGGTGCGCGAGGACTACTTCCCCAACGCCGTGGAGGCGCTGGAGGTGGATGGCCAGGTGTACGGCTATCCCATGTCGCTCAAGTCGCTGGCGCTCTACATCAACACGAAGCTGGTGCCCCAGCCGCCAGAGACGACGGACGCGCTGCTGGCGATGCTGCCCGCGCTGTCGGACGCGGACGCGGGCCGCTTCGGGATGGCCTACGAGAGCGGCGACTTCTACTTCCACGCGGGGTTCCTCTTCGGCTTCGGCGGCGAGCTGTTCGACGCGAACGGCCGTGCGAGCTTCGACACGCAAGGCATGGCCCGCTCGCTGGCCTTCGTGAAGGACCTGCAGGACCGGCGCTTCATGCCCCAGGAGGCCTCGGGCGCGCTGGTGAAGAGCCTGTTCAATGACGGCCGCGCCGCCATGATCATCAGCGGGCCGTGGTTCGCCGGAGAGATTGCCCCCCACGTGGACTACCGCGTGGTGGGGTTGCCGGCGGTGAGCGCCACGAACCTCCCCATCCGCCCCTTCCTGGGCGTGGAGACGGCCTACGTGTCGGCGCGCTCCGAGCGGGGGGAGCAGGCCCAGGCGCTGGCGCGCTTCATCTCCCTGGGCGAGGCCTCACGCGTGCGGGCCACGGTGGGCCGGCAGATTCCGGCGGACGTGGCCGCGTACACGCTGAAGGAGGTGCGGGAGGACACGCTCATCTCCTCCTTCCGCGAGGCGGCCCGCCACGCCACGCCCATGCCCAACACGCTGGAGATGGCGCGCGTCTGGGAGCCCATGAAGCTGGCGCTGCGCGCGGTGCTCCAGGGCGGCACCGAGCCCCAGGACGCGGGCGCGCTGGC
>JBKGHI010000012.1:0-73093 GCA_046520405.1 Myxococcus sp. 1LA
CCGCGTCCCCGCGCGCCAGCAGGGTGTCCAGGTCCGGCAGCTCCGCCGCGAGCACGGAGGCCACCAGCACCGCGCGGTCCGTGGGCGAGGCGCGCTCCGGAGCGCCGGGACGCACGTCGGGCCTTCGCAGGGCGCCAATGGCGAGTCCGAGCAGTCCGTGGGTGAGGTTGTCCATGGCGGGGCTTCGTCTACCGCCCCCAGGCCCGCGTGGCCAGCGGCGGGGGAGGGGGCACCCGCCCGGCCCCTGAGACGACGAAGCGGGACGCCAGGAGTCCGCTGGCGTCCCGCTCCAGGTGTGGCGTCACCGGGCCAGGCCCGGCGTCAGGCGGTGACTACCCGCCCAGCGCGCCGTTGATGAGCGGCGCGACAATCTGCATGCCCGGGTCCTCGGCGTTGTAGCCGTTGGCGGGCTCGTAGATGCGGACGCGCTGGTTGCCGTTGATCCACCGCGACAGGAACGTGTCCATGCCCACGAACTCGCTGTAGCACTTGTACGTCTGGCTCCACGGGAACTCGAGGTACTCGTACCAGTGGCGCTTCTTCTCCATCTGCTGGCAGGCGTGCGCGCCGATGAAGGTGATGATGGTGCTGCAGTGGCTCTGGTTGATGGCGCGCTCGTGCGGGATGAAGTAGCTGAAGTTGTTGTACTTGTTCAGCTCCGTGACGAGCGCGTCCTGGTCCTGCTTCCAGTAGCCGTGCACGGACTCCTTGTCGTTGGGCGTGTGGAAGCGCTCATACGAGAAGCGCGAATAGTTGTAGTCGCGCGTGTAGCCCGTGTAGGCGAGCTGGTCGTTGGGGAACTCCTGCGCCACCATGCGGTTGATGGTGCCGAAGTCGTTCTGGCTGAACGTGGCCGGCAGCAGCGAGAAGACGGAGTTCAGGTTCCACGACTGGCGAATCTTGTCGTGCAGCCCGCGCGAGCGGAAGTTCGCGTTGGGCGCCAGGAAGATGGGGCCGGAGTCGTTGAGCAGGTAGCCCTGCGCCGGGTTCATGATCTTGCGCAGGAAGTAGTAGCCGGCCGCCGTCGCCGTGCCACCCGCGCTGTAGCCCGTCATCAGCATCTTCTGGACGTTGGGGAACTGCGTCTTCGCGTAGTTCGCCACCGCCAGCGTGTTGACGTAGCCGTTGTGGTGCCACGTCAGCGGCGGGTTCTGCCCCGTCGAGTCCACGTAGGTGGCCACGTTGTTGCCCACGTGCACGTCACCGGTGCAGTACGGCACGTAGACGATGTTCCAACCCTTGGTCACCAGGTCCGTCTTGCTGCGGCCCGGCAGGCCCGGGTCCGCGCCGTTGACGAGCGGCGACACGTACTTGGCCGTGAACTGGGTGATGTAGTCGTCACCAATGCCGTTCGGGTTGGCGGCGCCCAGCAGGCCCGCGCGGCCGCTACACGTGTCGTAATCCCAGCACGCGCCGCCACCCTCGAACAGGAACATCAGGTTGGGCGAGCCCGTCCGGTGCACCCAGAACTTGAACTGGGAGCCATTGCCACACTTGGTTCCCGGCAGCTCCACCTTCTGCCAGTTGTAGTTGTTGCCTCCGTCGACGAGCACGTCGACGATGCCGGACACGATGACCTCCGCACCAGCGACAGCAGGCGCGAGCGCGGCGGCCGTGAGTCCAGCCAGCATCAGGTTCTTCATTCGGGGACCTCCGGGTTTAGTTGGAAAACCTGTGTATACAATGGCGTTGCATCAGAGTCAGGAGGTTTGTGGTTGTTTCATGTTGCCGACGCGAGTCCTGGCGGTGCTGCGTTGCGCCAAGGACATGCCGCGATGCGGCATCGTGTGTAATGCATTGCGCTATCTCTCGGAGGGAGGTTGCCGCCACCACGCCGTGCGCGGTATTCGGGCGGCATGGCCGTGAATGCATGGAGGAAGGGCCTGCCCGGCCTTGTGGTGGCATTGGGTCTGGTGGTGGCGGCGCTGGTCTATGCGCTCCGTCAGGACCCGGAGCCCGTGACGCCGGAGGCGCCGTCGCGGAGCAGGCCGCCGCGCCCTCGGCGCCGCAGACCGTGGCGCGCACGTCACCGCCTTCACCGCGAGCCACACCGCCCCCGCCGCCGCTGGACCTGACGCGGCCGCCCGAGCCGGAGCCCGACGACAACACGCCCAAGGTGCACCCGGTGGACCTGCAGGTGATTCGCGCGAAGCTGCCCGACAACCTCTACTGGCGGATGGCCGCGCCCACGCAGGACGCCGGGGAGCTGGAGCGCCGCGCAGCGGAGGACCGCCGCTGGAACGAGCTCTACGGCAAGGTGCTGTCGGCCGACGCCACGGTGGAGCAGATTCACGAGTACTACGGGCACCGCCGCAAGGTGTCCCAGGACTTCATCACCTTCTCCACGGAGGTGCTGGCCCAGTTCGGTGACGTGATGCCGGAGCGGGACCGGGGCCTCTACGAGCTGAGCATCAACATGCACCGCACGCGGCTGGCGGACCTGCCGGGCCAGGAGCAGGACGCGCTCGAACGCCGGGAAGCCCAGGAGCGCCGCCGCGAGGCCTGGCGCCAGGGCCAGCAGGTGCCCTGAGCGCCGCGCCCGAGGCGGCGGGACAGTGTCCACCCGTGGACACTGTCCCAGTCAGCGTGACCCTGAAGCCGAGGGGGGGAACGAGGCGCCTCCCCGGGGCGGGGCGAATGTTGGCTGCCGTGCAGATTTCTGGCGCGTGACAGTGGGGTGGGCGCGGCGGAAGTGTTAAGCGGCAGGGACATCGCCTTGGCCCGTTCTCACACCGACCGCTTGGAATCTCATTCGACCGGACAAGACCCTGCTGGCGCCGGCCACGACGGGTCGGACGCCACGGGGCTGGATACCGCCCTGCTGGACCAGATGCCGGAAGCGGTCGTGGTCTGCTCGCTGGACGCCGTCTGCGTCCATGTGAACCCCATGATGGAGCGGCACCTGGGCCGGCCCCAGCAGGAGCTTCTCGGCAGGGTGCTCTGGGACCTGCACCCCGAATGGACGGAGCGCCCCTTCCAGGAGCGCTTCTCCCAGGTGGCGCGGACCGGCGAGGCCGCGGAGCTCGAATGTCACAGCGACGCCCAGGACCGCTGGTTCGTGAAGCGGTTGTTCCGTGTCCACGCGCGCGTCGTCCTGTCCTCGCGTGAAATCACCGCGGAGAAGAAGCAGGAGGCGACGCTCCGGGCCCTCTACGACGAGATGCGCCGGGCGCAGCGGCACGCGGCCTTCCTGGCCCAGGCCAGCGAGGTGCTGGCGTCCTCGCTGGAGCACGACCTCATCCTGCAGCGCATGGCCCACCTGGCCGTCCCCATCCTGGCGGATGCGTGCTCGGTGGACCTGCCCACGCCGGACGGCGACGTGCGCCGCGCCGCCGTGGCCTTCTCCAAGCCGGCGCTGGCGGCCCCGGCGCACGACTTCCAGACGCGCTTCCCCATCCGCCTGGAGGACCCGGGCGGCATCGGCAAGGTGCTGCGCACCGGCATCACCGAGTTCACCCCCGACTTCGCCGCCACGCTCGCCGCCTCGCAGGGGCGCAACCTGGAGTACCGGCGGGCCGTGGAGGCGCTGGGCATCAGCGCGTTCATCATCGTCCCGCTCATCAGCCGGGGCCGGGTGCTGGGCGCGCTCACGTTGCTGACCTCGGAGTCCCGGCGCCGGTACACCGAGGCGGACGTGCGGCTGGCGGAGGACCTGGCCCGCCGCGCCGCCACCTCGCTGGACAACGGCCGGCTCTACAAGGAAGCGCAGGAGGCGGTGCGCGCCCGGGACTCCTTCCTGTCGGTGGCGTCCCACGAACTCAACACGCCGCTCACCTCGCTGACGCTCAACATCCAGGCGCTGCGGCGGGACATGGAGCCGCGCGCCAGCGGCGCCGCGTCCCCAGAAGCGCTGTCGGCGAAGGTGGTGGCCGTGCAGCGGCAGGTCTCCCGCCTGTCCAGTCTGGTGCGCGAGCTGCTGGACGTGTCCCGCATCACCGCGGGGCGGCTGCGGCTGGAGCGAGAGGATTTGGACCTGGCCGCGCTCACCCGCGAGGTGGTGCCCCGCTTCTCCGAGGACCTGGCGCGCGCCGGCTGCGAGCTGCGCCTGGACGCGCGCGGCCCCGCCATCGGCCACTGGGACCGGCTGCGGCTGGAGCAGGTGCTTCAGAACCTGCTCTCCAACGCCATCAAGTATGGCCGGGGCCGCCCCATTGACGTGCGGGTGGAGGCGGATGAGGCGCACGCCTGGCTGACGGTGAAGGACGAAGGCGTGGGCATTCCGCCGGAAGGGCACGCGCGCCTCTTCCAGCGCTTCGAGCGGCTGGCCAGCGAGCGGCACTACGGCGGGCTGGGGCTGGGCCTCTGGATTGTGAAGCAGATTGTGGACGCCATGGAGGGCCGCATCCTGGTGGAGAGCGCGCCCGGCCAGGGCTCTACCTTCACCGTGGAGCTTCCGCGCCAACGGGCGTGACGAGGTGCGTGCGCACGCCCGAGGACACCACCCAGAGCTGATGGGAGGTGCGCGTCACCGCCACGTGCAGGCGGCGGCGTGACTCGTCGTCCATCGGGTAGGCCCGCGCCGTCGCGTCCGGGAGGATGACGTAGTCGAACTCCAGGCCCTTCACGCTGCCCACGTCGGTGACGTCCACGCCAGGCTCGAAGGTGAACTCGCCGTCGCTCACCAGCCGCGCCCAGGGCTGGTCGGCGACGACGCGGTAGATGGCCTGCGCGGACTCCGGGCTGCTGGCGATGACCCCCACCGACGCGTGAGGCTCGCGGGCGACCAGGTCCCGCAGCGCCTCGCCGATGAAGAGCTGGGCCTGGGCCTCGTCCGGGAAGTGGTGGAATCCCACCGGGGCGCCCGCGCGGCCGGTGACGGCGGCCTCCGGGGCCTGCGCGCCAAGCACCTGCCGCGCCAGCTCCACCACGGGCCGGGGGCAGCGGTAGGAGACCTGGAGGCGGCAGGTGGCGGCGTCGCGGATGTCCAGCTCGTTGAGTACGGCGGGCCAGCCCGCGAAGCCCGCGTCCGTCTGCTGCATCTCGTCGCCCGCCAGCGTGCAGCTCTTGCCCTTGCCCAGCAGTTGCCGGACGGCGAACAGCTCGAAGAGGGAGAAGTCCTCGGCCTCGTCCAGCACCACGTGCGCCAGCCGCTCCAGGCCCAGCGAGGTGTGCTGGGCCTTGAGGAACATCAGGACGGGCAAATCATCCAGGTCCACCGTGCCGGCCATGGCGTCCGGGGTGTCGTCTTCAATGGCGCGCCCGTCCACGGTGACGAGCCGCTCCGCGTCGGTGATGTCCTTTAACGCCTTGGACAGCGGCGTGGCGAGTTGGAGGCGCGTGTGCTCCAGCGTCTCGTCAATGGCGGTGCGGGGCAGCTCGCCCTTGGCGGCCGTCACGACGCTCTCCAGGAAGCGCCGGTCCATGTACGCGTCCGCCATCCGCGTGCGCAGCCGCTCCAGGGTGGTGCCCGCGTCCGACTTCGGCACGCCCACGCGGGCGGCCAGCGCGCGCCGCAGGGTGGGGTGGCGCTTGAGGCGCGCCACCAGCGGCGGCGTGTCGTGCCACAGCTTGATGCCGGGCAGGTTGAAGGCGGAGCGCGCGGTGGCCAGCAGCCACGCGTCCCGCGTCTGCACGGCCACGTTGCCCAGGCCCAGCGGCGCCAGCAGCCGGCGGGACAGCCGCGCCAGCCCTTCCTCCGGGACGATGAGCTTCATGCGCGCCTGGGGGAACTTCTGCGGGTCGTCGAAGGCCAGCTTCGCCAGCCGGTGCAGCGCCACCGTCGTCTTGCCGCTGCCCGCGCTGCCCAGCACCAGCAACGGCCGGTCCGGGCCGGTGCTGAGGGCCTCGTACTGCTCGGCGTCCAGCATGGCGGTGACGCCGAAGGCATCCTCGATGCGCCGCGCGCCCTTGCCCGTGCCCAGGAACTCCGGCCGCGCCGCCGTGCCCGCGCCGCCCGACTGGAGCGTGGCGAAGTCACGGCTCACGCTGCGCCAGGTGCCGTCCTCGGTGCGCTCCAGCACCAGCGCCGGAGATGATGCGCGTCAGCACGCCGCGCTCGATGACGACCAGCCGGCGCGTCTCCACGCTGCCCTCGGCGAGCCGCTCCCCGAAGTACTCCTCGTAGTCGTCGCCTTCCTCGTAGCAGTAGAAGACGCGGGCCACGGGCGCGAAGCGCCAGTCAATCACGCGCACCCCGGCGCCCACGTCCGCGAAGGTGGTGCGGCCCAGCAGGTAGTCGCGCGGGCCGCCTTCGCCATTGAGGCGCAGGTGCGCGAAGTAGGGGGCCTGTGGGTCCGGCAGCTTCACGCTCTCCTGGCGCTCCATGAGGGAGCGCATCTGGTTCATCTGCGCGAAGATGTGCGGCAGGTCCGCCACGGCCGCGGTGGAAGCGTCGTCGCGCAGGACCTGCAA
This sequence comes from Myxococcus sp. 1LA, assembly GCA_046520405.1. Classification (GTDB taxonomy): domain Bacteria; phylum Myxococcota; class Myxococcia; order Myxococcales; family Myxococcaceae; genus Myxococcus. Next base: position 6,352 of record JBKGHI010000012.1, read on the forward strand.
CTGGGCGACAAGCCCTTGCGCGTCCTGTCCGCGCGCGGACTTGCGCCTCGCCACTTCCAGCGTGGACTGAACACGGGCCAGCAAGGCCTCTTCCTCGGCGATGATGGCGCGGGCATGGTCCGGCAGCGACGCCTCGACATGGCTCATGCGCGGCAAGGTGAACCTCGGCGCCGTAAGCGTCAACCTGTTGTTTTTCCTGAGAGAAATGCTGTTTTTTTGGTACTCTGTACCAGGAAGGGATGGACATGCGCGGCGTGACCCAGCGGCTGCTGCTGGTGGGGCTGGCGTTCCTGGCATGTACGGCCTTTGCCACCCGCAAGGTCCTGTACGAAAAGGAATCCCCCTACACCCTCATCTCCGTGACGGAGGACGAGGAAGGACGCCGCTACCTGGGCTTCGATGCCTCGGGGGCCCTGCAGAGCGTCGTCCGGCCGGGCAAGCCACTGGACCTGGTGCTGCCGTACACGCAGGTGTCCATGGCGGGGCTGGCCTACGTGCCCGAGCCCAAACGCATCCTCATCATCGGCCTGGGCGGCGGGGCCATGCCCATGTTCCTCCGCAAGGTGGTGCCCAAGGCGCACATCGACGTGGTGGACATCGACCCGGACGTGGTGACGGTGGCCAGGAACTACTTCGGCTTCAAGGAGGACGCGAGCCTGCGTGCACACGTGGGCGACGGCCGGCGCTTCATCGAAGCCGACCGGCCCACGTATGACCTCATCTTCCTGGATGCCTATGGCCCGGACAGCATCCCCGAGCACCTGGCCACGCAGGAGTTCCTGGCGTCGGTGCGGGTGAAGCTGAGCCCCCGTGGCGCGGTGGTGGGGAACGTGTGGGCCTTCCCGCCCAACCGCCTCTACGACGCCATGGTGCACACGTGGCAGGTGGCCTTCACGCAGCTGCACGAGTTCATCGTGCCGCAGAGCTCGAACCGCATCCTGGTGGGCCTGGGGTATCAGGACAAGGTGTCGGCGAAGACGCTGGCGGGACGCGCGGAGAAGCTGGAGCGCGCCAGGAACGTGCCGTTCGATTTGAGCGGCCTGGTGGACCGGGGCTTCACGGACGCCACGGAGCGGCAGCCGCGCGGCAAGGTGTTGAAGGACGCGGACCTGCGGAAGCCCGCGTCTGTGAACACGCCGGCGCAGGTCCGCTGAGCGCCCCAGGACGGACATCCCTCGCTGGGAATCTGGGGCGGGGGGACGGCTTCAACGCTTCGCCCAGGGCGGGGACCACGCCTTGGGGTGTCGATAGATGCCCTGTCGGGCGTCGAGGTACGCGCGGAGCTTCGTGAGCGCCGGATGTGCGTTGTCGCTTCGCCAGACCAGGGAGTGTGGGTACACGAGCATCGGATTGCGGATGGGGATGCGGCGGAGGTTGTACTCGGAAGGCCACACCAGCCGGATGTGTTCACCGACCAGCGTGGCCAGCTTCGGCGAATCCGCGAGCACCTCCAGGAGCGCGTCGATGCCGAAGTCGGGACCGAGGGTGTCGATGGTGAGCCCGAACCTCGTGGCGAGCTCGTCGTAATAGGCAGCCCACTCCGTTCCTGGAACGATGAAGGGCATCCAGACCTTGTGCCTGGCCAGCTCGCCGGGTATCACGGAGGCCGCCGAGGCGAGCGTGTGCCGCTGGCTTGTCAGGAGTTCCACGGGGTCGTCGAGCACGCGGGTCGCCACGACGCCCTCGGTCAGGTGTCGCGAGGGACGGGGGATGGCGCGAAACGTCGCGTCAATGGCCCCTTCCCGCACCGCGGCCACGGCGCTCTTCGCGTCGAAGAGATGCGTGACGACATCGATTTCAATCTCGGGATGCGCGCTGTGGAAGTCCCGAAGAATGCGCGCGCTCCCGAGGTTCGGCCTGACCACGTCGACCCGGAGCCGGCGGCGGCCAGGACGCACCGAGTCCGCCGCCCGCTCCGCCGCTTCAAGGAGGCCGCGCGCGTGAGGAAGGAATACCTGGCCGTCGAGGGTGAGCTGGATGCCACGCGGCGTCCGGACGAACAGCCGCACGCCAAGGGAGGACTCAAGCGCGGCGATACGCTTGGAGACGGCCTGCTGCGTGAGTGACAGCCTCGACGCCGCTTCCTGGAACCGCCCCGCGTCGGCAACGGCAATGAAGGTCCGCACCCCATCGAAATCCATATCACCCGCCTTCGCTTTCGCCCGTGTCGCCAGGGAGGGTAGCGCAGGGGCTTGTCACCAGGCCAGGGAGGGGCACAACCCGTGGTTGTGTCTCAGTGGATATCAAGTTGTTTGATGCCTTCGAGCCGCGCTGGCTAGGTTCTGGTTGAACGGCACGCACGCATCCCGTGGCTGCCATGAGTCCAGGAGAACCGTCCCATGCATGGCGAAAAGCCATTCCTTCCCCGGGAGGTGCTGATTGGCACCCCTGAATCCGAGGTCATGTTCAGCAACATCCGGCGCGCCATGCGCCTGACCGTGGAATTGAACAAGCGCTCATTCGATGAGGCGGAGGAGATCCGGGCGCTCTTCAGTGAGCTGACGGGCAGGAAGGTCGACAGCACGTTCTCGCTCATCCCTCCGTTCTACACCGACCACGGCGTCAACATCCGCGTCGGGCGGAATGTCTTCATCAACCAGTGCTGCACGTTGATGGACATCGGTGGGATCGACATTGCTGACGACGTCATGATTGGCCCGAAGGTGAACCTCATCACGTCGGGGCATCCCCTGGAGCCCGCCAGACGGCGTGCCGCCGCGGTCGCGAAGCCAATCGTGCTGGAGCGGAATGTCTGGATCGCGGCGGCCGTCACGATACTGCCAGGCGTCACCGTGGGTGAGAACTCGGTGGTGGGCGCTGGAGCGGTGGTGACCGGGGACGTTGCCCCAAACAGCTTCGTGGCGGGCGTCCCCGCACGGCTGATGCGGCACCTGACGTGAGAGGTTCCAGGGGGCACGTGTCGATGCCCCCTGGCCCCGGTCGAGCTCACGCGTTGGCGATGGACTTGGGCGGCAGCTTCAGCACCTGCCCGACCTTGATTTTATCCGGGTCCTTGAGCTGGTCCTTGTTGGCCTCGAAGATCTTCGGGTACAGCTTCATGTCCCCGTAGATGTCCTTGGCCAGCTTGCTCAGCGTGTCACCCGACTTGACGGTGTACAGGCCGTACGGCGTGTCATGCGTGACGGTGAGCATGACCATGACCTCGTTCTGCCAGTTCGGATGTCTGGCCTTGATCTGGTCCCACATCCGGTCCCGGTCCCAGGCATAGTCCACCGTCCCCTTGATGATGAGCTTGCCGTTCTCCTCGCGCGTTTCGACTCTGGCGCCCACGTTCTTCGCCACGTCGAGCACGTCCTGGTAGTCATTCTGCAAGGCCATGGTTGCTCCCTTTCCCCAGCGCGCACCGGAACGGGCGTGACGCCAGGCGGGGCGCAATGTACCCGCCGGGCTCCACGGGCCCGTCCCGGCTCGAGCCCGGGGAGCGCCCGGATGGCGGACGGTCAACAGAGTCCAGCCCGCAGCTGTCTTGGATTGACGGCGGGCGGAGCGTGCTGCCTCCGCCTCGCGTGTCAGTGACAGGTCCGCGGCACCGTGAGCCTCGTCCGGGCTGGAGGGGTCCTCCAGGACCGGGTCCATGCCGCCACAGCCCGTCCCCAGAACACCGCGGCCAGCGTCACGCTCATCCACGTTGCTCGCATGATGACTCCCCGTCACGAGGAGGGTCCGGCGGCGCTGTGAATTGCCAGGATTCCGGCGGTGCCTGGATTCGGCAGGAGCGCCTGTGAATCCCAACCCTTGGCCTGTCTTGGAGTGGATGGTATGAACAGCGCACCCGTCTGGCCTTGAGTCCAGGGCCCGCGCGGTGCGCGCACTGCCTTCGCCTCACTGCTGTCACGAATCACTTCCGTCTGGGGGAGGCGGTGGGGCCTGGCCCTGCGTGTCGCTCCCGGGCAGGTCCTTGGAGCCTGGATGTCGCCCCCACGTGTTTCCCGTCCTTCCGCCTGGCGGCCCCGGGCCGCCGTCGTCGCCCTGACACTACTGCTGAGCGCGTGCGCCACGCTGCCGCAGCGTGGGCAGATCGTCATGCGCGACGTGGCCTTCCCGCTGCGGGACTTCCGCTTCCCCTCAGGCCTGCGCGTGGTGGTGGAGCAGGATGCGCGCTCGCCCGTGGTGGCGGTGGTCGCGATGGTGGGGGCTGGTGGCTCCAGTGACCCGGGGGGCAAGGAGGGCCTGGCGCACGTCGTGGAGCACCTCGCGTTCCGTTCCCGTCACGCGGGCGGCCGTCGGTGTGGCAGCGCCTGGAGGCGTCCGGGGCGGGCTACTACAACGCCTCCACCAGTCTGGACTACACGTCCTACGAGACGCTGGGGCCCAAGGAGGCCCTGCCCGTGCTCCTGAAGATGGAGGGGCAGCGCCTGTCCGCGCCGCTCGCGGGCGTGAGCCCGGAGGTCTTCGCGGTGGAGCGCGAGGTCGTCCGCAACGAGCTCCGCCAGCGCAATGAGACGGGCTACGTGGGGCAGGTCTTCAGTTGGATGAACGCCGCGGCCTTCCCCGGCGGCCACCCCTATGCCCGTCCCCTGGCCGGGACGCATGAGTCGCTGTCCGCGCTCAGCCTGTCGGACGCGCAGCGCTTCGCCCGGGCGCACTACCGCCCGGAGAACGTCACGCTGGTCATCGCCGGGGACGTGGACCTGGCGGCCGTGGAGGCCACGCTCCGGGAGAACCTGCCGGAGGCCTGGATTGGGGCGGGGGCGCCCCTGGCGCTGGAGGCGCGTCTGCCCGCGCAGCCCGCCGCGCCGGCCACCACGCCCGCCCAGAAGTCAGTGCCCGTCTTCACCGCCGCGGTGCCCACGCCGGAGGTGTACCTGTCCTATGTGCTGCCGCGAGGCTTCGACGAGGCCAGCGCCGTCCAGGACTTCGTCCGCGCCACCTTCAGCCAGAACCTCTGGGGCGCGGTGCGCAATGACGGCGACATCGCCGACATCTCCACCAACCTGATTCCCGGGACGCGCGCCTCGCTGCTGGTGGTGCGGGTGCGGCTCAGCCGGGGAGACGACCCGGTGCGCTCGGCGGGGAAGGTGCTGGACCAGGTGCAGAACGCGTGGGCGCAGGAGATTCAGCCGGGGTCGGTGCTGGGCCGCGAGTTCGACTTCCAGGCGATGCGTCGGCAGGTGGTGACGGGCATGGTGCTGGAGTCCGAGGACCTCCTGTCCCGCACCGAGCGCCGGGCGCAGCTCACCCACTTCACGCAGGACGTGCGCTCCTACACGCGCTCGCAGGTGGCGCTGATGGGGCTCGTCGGCGGCAAGGTGACGGACTTCGCCTACCAGTGGCTGCAGCGGGACCGGGTGCGCATCATCGTCGTTCGTCCCGGTGAGGTGCCCGGCGCGGCCCCGGAGAGCGCCGCCCTGGCGGCGGTCGAGGAGCCGTGGACCGCTCCCGCGGGGCGCGTGACTCCGTCCATGACGGCGGCGCTGGCGTCGCCCGTGCAAGTGCTCACGCTCGACAATGGCATGGAGGTGCTGCTCGCGCCGCGTCCGGGCCTCCCCGTCGTCCGCATCGGCGCGGCGCTGGGCGGTGGCTCGTCGTACGGCGCGAAGGCGGGCGTGGCGGACCTGGCCAACTGGGGCTCCTTCCGGGAGTCCTGGTTCGAGGGGCGCCCCAGCGACTGGGGCCTGCATGCGTCCTCGTCTTTCCAGCGCGACCACCTGCGCGTGGGCCTCTCCGGCACCGCGGGCAACGTTGGCAACATGCTGGCGATGCTGGCCGAGCAGCTCGATTCCACGCGGACCTCCGAGGACGTGGTTCGCTACTACCGCGAGCAGGTGCTGCCCTGGCGCCAGGCGATGGACACCAACCCGGAGCTCCTGGCCGAGCGTCACCTCCAGAAGGCGCTCTATGGAACGCATCCCTATGCGCGCGAGGCCACCAGCGCGGACCTGGGCGCGGTGTCCTGGACGGAAGCCGAGGAGTGGCTGAAGGACGTGTACCGGCCGGCCAACACGGTGGTCGTCATCGCCGGTGAGTTCGACGTGAAGGAAGTGGAAGGCCTGGCTCGCAAGTACCTGGGCGGCTGGAGCCGGGGGAAGGCGAAGCCCGTCGCCACGCCGCCCGCGCCTGCGCTGCCGGCTGCCACGGCGAACGCGAAGGCGCTGCTCACGCCGCGTCCGGGCGCGAGCCAGGCGCAGGTGCACCTGGCCTGCCGGCTGCCCACGGCCACGCCCGAACTGGAGGCGCGCTACGCGTTGATGGCGGAGCTGATTCACGGCCACGCCTCGGGGGAGATGCGCTCGCGCCGGGGCGCGACCTACGGCTTCTCCGCGCGGCCCTGGCTGGGGCGTGGCGGCGCGGCGCACCTGGTGCTGGAGGGCGCGGTGGACGCGCGGCGCATGGGCGAAGGCATCAGCACGGTCCGCGGCATCCTCGCGTCCTTCGCGAAGGAAGTGTCCGCGCCGGTGCTGGAGCGGGCCCGGCGGGGGATGCTGGCGCAGCAGGCCGTCTCCTTCATCTCCTCGGAGGCCTGGGTGAACGCGCTGCTGACCGCGCGTGTCCGGGGCTTCTCGCCCGAGGCGGTGACGGGCCGGCCCGCGCTGCTCCAGGCGGTGACGGCCGAGTCCCTGCGGCAGGAGTTCGAAGGCTGCTACCAGCGGCTCGTCGTCTCCGTCACCGCCGATGAGGGCCAGGCGCGGTCGGCCATCCAGGCCCTGTCCCAGCCGTAGCCCTTCGCGTCCCCCTGCCTGCTGTCCGTCCCACCGAGGCAAGGGCCGCCATCCGCCTCCGTGTCCCTGGCTGCTTATCTTGAGGCCGCCAGGGACCAGCCAGGGGGAAGGACGCATGCGGTGGCAGGGGGGACGTCGCAGCTCGAATGTCGAGGACCGGCGGGGAAGTGGCCTGGGCCGCCCGCTGGCGGTGGGAGGCGGCGCGGCCTCCATCATCGTGGCGTTGCTGGTGCTGTTTCTCGGAGGCGACCCGTCCCAGCTCGGGCTGGGCGACGAGGACCCTCGAACCGTGGACGGCACCGGCGGCTCCGGTCCGCCCCTGGACCCGCGACAGGAAGAGCTGAAGGACTTCGTGTCCGTCGTGCTCGCGGACACGGAGGACACCTGGCCGGAAGTGCTCGCGCCCGTGGGCGTGCAATACGCGCAGCCTCGGCTGGTGCTCTTCACGGACGCGGTGCAGTCCGCGTGCGGCTTCCAGGAGAGCGCGGTGGGGCCCTTCTACTGCCCGCCGGACCGGCGCGTGTACCTGGACCTCGGCTTCTTCGATGCGCTGGACCGGCGCTTCGGCGCGCCCGGTGACTTCGCGCAGGCCTATGTCGTGGCGCACGAGGTGGGGCACCACGTGCAGAACCAGTTGGGCATCTCCCGGCAGGTCCAGTCGCTGCGCGGCCGCCTGTCTCCCGAGGAGGCCAATGCCCTGTCCGTCCTCCAGGAGCTCCAGGCGGACTGCTTCGCCGGCATCTGGGCGCACCACGCGCAGCGCCAGCGGCAGCTCCTGGAGTCAGGCGACGTCGAGGAGGGCCTGGCCGCCGCGAGCGCCATTGGCGACGACAACTTGCAGCGCCGCGCCCAGGGGTACGTCGTCCCGGAGTCCTTCACCCACGGCTCCTCCGCGCAGCGCGTCGCCTGGTTCCGGCGCGGGTTGGAGCAGGGCACGCTCGAAGCGTGTGACACCTTCAACGACGAAGGCGCGCGCGCTCGCTGAGGACGCGCCGTAGTCCCGCTTGCGTCAGCCGAGCTGGTCCACGGGAACCAGCAGGACGTCCCGCAGACGCCAGTCGAGGCGCTTGAGGTCCTCGGCGGCGTTGCCCAGCCGGGTGACGAGCTCCGGGCCCCTTTCTCTCGGCACCACGCGCACGTCCGCGCAGAAGACGTGCCCATCCTCTCGCACGCGCACCTGCGCGTCCTCCACCCAGTCCAGGCCGCACAGCGCTTCGTGAATCCGGCGCGGCAGGGGCTCGGCGTGCTTGGAGTCCAGCGTGCGCGGCGCGCGGTCCATCAAATCTCCCAGCGCGGTGCGCAGGTGCCGCTGTCCGTCCCAGGCGATGTCCAGCGCGATGACGCCCGCGGCCACCGCGTCCGCCCACCACCAACCCAGGCCAATGCCCAACACGCCCAGCATGGCGGCCACCGCCGTGAGCCAGTCCGCCTTGTTCATCAGCGCGTCGGCGTAGAGCACCTTGTCGTGGAGAGACTTCGCCAGCGGCAGCTTCGCCCGGCCCAGCAGCACGGAGGGGACGGCCGACCACAGCAGGGCCGCCAGCATCAGCCAGCCCATCCACACCGTGTGGCCGAACAACTGCGTGGTGCCGATGGAGGGGTATTCCATGCGCACCAGCTTGAGGGCGGACTCCACCAGCAACCACAGCCCCATGAAGAGCAGCGCCACCGAGCCCACCAGGTACGCCACGGTGACGGCGCGGTGGTAGCCATAGGGGTACTCGGCGGAGGGCTTCCGGTGCGCCACCCGGCTGCCCACCAGGAAGGAGATGGGCGGGATGAGGCTGAGCAGGTCCTCCAGCCACGCCGCCTTCATGGCCTGGGACGCGCCCAGCGTGAGGTAGATGACCGTGATGGCGGACAGGAGATAGAGCAGCGCCCAGGTCTCCAGCCGCTTCGCGCGCTTGAGGACGCGGTGCTTGTCGTCGGGGAGGTCCGTCGCGTCCACCGGCCCGCGCCCATGGCCGTCATGCTGTTTCCCGTGGCGCCAGCTCATCGCCGCACCTCCGGTGAAACGGCGTCGGCTCGCGCCGAGGCCACCAGGCCCCGCCGGATGGGCTCGGCCTGCTCCAGGACGAAGCGGTCCACCGTGAGCAGCCAGCGGTTCTCTCCGGCGGGGACCACCCAGATGCGCTTCTCCTCGCGCAGCACCTCTTCGCCCGCCACATAGCCCCAGGCCTCGAGCTGCCAGTCCCAGGCGGCCCGGAGCCCGGGGGCTTCGTGCAGCCGGTCCACCTCGCGGACCTGGGCGCCCGAAGCCTGGAGCTGGGGCCCGGCGCTGCTGCCTCGCGCCACGGACACGGACGCGCCCTCCAGGGACTCGGGGACCGTCTGTCCCGGAGGCGCGCCCACCCGCATCCGCGTGGTGAGGTAGGTCTGTCCCGAGCCGAGCTGCTTCACCCACGGCGACTTCACGGAGATGCCGCCAACCACCAGGTCCACGGCGCGCTCCTCCAGGGCGTGCATCAGCTCGGCTTCCGGGGCCACCGTCCAGGCCACGCGCGCCCCCAGTTGCTCGGCCAGCCGTGACACGGCCTGGGCTTCGGGGCCCGTGGGCTGACCATCCTGGAACCCGGTCCAGGGCTCGTGGCGGACCAGCCCGGCGCGCAGCACGCCTTCGCGGAGGATGCGCTCCTGCGTTCCATTCGTATCCCGGGGAAGGCCGCAGGCACTCGAGGCCAGCGACAACCACCCGACCAACAGCACTCCGACACACCTGGCGCCGCGCACCGTTCGAGCCTCCTCCCGGATGTTCAATCGCACCGGGAAAGGTGGGGACGCAGTGGGCGGGGCGCTACGCGTCTTGAACCCTCTCCAAGGCCGGGCGGGCCGCCTGGCGCCTGGAGGCTCGCCAGCTCAGTCCAGATATCCCCAGCGGTCCTCCTCGAAGACGAAGAAGGGGCGCCCGAAGGGAATCCGGTCCGTCCACCCCAGCACGTGCCGGGGCGCGTCCGCCGAGCCGCTCACGTCGTAGGTGAAGCCGAAGTGTGGCTCGCTGTACTTGGCGGGGGGCAGCTCGGGGAGGAACTCCGGGACGAGCTGTTCCAGCGTGTCGGGGAGCCGCCCGTGCTTCGCCTGATAGGCGCGGCACGACGCGATGAGCAGCTCCGCGTTGCGCTGGGCCCGCTCCCCGTCCTTCCTCCCGGGCCGGAGCACCCGGTACAGCGTCAGGGGGATGGCGACTGCATTCCACAGCAGCCCCCCAGCTTTGCCGAGGAGGCGGTGAAGGGTTCTCTGGGCCGCGTCCATGCGCGCCTCCTTTTCTAGGGCGCCACCATCGCACGTCCGCCGGCTGCCTATCTTCTCCAAGAGGAGGATAACGCCATGCCAGACATCGATGCGCCGCGGCCCCGAGCCGGGCCGCCAGACGACGCGAAGGAGCGGCAGGGGGACTACATGGAGGAGGAACCCGGCCACACCCCAGGGAGCGCCGAAGGCGACGACGAGGACGCGCCGCACCGGCTGCGCCCCTACCCGGACCCGGACCACACCCCGGGGCAGGCCGAGGGCTGAGCGTCAGCCCGCCCGGGGCCTACCAGGTGACGACGTAGGTGCAGGAGCTCGCGCCCTTCTGGCGGCACCCCGCGGAAGGGTCGTGGGTGAGGGTGGCGTCGGGCGCGAAGCGCTGCGCCATGCCCTTCACCAGGCCCATGTCGAAGCGGCATGGGTAGGGATTGTCGAGGACGATGCGGGCCTCATTCCGGCCTTCCACGGGATGGAAGTGGTAGTGGCCAATGCCCTCCAGCTTCTCTCCCGTGACGGGGTTGAACATGCCCCTGCCGTCCTTGCGGTGGTTCATGTGGTAGGCCACGTCGATGGAAGCCAGCGCTGAGCGGACGTCGTTGATGTTCGCGGGGAACACGGCCTTCTGCGGAACGATGGACCCGACCTTCTCCAGCCCACGTCCGCCCAGCAGGCTGTCGATCTTCTTGTAGGCCTGGAGGTAGTCCTCCAGGGGGTACCAGCCGTTGTCGTCGACGGTGAGCTGACCGTTGGCGTCGCGTGACTGGACCTTCATCGTCTCCAGCAGGACGCCAAGGAGGACGCTGAACGACTTCACGGCTTCGACGACGGAGGCGACGCTGGCGCCGGAAGCGGTGATGCCGCGCCAGGGGGAGTCAGTGGACATGATGGAGGCTCCGAAGGGGATTAGCGGCCCGTGGCTTCGAAGGCCCGGTGCGAGTTCTGTCCGCGCAGATAGAGGAAGCACTCCTTGAGGCCGTCGCGGAGGCTGCCCAGCGTCTTCACGTCCCGGAGGTCCACGCCAATCTGGGTGAGCGTCTGCGCCACGAAGGGGCTGATGCCCGTGACGACGCAGTAGGTGCCGAGCAGCCGCGCCGCGTTCACCATCTTGATGAAGTGATTCGCCGTCGCGGTGTCCACCACCTCCATGCCCGTGATGTCGATGATGGCGCACCGGGCCTTGCCCTGGGAGATGCGGTGCAGCAGCCGCTCCGTCATGTCCACCGAGCGCTGTGTGTCCATCACCCCGACGATGGGCAGCGTGAGGATGTCCTCCCACAGCTCGATGATGGGCGTGGACAAGTCCCGGATGGCCAGCCGCTGCTGCTCGATGGTGGAGAGCTTCTCCTCCAGCTCCCGGCGCGCGGCGTCGAGCTTCTGGATGGACTGCTCGTTCGCCTGCACGGACGCGTGGAGCTGGCGGGCGAAGAGGTTGATGGTCTCCTCGAACGAGGAGAACGAATCTTCCCGGGTGATGGGGATGAGGTGCTGGGGCGGGTCGAACTCACCGAGTGAAATCATGGCCAGCACATCACGAATACGCTCGATGCGGTCGGCATCGACCGAGATGGTATGGGAGTCCGCCGATGGCTGGGTCATGTGTTGAGCAGGCAGGCTGAACAGGATGCGGCCTGTGGATGTGTCGCCGCGAATCCGGTCGCCATGACTGCGTTTGTTTATGCCGGAAAATTCTCAGGCCAGCAACGGGTGGGGGCTGACCCGTTTGAAACAATGAGAGAGATTGGGGAGGACTTGGAAGCGTGTTGGGCGCGGAAACAATGGCAGAGCTGTGTTTCAGCGTGAGAAGCGAGCAATCCCGGCTCATGGGCGGGTCAGGGGGGGCAGGCGGGCGAGCCGCTGCTTTTCCAGGCTGGCCGCGACGCCCACGTTCCGGCCCGCGAGGTTCGCGACCCGGTACTGGACGGACGTGCCCAGGACCTGGGCGCACTCGGAGAGCGACAGGCCGTACTCCTGCTCCAGCCACTGCGTCAGCCCCGCGGTCGCGACGCGGATGGCATCGTCCAGGGAGCCGGCCTGGCCCAGCGTGGTGATGTGCGTGGGCGACTCGATTCGGGGCGTCGCAATGGATTTTCCTGGCAGGACGTCGACGGAGAACTCGGCGTCCATGGATGTCTCAAGCGCGAATTGAGACGTCTCGCCGTCCCCTTGTGCCGTGTGCGCATCCCCCAGGTAGAGCAAGGCTCCGGGTTGGGACACGGGCAGGTAGACGGTGTTGCCTTCCACCAGTTCGTTGAAGTCCATGTTGCCGCCAAAGCGGCCGGAGTCGCCGGTGGAGACGGGCGGAAAGCCAAATGCCGGGGCGACCGCGAGCCCGCCGAGCATCGGGCGCAGCGGAACAGTGAAGTCTTTCATCCCGGGTGAGGGGTTCTCCGGCCGGGCGACGCCGTGCTTGCGGTCGAGCTTCCAGCGCACGGACTTTCCCAGTCCATGCGCGCGTGCCGCCAGGCGCGGGCCCAGGGCGCGGCCCACGAGGTCATCCAGGCTGTCCGCCCAGTCGCGGTTGAGGCGCAGTCGCTTGAGGTGGACCACCAGCGTGTCTCCCGCGGCGGCCGTCCCCACGTAGAACGGCCCTGTCTGCGGGTTGCCATAGAGCGCCCGGGTGACGCCATGGGCGTCCACGCCTCCGGAGTCCACGGTGGACGTGCTCACGGAGTCCCCTGGCCAGAGCGTGAGGGCGGGCGGGAGGTCCGCGGAGAAGGTGTTGGAGAACGTCGTGGGCTCGAAGCGGTGATGCCGTGGAGGCCCCGGGGGCCGCGAGGAGATGGCCCTCGCGGTGAAGGCGTGGGTGGCTCGCGCCTTGGTGTCATGGTGGTCAGTCCAATCCGCTTGACCCGCGAAGGTGGTGCCTTGCTGCGTGCCACTATACGTGCAGGTCGCGCCGTTCCTTCCGGTGACGACGAACTGGACGTGCCCCGCGTTGAGCAGTCCCTCCAGTGGGTCGCCATCCAGGCTGCCGCGCAGCCGGGAGCCGTCTCGTTCGAGGACGAGCCGTTGGTGGAAGAGATTGCCGTAGAGCTGGGGGGGCACCACCCATTCTTCCGCGGGCCTGGGCTGCGCGAGCAGCGCGGAGGGGACGAGGCAGAGCAAGAGGAGCAGGGGCTTGGACATGGGCCCCTGCGGTACGTCTTGCGATGCCTCCCAATTGCGGCGGCGGGCGTTGCCTTCAGCGGAAGTGGCGCTCCAGCACCTTGGCGATGTGCGGGTTCTTCTCGGCCTGGAGCGCCGCCGCCGTCAGGGCGGGGCAGTGCTGGGCGAACCAGTCCTTCCCAGGCCGCCAGTGCGTCATCGTGGTGACGTAGAGGTCCAGTGCGCTGAATCGCTCGCCGAGCACGTGGGGCCTGCCCACCTGGGCCTCGATTTCGCGCCAGAGGGTGGCGCGGCGCTCCATGACGGTGTCGCGCAGCCGGTCCGCGGCGGGGCCGGCCAGGGTCCACTTGGGCGGGTCATCGGCGTAGGTGAACGTCGGGTACACGGCGCCCACGAGGCGGAACAGGAGGTTCAGGAAGCGCGCGCGCTCGGGCGCCGTGGGCTCCGGAACCAGGCCGCTCTTCGGCGCGACGTCATGCAGGTGCAGGAGGATGGCCGCGCTCTCCGTCATCACCGCGCCATCTGGAAGGACCAGGGTGGGCACCTGCCCCAGGGGATTGAGCTTCAACAGCCGGTCGCGCCCGGGGCCCGGCTCCAGGTAGGGCAGGTCCGTGAGCCGGTACGGGATGCCAGTGATGCGCAGCGCCATCTCCACGATGGCGGAGCCGCAGCCCGGTGAGCCAATCAACTCGTAGTCGTTCATGGACCGTCCCGTCATTCCCCAGGTGAGGGCAGTGGCTGCCAGTTGGGAACCAATGTGCGGACGATTTCCCCGGAGGCCGGAATCGTCAACCTTGTGATGGGCGCGAGCTGGGACTGTTCAGCAGTGGCTACTGGACGGAATGAGCCGGCCCCATGTGGATGTCACCCGGATCCAACTCACCTCCCACTGGGACATCCACGGTGAGGGTTCGCGGTGGTGCTTCTCCCGCATCGAACCTCAATGTCACCGGTCCGGATTTCGTGGTCGTCCAGGTGAAGGCGCCGTCCTGGGGGTTGACCACGTTCTCGCGGTTGAGGACGAACTCTGGAACGGGAGCCCCATCGGGCCCGAGGAGCCTGCCTCGGATGTGCACGTAAGGTTGCATGACGAGGCGGAGGGGGGCCTCGCCCGGACTTACAAGAAGCCAGTAGCCCTCGTGGCCGGTCCCTCCCGTGGATTGTGCTGGGGAAAAGGTATGGCCTTCTTTGCTGGCCCATATCGCGTGCGGTGCGGAAGACAGATGCCGCAGGACGAATCGGCCATCCGCCCCCGTGCGAACCCCAATGGGGCCGCCGCAGCCGAAGCTGACCGATGGGGGCTCACTCGAATCGGCGGGTGACGGCCGGTAGGTCTCGATGGCCGCGCCCTCCACTGGCTTTCCGCTGGCTGTCAGGACGAGGCCGGAGACAGTCACACCCTCGGGAAAGCGCAACTCCACTGTCGACGGAGTGCCCTCTTGCAACTCGAGGTGTTGAAGCGCCGTCCGCCGGACGACTCCCTGAACCTCCTTCTGTGCCCAGACCTTGTATCGACCTGGCGGGACGGCCCCGAGCCGGAAATGTCCCCGCGCATCTGAATCCGTGTGACGGATGGGCAGGTCCATTTCGTGGCGCCTGGCGAGTATGACCTTCGCGCGGGGCACGGGCACGCCGTGCTCATCCCGCAAGGCGCCTGTAACGGTCGGGCCTTGGCGCAACACGATACGAAGGCCCTCACCAGGCGCGTGCACCTGAACGTCAGCCGGGCGGAATCGCTCATCATGGGTATGAATCTCCCATTCGCCTGCGCGGCAGGCTCTCAGCTCGAAGCGGCCCGCGTCGTCGGTCATCGTCTCATCGGGCTCATGGCCCAGTGCCGCGCCATCACATTCACCCCTCAGCCTGAGTGTGACGTTCGGAGCGGGCACCCCGTGTGCATCGACCACCACACCCGTGATGGAGGCCGCGCGAAGCAGCGTAACGGCGGTTGGGGGCTCTTTCTCTGCGGAATCCAGATAAACAGTGGCGTCCAGATAGCCTGGCGCCGACACCTTGACCCAGCTTATGTCGGGGCCGAGGGGACCCAAGCGAAAGCGGCCATCCAGGTTCGTTGTCGTCGCCGGGGGGACGATGTCCCTTCGTCGGAACTCAGCGGAAACGTGGGCACCTGCGATGGATTGCTGCGCTTCGTCCTGAACGCGTCCCTCGAATACAAGCGCAGGTCTCAGTTCGAGGTCTGTCTCGCCCTTGAATCGTCTGTCCAGGGGCACGTGCCGACTGGCAATCATCCCTCCATGGCGGGCCGACAGTTCGATGCGCCCCTCACTGAGTCCAATGAAACAAAAAAGCCCCTGCGCGTCGGACGTGGTCACCTGATGGGAGACGTACGAACGATGGTCCGTGTAGGTGAGTTCAACCCGCGCGCCTGCGACAGGGACCCCCTGGGCGAGGACCCGGCCCGAATGATTCAGCGGCCGCGTGAGGCGCACGCCTTCTTCCGGAAGACCGGTGGACTCGTCCAGATGGAGCAGGCCCGACCGCCAGCCTTCTTGTTCTGCGAGGATGACGTAATGCCCCAGTGGGAGCGGGCCGATGCGGAACCGGCCATCCGGACCTGCGATGCCGTCGAAGTAACGGTCCGTTGCCACGGAAACCAGGGTGATGCGTGTGCCTGGAATCGGAGCTTCTTCTCCCGAGACGACGCCTTCCACCCGTAATCCCGGGGTCAACACCAGACGCAGGTCATCGTGTGCGCCCATGAGGCCTTGTTGCACGGCCGCCCCGGTTTCGTTCATGGCCCAGATCGACAGAGAACCTAAGTCCAGCCCATCCAGGACGTAGGTGCCGTCGCTGTCGGTGATTGTCTCAGCCTGGAGGATGGCTTCACCCCGGCGGAGGGAAAGCCAATCAGCGAGGATGTCCCTGCCCGAGTAGGCACAGTCATCAACGATTCGGCGCGGCTTGGCGTCGCGGGGGGGCTCCAATGGTCCAAAGTCCCATTCAGGGCACGGGAGATCGGCCAGGGATTCCTCTGCCCGCGACGTGGCGGAGACGCGCGCGCCCGCGACGGGTTCTCCTCGCGCATCCACCACTGTGCCGCGAAGGCGCCGTCCACCTTCAGGCCGAGCCCCGGAGCTCCGGGCGTCCAGGCCGAGGTGGCCTGTTCTCCCAATCCGGTTCGTGGCTCGTGCCGCAGTGGCGGCTTCCGCGCCCCGGTCGACGGCCTCAGACGTGGAACTCACATCCCAGGCGATCAGCCCCAGCACCCCCATGGCCAGAATCAAGACTGCCCCGCCACGTCGCATGCGCCGCTCCCTCGTGTCCGTCGTGTCTCGACGGTAGGGAGCGGCGGCGGGCCAATCCTCACGGAACCATCATGGTTGGCTCAGCAGTCGCGCAGCCTCGGAGCCGCGTGTCACGTGCTTCACGAAGGAAACCCACCCAACACAATCTTCCCCACCGTCCGGCCAGACTCGATGGCGGCGTGGGCCCGCCGCAGGTTGGAGGCAGTGATGGGCCCGAGGTCCTGGGTCATCGTCGTCCGGACCGTGCCGGCGTCGACCAGGTCGGCGACCCGGTTGAGGATGCTGTGCTGCGCCAGCGGGTCCGCCGCCTCGTAGAGGGGCCGCGTGAACATGAGCTCCCAGTGGAGCGACAGGCTCTTGCGCTTCATGGCGCTGATATCCAGGGGCTTGGTGGGGTCATCGATGAGCCCCAGCCGTCCGAAGGGCGCCGCCACCTCCACCAGCTCCGGAAAGTGGGTGTCCGTCGCCGTCAGGCTCGCGATGTAGCGCACGCCCTGGGGCGCCAGCTTCTGGAGCTGTGGCACCAGGGACTGTCTGTGGTTGATGACATGGTGTGCTCCCTGCGCCTCGCACCACTCCGTCGACTCCGGGCGTGACGCGGTCGCCACCACCGTCACACCCGCCAGCTTGCGCGCGAGCTGGATGGCCATGGAGCCCACACCCCCGGCGCCGCCGACCACGAGCAGGACATCCTGGGACGGCACGTTGCCCAGCGGAATCTCCAGCCGCTCGAAGAGCAACTCCCACGCGGTGATGGACGTGAGCGGGAGCGCCGCGGCCTGGGCGAAGGACAGCGAGCGCGGCTTGCGCCCGACGATGCGCTCATCCACGACGTGGAGCTCGGCGTTCGTTCCCGGCTTGGCGATGGAGCCCGCGTAGAAGACCTCGTCCCCGGGACGGAACAGCTTCACGCCGGGGCCTACGGCATCAACGACGCCGGCCGCGTCCCAGCCGAGCACGCGGGGCCTGGCCTCCACCTGGGGCTTGGGCGCGCGGACCTTCACGTCCACGGGATTCACGGAGATGGCGTGGACGCGGACGCGCAGCTCACCGGGGCTGGGCTCCGGCGTGGGCAGCTCCACGTCGATGAGCGCTTCCGGATTATCGATGGGCAGGTACTTGTGCAGGGCAATGGCTCGCATTGAGGCCTCCTTGCGTGCACCATTGCCCCAGTGGACCCTGACGACAAGTACGCACTATTTTCGCATGTAGGCACAAAAAGGTAACCAATGGCCCGGCACAAGACCTACGACTGCTCCGCGGGCTGCCCCGTGGAGGCCACGCTCGACCTGATTGGCGGCAAGTGGAAGGGGCTCATTCTCTACCACCTGCTCGACGGCACGCTGCGCTTCGGTGAGCTGCGCAAGCGCATCCCTGGCGTCACCCAGCGCATGTTGACCCAGCAACTTCGCGAGCTCGAAGCCAGCGGGCTGGTGCATCGCAAGGTGCACGCGGAGGTGCCGCCGCGCGTGGAGTACCGCCTCACCGAGCTGGGAGAGTCCCTCCGCAAGGTGGTGCTGGCGCTGCGTGCCTGGGGAGAGCGCTACCTGGGGCAGCGCGCCCAGAAGCCTCCGAAGCTGGCGGCGGTCCGCTGAAACGGGCGGCGTTTCCGCGGGGGAATGCGCAGACTCCACGGCAACCCTGAACCTGGAGGTCCTCCATGCAAGTGTTCCTGACGGGCGCGAGCGGCTTCATCGGTGGCTCGCTCGCCCACTCGCTGACGGCCCGGGGCCACGCCATCCGGGGACTGGTCCGGGACCAGGCGAAGGCGGACCGCCTGGCCGCGCTGGGCATCGAGCCCGTGCTGGGCGACCTGGACGACAGCGCGCTGCTGACGGCCGAGGCCCGGCGCGCGGACGCGGTCATCAACGCCGCCAGCAGTGACCACGCCGAGGCCGTTGAAGCGCTCCTGGCGGGGCTGAGGGGTTCCGGAAAGCCGCTGCTCCACACCAGCGGCTCCAGCGTGATTGGGGACGACGTCCGCGGCGACGTGCTCTCCGACAAGGTGTTCGACGAGGACACCCCCTTCATCGTGGAGCCCGACAAGCAGGCCCGTCACGCCGTCGACAACGGCGTGCTCGCCGCCGAGGGCATGCGCGGCATCGTCCTGTGCAACACGATGATTTACGGCACGGGCACCGGGCTCAGCCCGGACAGCGTGCAGATTCCCCCGTTGGTGAAGCAGGCGCGCAAGAGCGGCGTGGTGCGCATCGTCGGCAAGGGCATCAACCGCTGGTCCAACGTGCACATCGAGGACGTGGTTGCGCTGTACCAGCTCGCGCTGGAGCGCGCGCCGGCGGGGGCCTTCTACTTCGCGGAGAACGGCGAGGCCTCCTACGCGGAGATTGGCGCGGCCATTGCTCAGCGGCTCGGGTTGGGCCCCGTCCAGTCCTGGTCGGTGGAGGAGGCCAGCCGCGAGTGGGGCGAGGGCCACGCGCGTTACTCCTTCGGTTCCAACAGCCGGGTGCGCGGCAAGCGCGCGCGACGCGAACTGGGCTGGGCGCCCCGGCACGACTCCATCACGGCCTGGATTCGCGACGAGATGCCGCTCGACTGAGGCCTAGTTCCAGGGGAACACCGGGCCCCAGATGGAGTCCTTGCTGAGCGCGATGGGGAGCTTGGCGGTCAGCACGAGCCCCACCTCGCGAGCGTGCCGCGTTCGCTCCACGCCGCCGGGGCCGCTGTCCGGCGCTCCGGCCAGCGGAATCCCGAAGCGCACGCCCACGGTGCCGAACACGAAGGCCAGGTAGGGCGCGACGTGCAGCCCCGTGGTCGCTACCCGCGTCCGGCTGGCCGTCTCGTGCATGACGCCCAGCTCCACGCCTCCGTACATCAGGGTGCCCTGGAATCCCGTGCACAGTCTCGTGCTGCCGCGTCCCATCCATTGCGCCTGGGCGAAGACTCCCAGGGCGCTCATGTTCCTGAACCAGTTGAGCGTCACCTCCCCGCCCACGCCCACGGCTGGGTCGTCCGAGCGGAGCGACGTGCTGAACAGAGGGCCCACGGACAACCAGGTCTCGCCCTCTGGAAACAGTCGGACGTGAGCCATCGCGGGTGGGGCGAGGAGCACGGCCGCTACCAGGAACAGGACGGGAAGACGCATCCCTCCTTCTTAGTGCAACCGCGTGGCCTGCCGCTTGTGAGAGGCCGTGACACCTTGCGCGTGCGCAGGGGACTGCACGCCGAGTGGGGCCCGGTGTGCAATCACTAGAACGGGTGCGTCGGGACGGCTCATTTCTTCCGGGGCTTCGGCGCCGCGGGGCGAGGCGTCGTGGCCGGTGTCTCCACGGTAGCCAGCGTCACCGGGCCCTCCCGGTACAGGGCGTTGACCTTCCCGTCGCGGAGCTCCAGCGCCGCCAGGTTCCTCCCGTAGCCCGTGCTCAGCCCCGTGTCGATGAGCAGCGCCTTGCCGTTGAAGCGCACCTTCACCTTGCCGTCGCGGTTCGTGGTGTGCCCCATCACCATGCGCCTGGCGCCATAGCGTTGAAGCACCGCGTCCAGGGCGGGGGCCGCTTCCAGCTCCTCGCCCAGGGCATAGCCGCGGAACCAGAGGGGGCCCTGCGGGTCCCGAGCACCACCGGGCGGGTGGCCGGTAAAGAAGTCCTGACGCACCCAGCGGTTGAGCGCCGTCAAGTCACTGCCGGGGACGCCGGGCGCCACGCCACCGTGTACGAAGAGGGTGTCGTTGATGCGCACCACCGCGGCATGCCTGCGCAGCCACTGGCCGTAACGGCCCTGGAGGCTGTAAGCGACGCGGTGTCCGTTGAGGCCCGGCGGGGAGCCGGCGCTGTCCGCTTCGGGGCTCTGGTCCGCGAACGACGCCATCTCTCCGGGGCTCACGTAGCGCAGGTCCCCGAGCATGTTCATGGCCTCGTGGTTGCCCAGCAAGGCGTGGACCCGCCCGCCCGCGGCGAGCGCTTCCTGCTCCAGCCGCATCAGCAGGTCGAACGCGGCCCGCGTCTGGTCCCCGCGGTCGGGGACGTCGCCCGTCTGCACCAGGTGCGTCTTTCCGCCAATCCACCGGTCCTTCGCGTCGATGATGCCCGCGAGCCGGAGCACCTCCTTCAGTGCGTCCACATCACCGTGCACATCGCCCACCGCCACCACGCGCTCCACGCCGGAGAACGTGTCGGGCAGGGTGTCCTCCAGCCGGGGTGGGGCTGGGGCCTTGGGGGTGGGGGCCGCCGCCAGGAGCAGCGGGACGAGCACGAGCAGGGGGCTCGAACGGAGCAGGGACGGGGCCATGGAACGCCTCCGAGGCACGGCACGCCCGGGCTGGCCGGCCTTGGGCGCGCTGGAGGACCACAGCGTGTCATGCCGCCGCGGCGCGCGGTGCCCGAATCGCCTCCGGGCCCCGCGGCCGCTCGCTCAGGCTGACTGCCCCAGGAGCGGAGGGCAGGCGCGCCTGTCACGGTCCGTGTGGAACGGCCGCCTCAGCGGTAGTCCCACTTCTGGTTCGGGTTGCCCGTGCACTCGTAGATGATGAGCCGGGCACCGTCGTTCGGGTTGTGGTTCACGATGTCCACGCACTTGTTGGCGAGCACGCTGACCAGGTCGCCCGCTCCGCTCAGCACGAACTGCTGCGCCGGGTTGCCGCTGCAGTTGGCCAGCTGAATGGCCGCGCCGTTGGCCGTGGAGGCCCAGGCCACGTCCATGCACTTGCCGCCGGCCTGCACGGTGCCGTTGACGAAGGTCCACCGCTGCGCGTTCGTGCCATTGCAGTTCCACATCTGGAGCTGCACGCCGTCGGAGAAGTTGGAGTTGGGCACGTCGATGCACTTGGTGTTGTTGAGGCGCGAGACGAACGCCCGCCCACTCCCGCCGCCACCCGTCGTGCGGAGCGTCAGGCCGTAGGCGCCCAGGATGGGATTGACGGGCTGGTAGAAGGTCGCGGGGTTGCTGTCGGAGCAGGTGCCCGCCACGCCGGACGTCACGCCCTGGGCCTGGTTGCCGGAGAGCACCGAACCGCCCGAGTCACCGCCGGCCGCGCAGGCGTTCGTCCTGTGGAGGTTGTACACGGGACCGACGGAGTAGTTGACGGTGATGTTCTTCTGCTGGAGCACGCCGCACCGCCAGCCGGTGGTGTAGCCGGACCGGCAGATGGAGGCGTTCACCGCGGCCTCATTGGAGCCCGCGACGGTGACGTTGCCGCCGCCGTAGTTGTTGACCCACGGCTGCGGGGTCCACGAGCCATTGGTGGCCACCCAGCCGTAGTCGGCGCCGGGCCAGACGGAGCCGCGGATGGTGCCCAGGGCTACGCCGTTGTGCCCCGTGGTGGGCGTGCCCGCGCCGCCGCAGTGGCCAGCGGTGACGAAGCCCCCGTTGACGGGGAAGCCCACCGAACAGCGGTAGTTGCTGAAGTAGTACGGGTCACCGCCGCGCAAGTCGTAGGCGGGCTCCGGCGCGTGCTGGGACGCCACCACGCGGAGGCTGCCGTCCTTCAGCCCGGAGTTGCCGGCGAGGAACGCGTCCGCGCGCAGCTTCGACTGGCTGGCGTCATCCGCGTGCACGACAACGCTGTTGCTGGGCAGGTCGACGTACCAGTAGTGGATGGAGGGCGAGAGCGCCTTGACGTTCTGGTCCAGCTCCGCCTTCACCTGCTCCAGCCGCGCCAGGCTCCGCGCGACGCGCACCGCCTTCACGCCCGCGACCCGGGCCTTCGCAACGCGGGTCTCGTCGGTGACACCGACGATGAGCTGGGTGCCATCCGCGTCCAGCCAGGCGCCACCGAAGGCATCACCCAACTGCTCGCGCATCGTCCGCTCCAGCCCGGGCGCCTTCGCCTCGAAGCTGAGCCGCTGGTGGACCTGCTGCTCGGTGAGCCCGAGGTCGCGGCGCATCGCGGAGACAATCTCCGGCGACACGTCGTCCGCGGCCTCGGCGGACATCGGCAGGCCCGTCAGGGTGGCGAGACCGGCGAACATCGCCGCGGTGGAAAGCCAATCAGACATTCGGTTCATGGAGGTGTATGGGGTGTTCCCGCGGCAGAGCGAACGCCAGGGCTGGGGGACTGGGCCCTGCGCGTGGGAGTGTGAGGTTTTCCCTGGCGTGATGGGATTCCCGCATGAGCACGTGGCATGCCAGCGCGGACGCGAAACCTTTCAGAGGGCGTGCGCCGTCAGCGTCTGCCCCAATCACAATTTTATGACGGGCAGGTGGTGACAGCCGCCACCAGGTGGTGATTGGCGTTACCACCCGGTGGCGGGAGCACGAGCCTGCGACCCGCCGGGGATGAATCATTCGTTTGATAACGGAAACGCCGTTCGAGACCTCTGTTACGACGTCTCCTCAAAAATACACTTAATCGAAACTAGATGGTAAATCAAGAAAAACCTGTTACCTGTCTCATGGGGCCTCGCGAGCCGCGCGAGGGCTGCTCCGACCCTCAGGAGGCGACTGTGAAGAATCGTGCATCAAGCTGGCTGACGTTGGGATTGATGCTGTGCGGTGGCGTGGCACACGCGGACCCCCTACCGTATCGGGGCGTCAACCTGGCGGGCGCGGAGTTCGGCTCCACGATTCCGGGCACCCACGGGACGCACTACATCTACCCGGACCCGGCGTACACGAACTACACGACGCTGGATTACTACCTCGCCAAGGGGATGAACACCTTCCGGCTGCCCTTCAAGTGGGAGCGGCTGCAGCCCACGCGGGGCGCGGCCTTCAACGCTGCGGAGCTGGGGCGCTTGCGGACGACGGTGAACCGCATCGTGAGCAAGGGCGGCTACGTGGTCATCGACCCGCACAACTACGCGCGGTACGGCGCGGGTGTCATTGGCGGCGCGGTGCCCAACTCGGACTTCGCGGACTTCTGGTCGCGGCTCGCGCAGGAGTTCAAGAACAACCCGCGCATCATCTTCGGCCTCATGAACGAGCCACACAGCATGCGCACGGAGCAGTGGGCCGACGCCGCCAACGCGGCCATCCAGGCCATTCGCGCCACGGGCGCCACCAACCTCATCCTGGTGCCGGGGAACGCCTGGTCGGGCGCGCATTCATGGAATTCGTCCTGGTACGGCACGCCCAACGCGGTGGTGATGCTGACCATCCAGGACCCGGGCAACAACCTCGCCTTCGAGGCCCACCAGTACCTGGACGGTGACTCGTCGGGGACCTCCTCCGGCTGCGTCAGCGCCACCATCGGCGCCCAGCGGATGCAGAACTTCACCAACTGGCTGCGCGCCAACGGCAAGCGCGGCTTCCTGGGCGAGTTCGGCGGTGGCAGGGACTCCGTCTGCGCCGCGGCCATCAGCAACATCGTCAGCCACATGGAGGCGAACGCGGACGTCTACCTCGGCTGGACGTACTGGGCCGGCGGGCCGTGGTGGGGGGACTACTTCACCACGCTGGAGCCGCTCAACGGCGCGGACCGTCCGCAGATGGACGCGCTGGAGCCGCACCTGAGCACGGCCTCCGCCTGCCAGCCCCAGACGTATGAGGCGGAGTCCATGCGTGGGCTGTCCCTGACACGCGCGGCGAACTGTGCTCCCCACCCATGGGAGCACAGCGGGCGATAGACGGCGAGGCAGGGGGCGACGCGCGCCGGGCGGACGTAGGATGGCGTCACGTCCATGCGCGCTCCTGCCGAGTCCATTCCCTACGAAGTCCACCGCGATGACGGCTTCGTCGTCTCAGACGACCCCGCCCGTATCGACCTGGATGTCATCCACGGCTATCTGTCCCGCTCGTACTGGTCCACGGGCATTCCCCGGGAGACGGTCGAGCGGGCCGCCCGGAACTCGCTCGTCTTCGGGCTCTATTCGCCTGAAGGCCAGGTGGGCTACGCCCGCGTCGTCACCGACCGCGCGACCTTCGCCTACCTGTGTGACGTCTTCGTCCTGGAGTCGTACCAGGGGCGTGGCCTGGGCCCGTGGATGATGGAGGCGCTGCTCGCGCATCCCGACCTGCAAGGGCTCCGGCGGTTCCTGCTCGCCACGCGGGATGCCCATTCGCTCTATGCGCGTTATGGGTTTGAACCATTGAAGGTGCCCGCGCGCTTCATGGAGATTCATGACCCGGATGTCTATGTCCGCAATCAGGACGAGGGCCAGAAAGGGAAGGCGGGCTGAGTCGCCAGCGACACGCGCCTCGGATGGCGTCGTGCTCATGGCGTGGAACTCCACCGGGAATCACGTCACCGGGGTGGGAACCCAGCGCGTCGTGGGCTCCGGCGTCACGCTCACCATCGGTCTGTAGTCAGCAAGGCCGCTCGGGCCCATGCCAACGGACCAGGCCCGAAGGCAAGTCCATCCGAGCGTGCCGACGCAGCGCGGCTTCACCCAGACAATTTCTTTCCACCAAGACATCCGGTTTTGCCGCCCCGTGCTTGTGACAAGCATCAGGCGTTGGTACCTTGCATTGCGAAATGCTGTTTATGCCGGGATGGCGGATTTTTGTGAGTCTGTCATCCGAGGGGAGAGCAGCGTGCAACAAATCGAGGTCATCCAGCAGCTCGACCACCGGCTTCAGCATCAGGAGCCGTTTGGAAATTCGTCGAAAATCGTGTTGCGTGTCATTGAACGCTACAAGTTCGTCCTGGAGGTGTTGGCGCGCCATGACGAGCGGCTGCGCGCGCTGACGGAGCGCGTCGAGGCATTGGACACCGCGTCCGTGAATGTCTTGTTTGGTGACCTGCTCGTGCGCGCGGCGCTGGAGTCGGCCATCAGCAAGCTGGAGACGACGGGGCCGGTTGGCGCGGTGCGTGACACCTTCCCGGCGCTGCTCGGCGAGGCGCTTGATTCGCTCGCGGAGGACCGGAGCATGTCCGTCGCACGCAGGGCGATGGGACGCGATTTCACGGTGGGGCCTTCGGGCCGCACCTGGGTCTGGGACCTTCCGGACTCGCCGTCCCTCGTCGGGGACCTGCTGCGCGACAGCATCCGCACCGGGTTCATGCCCGGGGCCCAGAGCCGCGTGGAAATCATCCGCCCGACGCCGCCCATGGTGGAAGGGTTGGAGCGGGCCTGTGAGCTGCTGCGGCGGCTGGTGCCGGAGATGGCGCGAAGCGTCTTCCTGCACCTGCACTGCATCGCCGTGGCGAACATCCGGGGGCCGCGAGGCCGGATGCTCACCGGCTCCGGAGGCGACGGCACGCCGTGCATGATTTTCATCGACCCGGAGGAGCTGGCGAACCCGTGGGATACGGCCGGCCACATCTTGCATGAGGCGATTCACCTCAAGCTCTCCGACCTCATCCGCACGGGCGCCATCGTGACGGATGACGACCCGGTGGAGCTGCCGTGGGGGCGGCGGACGGCTCTGTCCAACAGTGTGTTCGCCTATCACGCGTACGCGCACATGCAGGTGTTCCGCGAGGCCGTGAAACACCTGGGCCCGGACTGTTACGCGGAGTTCGGCGCGCCCCGTGACTACAACGCCCCGGCCCACGCGATGTCGGTGGTGAAGAACGACGTCAAGCCGTACGCCCGGGCCGAGGAGCGGCTGGCGTACCTGCACTCGGCGCTGGCGGGCCCGCTGTCGCACCGGGTGACGCCCTACGGACGGGAGCTGGTCGCGTGGCTCTGGGACACGGTTCGTCCCCTGGTGGAGGGCACCCCAGGTGCCGACGCCGCTCAGCACGCCACGTCGCATCCGTCCGGCGTCAGCCGCAAGCCGTCCTCGGTGCGCTACCGGCAGGGGCGCAACCTCTCCCTGCGCCGCTCTCCCGCGTCGGAGGTGCTGTTCGCGCTGGACCCCTCGTCGCAGAAGATCGTCACCCTGAACCTGTCGGCCTGGCTGGCCTTCGAGCTGTGTGACGGCAAGACGGAGGAGGAGGTGCTCTCCTCGTACACCTCGTCGCTGGGGCTGGGCGCCGAGCGCGCCTGGGCCCAACTGGCGCCCACGCTGAGGGGCCTGGAGTCGAGCGGGATGATTGAGCAGGTCGCCGAGGGAGGTGCGCCGTGACGAACGCCCTGGACGTCATCCAGACGGCGGACCGGGCATTGTCGAGACACCCCGCGTTCGGAGACTCGCCGCGCATCCTGGCGAAGGTGCTGACCCGCTATCGCTTCGGCGTGGAGCTCTTCGCGGAGCGGCTGCCATCCCTGGCGCGCGGCGTGGCCGCGGTGGAGGCGCTCAGTGACTCGGACGCGCGCCGCGTCTTCTTCGACCCGCTGGTGCGCCTGACGCTGGAACAGGCCTTCTCCGACCTGGAGGCGGGGCGGCTGACATCGCCCCACCCGGTAGAGGAGATGCTGCCGGGCGCGCTGGAGGCGCTGCCGCTGGGCCTGTGCGAATCGCGCATGCCGTCGCGCTGGCGGGTGGGCTCGGAGGTCCCCAAGTGGCTGTGGGACGTGGCCCAGCCCGCGGATGCGTACTCGCGGGCGCTGCACGCCGCCTTCAATGGTGTTTTCGGCGCGAAGTCCAAGAGCGGCGGGAAGCTCCTCAGTCCGGACGCCAAGGCGCAGCGGATACTCAACGACTCCATCGAGCTGCTCTCCCGGCTGCTGCCGCACTCGGGCGCGAGCGCGCTGACACACGTGGAGGCCATCGCGCTGCTCAGCGCCCGGCTGGAGGGCGGCACCGTCCTGTCCGCCGCGGGCGGCGACCTGACGCCCTCCACCATCTTCCTGGCGTTGGAAGCGCTTGGGAACCCCTGGGACATCGCCGGGTGCCTGTTGCATGAAGGGCTCCACATGAAGCTCTTCGACGCGACGCGCTCGGTGGCGCTCGTGGCGAAGCCGGAGGAGAGTGTCCAGGTCCCCTGGCGTGACATCCGTTGGACGAGCGTCCGCGCGGTGTTCTCGTACCACGTGTACGTCCACCTCGCGCTCTTCAAGGCGGCCGCGCTCACGGCGGACCCGGCGCTGAAGGAGCGCTTCGGAGACCCACTGACGTACGTCTCGCGCCCGCATGCGACGTCGGTGGTGAACAACGATGGCGGCTCGCCCTATGGCCGCTCGGTGGACCGGGCCCGCTTCCTGGGGGAGATGTTGCTGACGGAGTGGGCGCACCTGCTGACGCCTCAAGGACTGGAGTTCGTCCGGTGGCAGCACGAGGCGCTGGCGCCCGTGGACCGCGCGCTCTTCCGCGGGGACGCCGCGCTCCAGGCCCGCGAGCAGGCGCGGGCTACGTACCGCAAGGCACAGGCCCTGCGGGTCCGCCCGTCGAAGCAGGGCGAGTGCTTGATGGTGTTCTCACCGGCCGCGCCGCGCATCCACTGGCTGGACCTGAATGCGTGGCTGATTTTCGAACTCAGTGATGGCCGGACGTACTCCGACATGGAGCGGGCCTACCTCGAGGTTGTCGGCGCGAGAGTGGCCCCGGACGAGGCGCGCCGACAGTTGCGTTCGGGGCTCGACTCACTAGTACGCAGTTCCCTCGTAGAGCCAACACGGCAGCAAGGAGACGTGGCATGAACAACGGATCGCAGTGGCTGGAGACCGTGAAGAGCCTGGTGGCCGAGAAGGACCGCCTCCAGGAGCCGAGCGTGACGTGTGGGTCGAGCGCGGAGCGCCAGTGGTGGCCGCCCTACATCGTCAACGACACGTCCAAGAAGGAGGACTGACCCACAGCGGGTCCGTCTGATGCCTTGAGAAGGTCCGCCCGCCGTGTCCGCGCTCAACCGAGCCGGGCGCGGCGGGCGCTCTACCAGCAACACCCAAGCCCCCAAGGACAGCGAGCGAATGGACACCTATGACATCGTGGTGGCGGGCAACGGCGCGCTGGGCCTGGCGACCGCGCGCGCCTTGACGCTGGTGGACCCCCGCCTGCGCATCGCCTTGGTCGGTCCCGTGAGCCGTCCCGCCGGTGCCTCACCCGCCGCGGGGGCGATGCTCGGTTGCTACGGGGAAGTGACGGCGCCCTTGCTGCGGACCGCGCCGGGCCGCGCCAGGCACGCCAAGGGTGTGCTCGCCGCGCGCCTCTGGCCCTCCTGGCTGGAGCAGCTCAACAGCGAGCTTCCCGAGGACGCGCGGGTGCAGGTGCGCCCCGGCACCATCGTCTTCAGCAACGCCAAGTCCGGCACGATTGAGGATGAGAACTTCATCGCCATCCAGCAGGCGGTGAAGGACGAGGACGAGCCCCACGAGCTGCTGGACCCCAACCAGGTGCCGGGCCTGAACCCCGCGGAGGACTGCCGTCCCAAGCACGCGCTGTTCCTGCCCCGCGAGGGCTCGGTGGACGCCAGCCGCCTGCTGCGCGCGCTCACCCTGTCCCTGGAGCAGTCACCGAAGGTGAGCGTGGTGGACGGGGCCGTCAAGGCGCTGGACGTCCAGGGCGGCCGCGTGACGGGCGTGCGGCTGGAGGATGGCCGCGCGCTGGCCGCCGCGCAGGTGGTGCTGGCCATGGGCGTGGGGACGCAGGCCGTCCTCGACGAGCTTCCAGAGCTGGCGCGGCGCATCCCCCGCATCTTCAGCGGCGGCGGGACGTCGCTGCTGCTCCAGGTGCCCAAGCCGGCGCTCGAGCACGTGGTGCGCACGCCGAACCGCGCGTTCGCCTGTGGCCTCCACGGCATGCCGCGCGAGGGTGGCCAGCTCTACTTCGGCGCGACGAACATCCTGATGGCGCGGCCGATGCTGCGCACCACGCCGGCGGACATGTACTTCCTGCTGGAGTGCGTCCTGGAGCAGATTGACCAGGACCTCTGCGCCGCGCAGCTCGTCGCCTGGCAGGCGGGGAACCGGCCCGTCACCGTGGACACGTGCCCGCTCATCGGGCCGACGTCCGTGGACGGCCTGTGGCTGCTCACGGGGACGTACCGGGACGGGTTGTTCCTCTCCCCGCTGCTGGGCCAGCACCTGGCGCGGCGGATGTCCGGACAGAGTGGCCTGGTCGCCGAGGACTTCCTGCCCGAGCGCAAGCCCATCTCCCTCTACACGCTGAAGGAGGCGCGCGCGGAGGCGCTCAAGCACTACCTGGCCATGGGCTGGGAGCACGGCATCCGGCTGCCGAAGGTGGGCTGGCACCGGGCCTTCCCCCGCTTCTACCAGCAGATGCTGGACTCCCTGTACGACGCGCTGGGCGAGGAGGAGTTCGTCATGCCTCCGGAGCTGCTGGCCATCGTCGAAAGCAACCGCGCGGCGATGGTGCCCTTCTTCCGCAACTACTACGCGGAGGTCCGCAAGGCCTGGGCGTGACGCGGGCCCAGGCCCGGGGCGCTCAGCGGCTCTCCGCCACCGCCCGGTTCTGCCGGGCCGTGACGGCCTCAATCACCTTGGCCGGAGGAACGACGCCCTCGCGCCCGAGCAGCACCGCGGTGGACTCGCCCTCCGCCACCACCTTCCCTCGCGAGAGGAACTGGTGGGTGGCGTAGAAGTACTTCTCGTCCCAGCGGGTAATCGACATGGACACCGTGTACTTCTGGAACGGGCGGAGCGGCTTTTTGTAGTCCATGGTGTGGCGCACGATGATGGGCGCCCACTTCTGCTTGAGCATGAGCGCCAGCAGGCCCGTTCGGATGAACAGGTCCACGCGGCTCAAGTCACAGACGGTGAGGAACCGTCCGTTGTTCATGTGCAGGTTCAGGTCCAGGTCATTGGGCAGGACGCGCTGCTCCAGCGTGCTCGTCAGCGCGTCCACGCGCATCTCCGGCTTCCAGAGCGAGGAGAGCATGACCCACAACATCCTGAGATAGAGATTCATGTGCTTCGGACGGCTCCTGCAGGAAGAACGAGATGAGTCGGGCCGGCGGGTAGTAACCCAGCCCGGAGGAATGCTGATACATGAAACCCAGGTGCCCGCCATGCGGCGTCAGCTCCAGCCGCACGTGCTCGCGCAGCCCGCGTGCGTCAGGGAGCGTGTCCCGGGCGACGAGCGGGTCATCCTCGGCGTTGAGCACGAGGAAGGGCACTTCGATGCCCGACAGGAACTGCTGGCTGCTGCACCGCGCGTAGTAGTCCGCCGCGTCCTGGAAGCCATGCAGGGGCGCGGTGAAGACCTCGTCGAAGGCCTGGATGCTGCGCATCGTGTTCAGCGCCTCCATGCGTGAGGCGAACTCCGGCAGGTGGGCCTTGAGCCGCGCGACGCGCTTGTACGAGTTCAGCACGCGCAGTTGGTAGAGCTGGTTGATGCCCTCGCAGGCCCGGCGGGCGGTGCTGGCCAGGGAGAACGTCAGGGACACCGCCGCCGCGGCGGACAGGTGGCTGCCGTGCCCCGTCTCCGCCAGGTAGCGAATCAACATGCTGCCGCCCAGGGAGAAGCCCACACCGTAGAGGGGCGTGTGGGGCTCCTGCTCCCGGACGAAGCCCACCAGCCAGGCCAGGTGGTCGGTGAAACCCGCGTGATAGAAGGGGGCCACCCGGTTGGGCACCGCGCCGCCCCGGTGGCACAACACCGCCGCGCGCAGGCCGCGCTGGGACAGCTCCGACAGCAGGCTGCGGACGTAGGTGGAGTCCTGCGTGCCCTGCATGCCGGGCAGCAGGATGAACAAGGGCCCTGGCCGGGTCCGGTTCATCCAGTACACGTCCACGAAGTCACCGCCCGCCAGCTCGTGGCGGATGTGCTCGGTGAGCACGTCGTGACGGCGCCGGTCCAGATGCGGGACGACCGTCTGGACGTGGGAGAAGCGCAGCCACCAGGGGACGTGGAAGGCGCTCGCGTGCTCAGCCATGGACGGTCCGCGACGGGGCTTCTTCCGGCAGGGGCATGCCCACCTCGGCCATGACGGCCAGGTCCTTCTCCGTCAGCACGCGGGTGCGCCGCCGCACGATGTCCGCCCCCAGCACCAGGTTGAAGTTGGACACGCCGCCATAGCGGTGGTGCAGGAAGTGGTTGCGGTAGACGGCGCGCATGTAGCGGGTCCGCAGCAGCCACGCCAGCCACCGGGGCGCCGTGCGTTGTCCTTCCTCGAAGGGCATGTGCAGGTAGGGGTGGACGAAGTGGCTCATGAAGGGCGGCAGCAGCAGCGTCACGCAGCCGGCCAGGAAGGCGATGGGCTTGAGCGTGAAGTAGAACACCGGGAAGAAGATGACCAGCGGGGCCACGAAGACGAAGGCGCCCTCGCCGTGCAGCCGGGTGGCGAAGGCGCCGTTGATGATGGTCCGGCCGTGCTTGCCCCGCTGGAGCAGCTCCTCGGTGAGCTTCTGCTTCTCCTCCTCGCTCCGGAACTGCGTCACGTGGTTGCTCCGAAACGTCCGCACGTGGTGGATGGTGTGGTGGGAGAAGTGCGTGTTGAGCATCGGCCGGAACAGCCGCGGCGCGCGGTTCCAGAAGCGCACCGCCTTCGGGCGCGCGTCGGACACGTACTCGTGCATGAAGGACTCGACGTACGAGGAGATGACGTACCCCAGCACGAGTCCGAGGAGGACATGGACGTAATCAGGCATTTTCAGCGTTCCTCACCGGAGAAGGTCAGCAGCCGGCCCAGCTGACCGGTCGGCTCGATGGAGGGCGGGGCGGCCAGGGGTGGCCTGGCATGGCCCGCGTGGACAGGGGGAAAGCCCGTCATCCTGCCGGTGGCCTCGTCGTACACCTTGAGGCGGAAGGCGCGCACCGAGTCGCGCAGGCCCAGCTTCACGCCTTCTCCGGCCAGGCCGTGCTGCTCCATGTAGCCGCGCAGCAGGTAGTTGGGAATCTGGGGCTTCAGGTGATGGACGTGGTGCAGGTTGATGGCGCCAAAGAGCCATTCGAACGCGCGCGGCAGCACCAGGTGACTGCTGCCCTGGAGCGCCGAACCCTTCAGGGACCACTGCGCGCGGGGAACCCAGTAGGGCCGCTCCACCTGATGCTGCACATAGAAGAGCCAGATGCCCAGGCCCGCCGCCACCTGGGTGATGAGCAGGTGCACCACCAGCCACCGGGGCCAGTCGCCCAGGCCCAGGAACGCGAGGTGTACGGCCAGCAACCCCAGGTTCGTCACCAGGATGGAGCGGCGCTCGGGCCTGCGCTCCTTGGCGACGATGCCCGGCATGCGGAAGCGCAGCATGAACTGGAAGATGGGCCCCACGCCCAGGAGGACCGCGGGGTGCCGGTACAGCCGGTAGCGCAGGCGCTCGGAGGGTTTGAGCCCCAGGTATTCCTTGGCCGTCATCGTCACGATGTCGCCCACGCCGCGCCGGTCCAGGTCCCCGCTGGTGCTGTGGTGGACCAGGTGCATGGCCCGCCAGTACGCGTGTGGCGCCAGCGTCAGCAGGCCCAACGCCAGGCCCACCCGGTCATTCGTCAGGGGGCGTTGAAACAAGGAACGGTGAGCACAGTCGTGCTGGAGGATGAAGACGCGCACCAGCACGACGCCCGCGAGCACCGCCAGCGCCACGCCTCCCACCACGGATTCGGCGAGGCAGACATAGCTCGCCCCCGCGAGCAGGACATAGGCGCTCACACACCCCACGAGCTGGACCACGCTCCGCTGGGTGCGCGCCCGCCAATCCAGGGGCTGGGCGGGAGAATCGCTAACGGTGGATGAATCAGATGGCATAACCGACCCAAGTCCCCCAGACCTCCCCCAAGGGTTGGTCAATCTGAGGATTTCCGACATAACGCGCGTTGATTCCTGAATCAAGAATCTCCGGGGTGGGGGGCGCTTGACGAAAGGCGTTCGTGTCCGAAGCCATTTCCTGTCAGGAATCAGACATTGCGTGGCGTGCCCGGGCGCATGGGGATTGCGCCCGTTGGGGCAGGGCCATGGCCAGTGTCAGACGTGAGGCGGAGCCCCGGGGCAATGGCCGCGATATGTGGGCGTCACGACCTTGCGCCTCCCCCGTAGCCCTGGAGGTCGTCATGATGCAGTCCCTCGCACGTTTCGCTCCCAAGTCCCTGGGTCGCCTTGCCTTCGCGCTGGCGTGCCTCGTTGCCCCCGGCGCGGCGCTGGCTGAAGGACAGGCGCCGCGGGAACTTCAGGCTGGCTTCACGCTGGTGGAGTGTCTGCTCGGAAGTCAGAACCAGCATTACACGCCGCCCATCAACCTGGCGTCCCTGCAGGTGTATGTCACGGGCACGGGCCAGTACTCGTCCTGCATCGACCTGATGGACCCGGCCATCAACTACGGCGACTTTTCCGTCGAAGGCCTGGGGATGGCGAGCTGTCTCCTCGCCAGCATCCCCAGCCAGAACGTCGTCACCTGGAACGACGGCACCCAGAGCGTCATCGAGTTCGTGGGGGGCGTGGACGTGAAGCCGCTGGGCCAGTCCGTGGTGACGACGCTGGGCCGGGTCAGCAGCGGGCGCTATGCGAACGCGCTGGCCATCAAGACCATCGTCCTGACGAACATCCCCGGCATTCCCCAGTGCCTGTCGTCGGGCGTCGAGTTCTCCAGCGGTCCCGTGTCGCTGACCCTGCTTCGTCTGTTCTGAGCCGCGGCCGCTGTTGAATGTAAGGGTTTGGCGGTGTGAATCGGGCTCGGGACCTTCAGGGGGCCGGGCCAGATGTCGAGGTGCTGGGCCGGGGACGGGGGCGCTTGGTTCTGGAACGCGCCGCGTTTCAGTGGAACGCACGGGCCAGGGCATGAAGAGGCCCTTTGGACGTGTGCTCAGGGGGGCGTCCGGGGCTGATGGGGAAGGGCATGTGCGTTGCGGAAATGCACGGTGCCTCGGTGCGGAAGCACCTTTTCCCGGAGCCTGTCTTGATTCGTCACGTCCTGGTGCGTGGTGGGTTGTGCTGCGTCCTCATGTCCTCCGCCGAAGTGTCCGCGCAGTCGGGGACGAAGCTCAAGGCCCGAAGTCTGGACCCAGCGCCTCCCAGCGGCCGTCAGTTCACGCCGCCCTGGTACAACGTCAGTCCCGACATCCAGCCGGACTTCGTGTTCCAGCAGAGCGGCGCCATTGGCTTCGACCCCTTCGTCAATGACTTCGCCTGGAACACCTTCATCGCGTTGAACTGGCCCGCGAGCAGCCGTGTCCGGGGCGTTCCGGACCGCGCGAACGTCATTGGAGGCATCGCGTCGCGAAGCGGGGAGGGCGGTGGCGACGGCAAACCCGCTGGTCTGGTACGAGGTGAAGGTCAACGAGCCCTACTTCGACTTCGTGGTGAACAACGGGTACTACGACAGCCGCAAGCAGCCGAAGACAGGCATCGGCTTCCCCGCGGGAGTCAACGACGCGAAGGGAATCGGCGCCATCCGGGTGAAGGCGGCCTGGAAGGTGCTTGGCGATGCCAAGAGCCGCTTCCCCGATGACCCGAAGCGCTGCTACGCGGTGGACGCGCTCGTGTTCGATGCGCTCACTGAAGAAGGCTTGGCCGCATGCCACCCAGAGCGCCAAGGCCATCGTCAATCAGGCACTTCAGTTGGAGGCGGTGCGTTAGGCGCTGAACCGGCGCTTGGGCCATCCGGGATGGCGGCCCTGATTGGCTCGACCGCGGTCGGCTGCGCGACACCGAAGGGCGGTGGGGGGCCATTTCCTCACGGGCCGTGTTCACAAGACGATGGCTGTGCGCGTCATTGAACCTGGGGACGGCGTTCCCGGGGCTGACCGCCTGCTACCTCTGGCTCGCGAACAGCCGCTCCGCCCACCGCCTTCCTGGAAACGCACTCATGGGAAATCAAAGCGCACGCGCCCTGGAGGAATACACCGCGCTTCTGGGGTTGCAGCAGACGCAGCCCCTGAGTGCCGAGCAGCAACAGCGCCTCGAATTGCTCCGAGACGTCCTCTTGGAGCTGGGGGCGCTCCCGGAGGAAGGGAGCGCCCTTCCTGTCCGGCCAGCGAGGGTGGAGGCCGTGCTCGACCTCTCATTCGCCACCCAGGATGAGGTGGTGCGCGCGTACAGCAAGAACATTGGCGCCGGGGGACTGGCCATCCGCACCTCACGCGCGCTACCGGTAGGCAGCCTGCTCCAGTTGCGAATCACGCTGCCGGATGCTCCCGAGCTCCTCGTCGCCCAGGGGCAGGTCGTCTGGGTTCGGGAGGAGGAGATGGGCGTGGCCTTCACTCAACTTCCAGCCGATGGCGAGCGAAGGCTGAAGGAGCTGCTGGTGAAGGACGCCTCGTTGCTCAAGCGCGTTCGAAACGTGCTGCGCTCGGACGTACGGGAGTTGCTGACGTCTGACGTCCGCGAGCTTGGCAACATCCCTGCTGCTGCTCCCAAGGCGGCGGAGGCCGTGGAGGTGGATACGCGACCCCTTGTCCTGGTGCGGCTCTCGGACGCGCGGCTGATGACGCTCGTGTCGGAGTTGTTCTCGCAGAAGGGCATCCGTGTGGCGACGGAGCCTGACACGCCCGTGCCGCTTGTCGTCGTCGACGCAGGCTCGGCCCTGGACGTCCTCACGTCCGCGGCCCGCATCGGCACGCGCATCGTCATGGTGAACGTGAGCGGGCCGGACTCGCTGGTGGGCCGGCTCTCCCATCTGAATCCCGCGGCGTACGTGAGGCACCCGGCCAACGCGGCCGCGGTGTTCCACGCCGTGGAGCGGTTGCTCGCCGCGTCACCAGGGCAACCGTTTCGCGGCTCAAGCAAGTGAAATGGCCCGTGGCTCGAGGGGCGGCACGGCCGCTGCCCTCGCCTGGCGCGTCAACCCCAGCGGTCCTTTCCAATCCCTTTGCACCCGCCGGTTTGATTGGGCCTGCGATGTCTTTTGACCAGTGATGAGCGTTCGCTAATCTGTTGCGGAGGTCGGCAGCTCTGCTTCGTGAATGTCCATCTCGCCCGTTGACGGCCGAAGCGCCGCTTCACCCATCTGCGTGAAACGGTATTCACCAGGTCCCGGTGCGTCCGGGCAGAGCCACTCAGACAGCGTCTGAGAGGAATTGGAGAGCCCCTATGTCGAACGTGAAGGGAAAGGGCTGGAGCGCGGTGCTGCTGGCAGGGCTGGTTGGCTGTGGCCAGGAGCCGCGGAAGCCGGCGCCCGAAGAGGAATCCATCAAGGCCGTGGAGGCGCAATCGCGATTGCTGCAACCTCCCGCGGGCTGCACCGAAATCACGATGGGGGCGCTGGCGAACGGGGTTGGGGTGACGCCGGTGATGTACTCGCCGCAACCGACGTACCGCGGCATCTTCGACAGCTTTGGCGACCCGGCGTTCGCGGACTCGGCACGCATCCGCCTGGACGTGAATACGGCGCCCGGCCTGTATGACTTGTCCGTGGGTGGAGGCAACACCTTCACCTGTGATCGCTGCGTCTTCGGCTATCAGGACGAGGGCTCGCCCGCGGAGAAGTTCTTCGTCGCCGACGCGGGCACGCTCCTGCTTGCGTTGAAGGTGTCGCCGCAGCAGACGGTTGGCGCGCTGGCGAACGTGACGCTGCGCGAATCGGTGGATGCTCCGCCCCTCAACGCGCCGTACTGGGGCAGCGCGGTGGTTCCGGGCGGCGAGTGCCGGTGGATTCGCTTCGCGACGTGGAACACGGTGCGCAACGGCGGGTGCGACCCTCGTCAAGGCTCGCTGACGGCCAACCTGCCGGACACCACCTGCGTGCCGGATGACTACGCTGCCTCCGACGGCACGCTGGAGCGCGCGCTGGGGACCCAGGTCCAGGGCGAGGCCTGCACGAAGACCGCCGCGGCGAGCGAGTCCGAATTGGCTTCGACGGACTGCGAGCAGGGCTTCGCCTGTACCGACCTGCTGTCGGAAAACGCCCAGTGCCTCAAGACGTGTGACTACCGGGCGTCGAATCCTGGCTGTCCCTCCGGCACCATCTGCGGCGTGTACGGCCTGTGCGTCCAGCAGGCCGTCCTCGCGCAGATCGGCTTCTCGTTCGACCCCGCGCCGGTTGGAGAGACGTGCAGCCTGACCTTCGCGCACTTCTGCGGCAGCGAGGGCGCGCGCGGCATGTGCGCTGACCTGAACCGAGACGGCAGGGGCGAGTGCTATCCCTACCGCCGAGCCCGCTCCGAGTGCGGTCCTGGCGAGGAGCTGGGCTACCTGAACAACTCGCGCCCCGGTGGCGGCTTCGACCGCGGCCACGGCTTCTGCTACCACGACGGCCTCTAGTCCTGCCCACCACCGCCCGGTCCCTCACGCGGGCCGGGCGGTGGGCGGGGCCCCGCTAGCGCCGCAAGGCCGCATCGAGTTCGCGAAGCAACGCACCGACCCGTCCACCACCACCCGGTGCGGCCGGGTAGCGCTTCAGGACGTCCACCACGACGGAAGATGCAAGGGCTCGGGACCGCGCGATGTGGTCGGCGCCCACGGCCGGATTGTCTCCTTCGGCGAGTTCGAACGCTCGTGCGGCATGCGCGGCCGAGCCGAGGATGTGCTTCACCTGAGTGGCTTTCGCCAAGGGGTGGAGGAACGCCGCACCGGCTGCGGCGAGTGCCGCGCGCGCGGCGTCGCTCGCGGCAGCCTGCCCAGCGTCGCGTGCAGCCTGCGCCGCCCGTTGGGCTGCCCATGCGGCGTCACGGAGCACCTTGCTTCGCGCGGCTCCATCCGCGAACGCCTGCGCGGCTTCAATCGCGACGCGTGGGCGCTCATCGTCCGGGCGCTCACGCTCAAAGAGCACCAGCGCCGCCCGAGCGCAGGTCGCCGCGTAGCCGGCGACCTCGCGGAGTTCATGCATGCCGAGTTCGACTTTGCCCGCCTTCGCAGTCGCGTGTCCGAGCGTTGCTCCGGTGTTGCCCATATCGGGCATTGACCATGAACGATGAGGCTTCGCAAGGGAACGGGAGCAACGGCTTGCGGCGCCGGGCCTCGTCGAGGACAGCCCGGACCGGCACGTGTGGACTACGGCGTCACGGGCGCGAAGAAGTCATTCCCTGACGGAGACAACGCGGTCCACCGCTGGTTGCGGACGTTGGGCGCGCGATATGTGAGGCCCTCGGCCTGCTCCCAGTCGCCGAGCAGTACGAAGATGTACGGACGGGCAAGGGTGTTGACGTTCCTCGTCCAGCGGTTCATCGCGCTCCCTCCCACCAGGCCGCCCACGCCAAAGTAGGACACGGAGATTCCTCCCTCGGTGCCCGTCTCGGGCGTGAAGGGCAGGCCCTCGGCGGGGGTGCTGATGGCGCCGTAGGTGAGGCCGCTCACGACGCTGGTGAAGGTGTTGCCCCGGGAGCCATCGCCGTTGACGCCGAAGGAGCCGAAGGAGATGCCCTCGGCCGGCGAGTTGGGGCTGGCGTTCACCACCTGGATGCGGGCGTCCAGCGCCGTCGGGTCGAAGGTGTCCAGGAACGTGAAGGCACGCGGCCCCATGGCGCCCGTCTCTCCGGCCCGGCCGCTGACGACGACCAGGTATCGACGGCCCGGCTGGAGCGGCCCGGTCTGGACGCCGTCCAGCACGGTGGTGGCGGAGTCGGTGTTCAGGGTGAACTTCAGTTGATGGCCCGTCGCGGACGCCGGCAGGTCACCGATGGCGGGGCTGGCCTTGAACGTGAGGTCCACGGCGATGGGGATGTTGAGCGGGTCATTCGCGTTGAAGACCCGGAGCGGCTCCCCGTCCATGAGGCCATGGAGGAAGAAGAGGATGGGGTCCCGCTTGATGCGCAGCGCGCCGTTCTTCCCCGAAGGGACCAGCACCAGCGACGCAGCGCCGCCATCATCCATGCCGCGCCGGTCATCGCCGTAGGTGATGGCGAAGTAGGCCGTCCCGGGCGTCAGGGCCCCTTCCGGCAGCGTGAAGCTCGCGGTACCGCTCACGGAGGGGAGGATGATGTCGCTCGTGCCCGACCCGGACAGCACGAGTTGAGTGAGGTTCGCTGGGGCGACATGCCCCGCGATGCCCGAGGCGGTGGCGTCCGCCGAGAACGGCGACACGGTGGAGAACGGGTCCGCGGCGCCCACCGACAGCCGGCGGGCACGGTTCGCGGCGGCCACTCGGTCCGCGGTGATGTGGCGCAACCGGACTTCGTTGGCCCCCACCGCGCCGAACGCCTCCTTCACCGCGAGGAGCTGCGGCCGGTCGAAGCGCGCCGTTTGCCCCTCGCGGGACATGAGGCCGACCCCCACCAGCGTCACGCGCTCGCCCGCCGCCAGGGACACGTCGGACACCGTGGCCAGGGCCGCGCTCGAGGCTTCCGAGCCCGCGGCGCGG
The DNA here is from genome assembly GCA_046520405.1 of Myxococcus sp. 1LA. Lineage (GTDB taxonomy): Bacteria > Myxococcota > Myxococcia > Myxococcales > Myxococcaceae > Myxococcus. The sequence continues at coordinate 45,487 of JBKGHI010000012.1, forward strand.
ATGGCGAAGCTCAAGCCCGTGCCGGGCGCCACCTGCGCGTAGTCCGTCGAGTTCCTGTCTCCGGGCTCCACCGCGGAGAACAGCCGTGTGTCGCCTTGCCAGGCATCCATCCGGACGCTGCCCGCGTTCCACATGGTATGCGGCTCCGAGGCGTTGCCGTCATACAAGACGTTGACGAACCGGACGCACGCCACGGTGGGAGGGCAGGGGACGTCCGGTTCCGGGGCCGTGCCCGCGTCCTGTTCGGGGTCGATGCCACCATCCGGCTCCGGCTCCGGGTCTCCGCCGTCGCCGGGAGGCGTCCCCGCGTCGGTGCCTGCATCCACCCCGGCGTCGGTCCCTGCATCCACGCCCGTGGCCTGCACGGGCACCAGCTCGCACTTCTCCGCGCGGCAGCTCCACTGTTCTCCTTCGGGCGCCTGCCCGTTGTCGCTTCGGCAATCGAACGCATCCACGCACTCGGAGCCGCAGCCGGTACTGACCGCCGCCAGCCCGAGGCCGACTGCCAGGAACCACCCTCTCAAGACATTGCTCATGACGCGCGCTCCCCCTCCCGGGAAGGCCGGTGTTGTGGTGTCTGACAAAGGAAGAGAGGGGCGCGCGGGTGGGCCGCCCCTCCCGGCGCTACCGCTTCTCGCACTCGCTGCGCAGAGGCGCGATGCGCCCCTGGGACAGCTCGTCTCGCAGGTAGATGTAGGCCATCACGCCCGCATTGAACCGGGCCCGCTGGAGCCACTCGTGCATGGCCATGGCATCGCTCCCACTGCGGATGTCATCGGTCAGCGGGTTGTTCAGGGTGCAGATCTGCGTCCAGAGGCTCGTTCCTCCAATGGCGCGGACGTTCCCGCTCGGCGGTGTCGCGGTGGCGAAGACGCCGCGGCGGATGAGCTCACATGCGCCCTGCGCCGCCCCCAGCATGTTGGCGCCCCATTCCGCCCAGTCCTCCACGTTGCTGGAGAAGTCGATGTCCACCTCGCCGTACTTCACCCACGCTTGCATGAACCGCGGGGTGAGGCTCAGGTTGGCACCGCCGTCGGCCATCCATGCGAGGTATCGGGCGCCGCCGTGCGGCCCGTACTCCTGCTCGAAGGGCACCAGGTGGCTTTCGCCCGAGGCGGCGCGGCCGAACAGGCCGAACTGCGGACTGACGAGGTTGGCCACACGCGCGCCTCGCCATGCCACCAACGCCTTGGCCGCGCCGCTCTGGCCGTCTCCCGCGCGGCCGTGGCAGTTGGCACAGACACCCTGGAAGACCGTCGCCCCCGGGGTGGTGTAGTAGAGTTCGCCCCAGGGCCGCCTCGGCACGCCCCGCCGGTCGACCATCCACGATTCGATAGAGGTGGGCGCGGAAGCCGTGGGGAACTCGCAGCGGCCCGGCTTGAGGTCCCACCAGTTCGTGGGGAACTGCTTCTGGGCCAGTTGCTCGTGGGCTTCGGTGATGGGAAAGCGCGTCAGGTATTCCCACGGCGCGTGGCCAATTCGCTGCTGCCATTCCGGGTTGCGGGGCTCGTAGGGCCGCTTGTCCGTGAAATCCTCGCCCACCCACCGAACGTCCGAGGTGGTGTCACAATCCTCCGCCACGACGGCATCCGCCTGCCGCAGCCGCTCCTGCTTCGCGGCCGCTTTCTCCTCCGCGGTTCGCGTCGCGTCCGCCCTGGGCCAGTCCATGGACGCAATCCAACGCGCCACCAGCAACGACGCCCGGCAGTCGGTGCCCGGCACATTGACGGGCATGTGGATGTTCGTCTCGTTGGTGTCTCGCGCCACGCGCTCGTACATCGTGCTGGAGGGCGTATTGGCACGCAGGTCCGCGCTGAAGTCCGCGGCTTCCACCACGTACTTGCGCTGCTTGTTGGTCTCCAACACGTCGAAGGGGTTCCAGCCGAAGAGGATGCCGCCCGCGGAGAAGTCCAGGGAGGCGAGCTCCGAATTGCTCTGCACCGCGAAGCCCTTGGGGTTGTGGCACTGCGCGCAGTTGCCAACGAAATACGCCTGGAGCTCCAACTCCTCCTGGGTCCGCGGAGGCCGGCCCTCCGCGGCGGACTCCAACTTCGGCAGGTCCGCCGCCGAGCGCAGGCCGGTGATGACCCCATAGAGGATGAGCCGGTCCACCTGCGACAGCTCGTCCTCGAGAATGTCCCCGAGGGGGCTCAGCCCACCCTCGCCCTTGGCGCGGCGATTGATTTCCAGTGGGGTGAAGCCCAGGACGAAGTTCTGTCCCTCGGACCCGGTGTGGCAGTTGATGCAGCGGTGGCGGCCGGGAATGGCGTAGTTGCGCGTGGTGCCGGTCTGCTCATCCGTCTCATAGGTGATGACGCGATCGGCGAAGTCGGACCCATCCCGGTACGTGCCCCGGTGGAGCTCGGCGACCGTGCCTTCCTCGTTCCAGACGTACGTTCCAAACACCGCATCCTGCCAACGCTCCCGGGTGACGATGAGGCGCGTCTCAATCTTCCGGTAGCGCACCATGCCGTCGGCGCCCCGTACGTCCTTGAAGAAGGTCTTGTAGAAGCGGGTGTTGGGCGGAACCTTGAACGACTTCGTGGCCGGGTCGTACTCAATGGACTTCCCCGCCGGCACGTGCACCAGCCGAAGCTTCTTCGCGTGGTCCGAGAAGAGCTGGTACGTGGGCACGAAGGCGAACGTGCCGGAGCGCGCCAGTCTTTCGGCGTCCATCGAGGTGATGTCGGTGTCCGTCTCCGACAGGAAGCGGGGCAGTTGCGTCAGGTTCGCGAACCAGGCGTCCTTGTCAGGGGCACTGCCCAGCGCCTCCTCGGCGGGAATGCAGTTGCCCAGGTCGGTCATGGACGCGGCCACCTCGGTGCCCACCGGGTCATCGAGCTCGGCTCCCGTTCCCGCGTTCACGGTGAACGTGCCCTCGGGCGTTCCCTGCTCCAACCAGGCGGAGAGCTGCGCGCCCAGTTCCACGGCCTTCTTGAGCTGGTCGGCTGAAGCCGTGGGGGGCATCTCCCCGCGCTCGATGCGCACCAGCATGCGGGGGGCCTTGTTCTTCAAATCGTCATAGGCGCTCGTGAAGGAGAAGCCTCCGTCGGACCTGCCGCCCTGATGGCACGTTCCGCATTCGGCGCCCGCGCGTGCCGCCAGGCCGGCGAAGGTCTCTTGATAGCTCTTCCGGGGCGCCGCGGGGCGCACGGGAATCCGCTCGCTGGAGCGGGCTGGAAGACAGGACACCGTCACACCAGCGTCGGGCTCGGGTACGGGCGCCGGTGAGGGGTCGTCCTTGCATCCGGGCAGACATGAAAGGGACAGCAGGACCACCCCTAGCGCCATACGTGGGACGAGCAAACCCCGCGTCATCCTCATGAAGCACGCCTCCTGATTCCTTGCGGATTTCGCGCGGCACCCTATCTCAGACGTTCTGCGCGTCGAGGCAAAAGCAGACATGCCCTGTGTGCGCGCGTGAAGATTTACCTGGCCGTGACGGCCTGCACATCAGACAGACACGTTCCCGTGGGCTGGTGCGCCGCGAGTCCTGCTGAGACACATTGCGTCTCCAGGAACGTGACGGGTCCGTTACCAGATGTCTGGAAACGCAGGTGGGCACTGGCGTGAAGCATTGAGGGCTGGGGCGTTTCTTCAGGATTGACTACGACAGACCCGACTTGACGACAGACGGACCAGGAGGGAACTCCCTCCTGGCCCGCAGCCATCAAAAGCCTGGGAAGACAGCCGGGGTGATTACTGGCAGGTCCCCGCGCCGCGGCCGTCGTCGTTCACACCGCCGCACTTCAGCGGCGTGGTGGCGTCGCAAGCGATGAAGCCCTGGTTCTCCAGGATGGCCTCGAACGCCGCGGTGTCCGTGTCGTAGATGTACGAGTAGAGGATGTCCTCCTCGACCGAGCGCGGGCTGAGCGTGTTCTCGTTGAGGAAGATCTTCCGCGCGAGCGGATAGACGCCCGCCTGGCCGGTGATGAGCTTGCGGATGTTCGCCTCGTTCGAGGCGATGCCGTCCACGTTGACCTTGAGGTTGGCCGCCAGCGCGGGCGGGGTCGGGTAGATGGCGGAGTCACCCGCGAAGGCGATGGCGGTGGCGTCGTTGGCGGTCAGCTTGCCGATGCAGACGGTGGCGCTGTCGGCCGTGGTGCACGGGGCGGGGTTGGTCGCGCTGCCATCGAAGATGGTCACGATGCCGTCGCAGAAGGCGGCGCTGGTGTTCTCCGCGACCTTCTCCTTGAAGACCTCCGTGGTGCCGGACAGGTCATCCCTGCGGTAGATCTTGATGGGGCCCGTGCGGCTGCTGCCCGGGACCTGGCTCCAGCTCGTCCAGCACGCGCCGTTGATGTTGGTGACGGTGCCGTTCACCGTGCGGCGGTAGGACTTGAAGAAGAGGTTGGCCACGTTGTCACGGCTGATGTTCGTCAGTCCGTTGTTCGCCTTGACCCATACGTTCACCGCGTCCAGCGCGATGACGTTGCTGCGCTCACCCGGCTGGCAGGGCGTCCGGAGGTCGCGCGACATGGGCGCGAGCGCCTGCTGGTGCGGGTTGGGGCACACGGCGCTCCCTCCGCCGCGCAGACAGGTCTCACCCACGCTGGAGCCCGTGCCGGCATAGAGCAGCCCCGCGCCGGAGCCGGTGTTGGCGGCGACCAGCGCGCCCTTCAGCGTGTCGGAGCCGTACAGTTCATTGTTCGGCCCCAGGTTCTGCACCGCCGACTTCAGCTCCGTGCCGCCCGTGGACTGACCATCGCAACCCACGACCGAAACCGCCACAACCGCCGCGGACATCACCGTCTTCATCATCTTCATGGACGACTCCTCAGGTGTTGCAAGGGGTTGACACGTCGTTCGACGTCCGACGTTTCCTGGCGAAGAGGGACCTCCCCACACTGTGGGACGAAGATGCGAGTCATTGGCTCGTGGGAGGAACATCGACCCCGGAGCGCTCCGGGGTCGACGGGACGCAAGGTGCCTCAACCTGAAAGGAGTTGCTGGTTCAGTTATGTCAAATCCCTGCCAGCGACGGGTGACACCGCTGTGTGGGAAATTTCCTGAAGGCAAACGTCACGGATTCCTCAAGCATTGGCGGCACTGCGCACCGACGCTGAAGCGAGTCAGCCCCGATGGTGGCTCAGCCCCTGCTGGCGACGCGTCAGGCCCGATGCAGGGGCCACGGCTGCGGGCGCGCACCCGCCTCCCAGTTGTCGTTGTAGCCATCCCAGTGCTGGATGCTGAGCAGGGCGACATCCACGCCGTCCAGGCAGCCGACGTTGACGCTGGCGAACTCGCCTCCCAGCATCTCCACGTAGCCGCCGCCGAAGCACTGAACCCCGCAGCGCTTGCAGAACTTGCGGAAGTTGGGGCTGTCGCCCACCCGGTACTCGCCCAGATGCGCCTCACCGGAGAGGACGCGGAACGTCTTGGGCGGCACCTGGGTCGTCGTCCCGCCCATCTTCGTGCAGATGGAGCAGTTGCAGCGGTTCACCGGCTCGGAGAGGTCCAGTTCGGCCTCGAATCGGACGGCGCCACAGTGGCAGCCACCCACGTACTTCTTCAGGTTGCGGGAAGAGATGGAGGGGGTCTCGCTCATGACGGTGTGCTCCGGGTGAGTGCGTCGGATGAGGGAGATATGGCCCTGGGTCGTGACAGGAGTATGTCAGGTTTCTTTCGGGCCGAGCGCCCCTGACGCGCTGCTTCCATGCGGTGTTCGCGCAGCTTCTCGGGGGAGGGAGAGGGGCTGGCGTCCCAGCCATCCTCACCTCAGTCGTTCGGGCGGTATGCGTTCCGGCCGCGCATCAGCCAGAGCGTGGCGAGCAGGCCCAGCAGCGTCAGTCCTCCTCCAGTCTGGCTGCAGCCCTTCTTGGAATCGACTGGCTCGGGAGGAGGCGGGGGCTCGGTCACGGTCCCTCCGTCGTGCTCGGTTCCTCCATCCGCGCATCCAGCCATCTGGTAGGTGCCCGCGTTCGAGCTCCGCGCGGCGCAGCCCAGCTCGAAGTCCACGCTCACGGGGGGGAGGGTGAGGTTCGCGTGCTCCAGCGTCGCGGTGAGCGTCGCCGTGTGACGTCCAGGTGGAAGGCTGGGGACCGGAGGCCGCTGGTAGTTGTCAGCGCAGCCCACGTAACCACAGAAGGTGTAGAGGAAGAGCAGCTGCCGGTTGTTTTCGTAGCGGCGCGTTTCGAAGTTCTCCTCACCTTGGGAGGTCAGCCCGCCGTGCTTTGCGAACGACCAGGGCTCGCCGTCCACCTCCACCGTCCAATGCACCCACGGAAGGAAGGGCACCAACTCCGGTGACGGAGTGAAGCGCAGGGTGGTGAAGTTGCCCTCCACCTGCCTGTTACCGCAGCTCGAGTCGCCATACACGTTGAACGTGCCCTGGCTCGGCATGCCGACCGTCAGGGTTCCGGCGGCCGTGGGCAGGGGGAGGGCGGGGCCCGCGGTGAAGGTCGCGGAGCCGGTCTGGTCCGGCTGGTACTGACAGACGCCTGTCGCCTCGATGCGATACGTGGTGCCTGGCTCCAGCGGGGCATCCGGGACCAGGACCTGCGTCTGGTGTGCGCCTGGGGTGACCGTCGCGGGCACCTGTGTGCCATCCGGCAGCAGCAGCCGGACGGTGGCGGGGTCCACGTTCTCCAGAAGGGGCGGCACCGTCACCAGGCCGGGGACATTCGCGGGCACCACGCCTCCGTCCTCGGGGAGGGGAAATCGCACTCCCAGCAGGCAGTTGGGGGCAGCGCAGGCGAGCGCCGACGTGGGCGCGAGCACGCCGACTCCAACGAGGAACATCCCCACCACGCTCCATTTCGCAGCGTGTTCGCGCATGTCTCGTCTCCATTCCCCGCTCAATCACGGTGGGCGGGCGGTTGAGGTTTGACCCCCTCGCCCGAGGGGTCATCGCCAGGGCAACGCCCGCCAGTGTGAGGGGCGGCGCACCTCTTGACCAGGGGCCCACGTGAGGCGGGCATGTCATCTGTTGCCGAGGCGCTGTCTGCCGGGAACCTCCTTCCCCGTGACGCTCTAGGGGAAGGCCGCCATTCTCCTCGAGTCAATCGTTCTACACGCTGACGGCGGAGGGGCGACGGCGACTCCAGGAGGAATCCTCCGCGTGGGCGCGGCTGACGGAGGCCGTGTCCAAGGTGCTTCACGCGCGGCCGGCCCCGCAGGGGAATTGAGCGAAGGACGAACGCCCATGCGCTGGATGGGATGGGCAGGTGCTGAGCGCGCTGCTCTTCGAGGTGCGCCGGGTGGCCCCTCTCGTGCTGGCGGGAGTCTGCGGACTGCTCGTCGCGCTGGCGGTGGTGGCCAGCGATGGCCCGGCGCGCCGTGCAGCGCGCGTGGACCTCGCCGAGGTGCTGCGTTCGGAGTGGGGGCTCAGAAGGGAGCGCCGACGAGCTCAACCTTCATCTTGCCGCTGTTGATGCTGACGAGGAGCGTGCGGATGACTTCCTCCCGCTGGTCTGGCGTGAGCTGCGGCAACAGCGAGCGCAGCTCCTGGCGTTGCGGCTCGCTCCAGCGTGCGACGGCCACCGCGTCCTCCACCAGCCGGCGCCCCTGGCTGAAGGCGGCCACGCTCTGCGCGTCCGGCTCCGGGAGGGCGTTCGGCTGCCCGAGGCTCCGGGCCAGGGGACGTCTCTGCTGCGGCGGCGGTGCGCAGCTCCTCCTTGAGGATCTGACGGATTTCCTCGCGCAAGCCGGAGGTGTCCACGGTCAACCTTGCGAGCGCGGGCGCTGCCTCCAAGGTGGGCTGGCACGCGTCGAGCTTTCGCAGCGCCTGCTCGATTTGGGCGGGCCCCTCGAGGGGATTACGGCGTCTTCGGGTCGTGGTGCGATGAAGGAGTCGTTGTTCACCGCGCGCGCCGCCGCGACCATGCTGGGCGAACTGGAGCGGCAGGCGACGTAGGTGCCGGTCAAGTCCCGCGCGAAGATGTTGACGAAATCGCCGCCCACGTACGTCCCCGTCTCGACGCCGATGTACTGCATGTGGTCAGCCGAGCCACGGGCCGCGCCGAGGCCCCCGCCCGCCTACCGGTTCGTCGCGTCGATGAACACGGTTGCCGCGACCTTGTGACCGGCCCAGGCCGTGGTGCCGAGCCCCAACATCGCAACCGTCAGCCCCGCGACGAGCGTCTGCTTCTTCATGGTGTTTTCCCTTGGGAGTGCTGCGGTCGAAGCGCCGCAGTCGAGCGGGCCCTCCGTAGCGAACCGCTTCATTCATCGCCAAGAATGGAAAGCTAGAATTCAGCGTGATCCGCGTTGCCGTCCCAGCTCACTCCGGCAGCACGATGGGCGAGTCGTCGTAGGTCCGCCCCGACTGGTCTCCGAACCAGAACCCGCGATACACGAGGCCGTTCTGGCTGCCGCTTGAGTCGAGGAACACCTCGGCGGGCGTGCCCTCGGTGTCATGGGCTTGAAACTCGGCGTAGTCATTCTCGAGCCCCACGCCGGCCTTCACCCGTTGCACCCTCGCTTCACCCACCGGCACCTCGAGCTTGCCGTTCACCTCGGTGATGGCGGGCCCGTTCGCGTCGAAGACGAGGTGCAGCCGGCCGTTGAAGCCCTTGGGCACGGTGAAGTGCACCGGCTTCGCGGTCCGTGCGGCCCACCACGTGCCGGTCAGGTCGTCGAACACCACCGCGAACAGTCCGACCGCGCCGACGACCACCAGCAAGAGCCTCAGGCTGACTGCCGCGAACATCGAGAGGTTGAAGAGCTTCTTGATGAGCAGGGCGACGCCGACGCCAATGGCGCCTCCCACCGCCAGCAGCAGCAACATGGCCAACCCCACCCCGAGGGCCATTCCACTGTCCGGACCGTTCACGCTGTTTGACTCCTCGCCAGGTGGGCGCCACCGCCGCTGGGACATCCTACTCCTGCATCGCGTTGCCCACGGCGGTGAGGTCCTCCAGGTCCAGGCCCTCGCGCCGCAGCACCGTGCAGCGCTTCTTGAACCAGTGCTCGAAGCTCTCGAAGCCGAACATCATCGGGTCGTTCGAGTCCAACCACTCGCCGTCATCCACGTAGTGGCCGGCCAGTGCCTCGTAGTCGTTGTCCTCGAAGTAGACAGGGAGCTCCCCGTTCTTCGGAGCCGTGCGGGTGTAGAAGCACCAGCGCGAGGCCTCGATGCCCATGTACGCGTCGGCGAAGGCGACGAGGTCCGTGGTGGTGATTTCCCGGTCATCCACCGTCGTGCCCGCGGGAGCCCAGGCGCTCGAGAGGGAGTCCATCGTGGGCGCCCAGACGTGGAACGGGCGATACGTCTCCCACGCCTCTCCATCCGGCTGGTGCTCCAGCCGGACCTCTCGGTGCAGCATCAGGAACTCGCGGTAGCTGTCCGGGATGACGAACGCCTCCTCGCGGTAGGGCGTCGGGAGCTCGTACGGATACCCTGTGAGCATTCGGGGCAGCGCGTCCACCTCCTCGCGAGTCAGTGGCGCTTCACGCACCAGCCGCCAACCCCGCTGCCGGGCCCAGACGTCCATCGCATCCAGCAGGCTCTTCAGGTCCTCACGCCACGTCGCGCTCGCCATGGGCGGGCTTTAACCCGTCCCCGGTTCGAAGGGGAGGGCCGGGGCGGAAGTTCCCTTCCAGGAACGAGGCAGGAGGAGCGTCTCGCGTTTTCGTAGCTGGGCTGAATGCCGACGGCCAGCGGACGTTCAGTCGTCTCCGAGAGAGGCTGTCGGACGCCTTCTGCTCACAGTGGGCGATGGCCGCATGTTCCCGAAGGCTTGCCGGTAATGAACGGGCGTCATGCCCGTGGCCTGTCTGAAGGCGCGGTGCAGGCTGCTCTCGTTGGGGTACCCCAATTGCTCGCCGATGACCTTCAGGGGCGCCAGTGAGGTCGTCAAGGCGTCGCTCACCTGTCGCGGTTTGACGAGGCGCAGCCATGCACCGGCTGAGAGACCGGTCTGGGCTTCGATTTGGCGGCACAACGTGCGTGGCGACACGGCGCAGTGCTCGGCGGCCCGCGCCAGGCTCAGCTCGGAGGCGGGAAGTGACTGGGCGTACATCAGCAGGCGCCGCAAGGCCGTGGAGGGCTGCTCCATCAGTTCCACCGGGCGAAACGCGGGGTGGGCGGTTGGAGGGCGGGGCAGCATCAACACCTGCTCGACGTCGCGCATCACGTCGGGACTGACCCACTGTCCCAATTGCTGCGTCATGAGCGGCAGGTATCCCTGGGCGCCCGCGGCCGTCACGGCGCCTCGGTTACCGACCAGGGGCTCCGTGAAGCGCCAGCGGACGCGGCCAAATCGACGTTGGAGGAGTTGCTGGAGCCACCAGGTGCCGGTGGCTGCCTTCCCGTCCAGCGCGCCGGCCGCGGCGGCGAGCGCGACGCCGACACAATAGCTCCCCAGCGCCTGACCCGCCGGGGCCTGACGCAGCGCCGTGACGAGTTCAGCCTGTCGCTCGAGCATGGCCTCGACGTCCGCCTCCTTTTCGGCCCAGAAGCCGGGCACGAGACACACGTCACACCGGCTTTCGGCCAGGAGGTGTTGTGGCCGCAGCGTCAACCCTTTCTTCCACGGCCACATCTCCGCCATCCCCTGTACCCATGGCCGCGGCTGGGTGGGGCGCTTGATGGAGCATGGCGTGGGTTGCTTCATCGAGTTGCCTGGCGAACCCAGCGTCTACATCGCGGGCGATACGTTGCTCACCGACGCGGTCCGCACGTGCATCACGGAGCGGCGGCCCGACCTCGCCATCGTGCCAGCAGGCGGGGCGCGCTTCGACGCAGGTGGGGACATCCTGATGAACGGAGATGACGTCCTGGAGCTCGCCCGGCTCACGACAGGCCGCGTCTTCGCCAACCATCTGGAGGCGCTGGACCACTGTCCCACCACCCGAGAGCGCCTCCGCGCGGCGGCGCGGATGGAGGGGCTGGAGCACAAGCTGCTCGTCCCTGAAGATGGTGAGCGGTACACCTGTCCTCCCCCGTTTTGACCTGGGCTCGCCGGGCAAGCTCCCAGGGATGGGGTCCGCAACAGTGGGGAGGGAAGCGGCCAGAAAAGCGAAGGGCCTGGAACCTCGCGATTCCGGGCCCTTCTTTGGGTGTGGCGTACGTGAAGGAAGCCGGAGCGGGTGCCTGCTCACCGCTTCGATACCTCAGTTCGTGACGGCGGACGCCGTGCCTCCGCACTTCGCCTGGTAGCTCTGGAGTCGCTGATTCAGCTCCTGACGCGTCGAGTCCGAGGCTCGCTCGTGCAGCATGTCCATGGCGCGCTGCTGCATTCCCAGCGCCTCCGGGCACCGGTTCAACTGGAACAGCAACGCCGCATACGTATCGAGGATGGATGAGTTCCCCGGCGCCAGCGTCACCGCTTTCTGCGCCGTCGACAGCCCCTTGGCTGGCTCCTGTGTCTGGAAGTAGTGCCACGCGAGGCCGTTCAGGATGTTCGCATCGTTCGGCAGCAACTCCGCCGCCCGCTTCCGTGCCTCTTCCGCCTCCTTGACCTTGCCCTCCGCTCCCAGGTGGTTCGCCAGCACATCCCACGCGCGGCCATTATCAGGGTTCGCTGTCACCATCGCCCGCACGGCCTCCAGCGACACCGTGTCCTCGCCCAAGCGGGTGGCCAGAATCGTCGCGTTGACGTTCGTCGGCTCCTCCTTCAGCGCCTGCGCCAACTCGCGCTTCGCGTTCTCCAGTCGCTGCTCCCCGGTGCGTTCCCCCGGCGACCGGAGGTACAGCATCGCCCGGACGGCGTGCACGTCCGCGGTCGGCATCGGCTGCACGTCCACCTGGGTCGGCACCGCCGGCAGCGGCATGGTGAGCACGCTGTACCGCCCGCTCGTCACATACGTGCGCAGCTCGCCCCTCAGGTCCCGCACGCCTCGGAATGACGCCTCCCACGCCTTCTTCGGGTCCTCGGCGCGGGCCAGGCGCAGCTGGAAGTCCTCCATGCGCTCCGGGTGGATGTTGAACAGGTAGTGCACCCACAGCCACGAGGACGCGTAGTGCCACTGCTGTTCGCTCTGACTCAGCAGCCCCTTCTGGTCCCACGCCCACAGCTCGTTGAGGTCCAACCAGCCGTGCTCGCGCACGTAGCCCAGGTTCCAGCCATTCGGCCGGCCCAGCACCACCTCGTTCGTGCTTGGCTTGATGTGCGCCGTCTCCAGGTACTGCGCCAGCCCCTCCGCCAGCCACCGGGGCTGGCGAAGCAGCACGAAGTGACTCAGGTAGTGCGCCAGCTCGTGCGTCTGAAGTCGTAGGTCCGGCGAGTCCTCCAGCAGGTACCCGTTGCCCCCCATCACCAGCAGGGGCCCCCGCTCGGTGATGCCCGCGAAGCCGGCCGCGTGGCCCTGCGTGAACTCGCCGAGCTCATGCAGGTTGCGCAGGAGGATGACCTCCACCGTGCCGGGCGGGTCGAAGTCCGTGCCCCAGGCCAGCAGCAGCGCGCGGCGGTGCTTCTCCAGCTCCAGCGCCGTGGTGGTCGCGGCCTCGGGCGATAGGTTGGTCTGGATGCGGAAGTGCGTGCTCTGGACCTCGTGCCAGGGCCTCCCGCCTTCCTGAGGGCACAGCGCCCGCGACGTCGCGCAACCCGTGGAGAGCAACAATGACAGACACATCAGCATGCAGCGCAAGGGCATGCGCGGCGTTCTGGCATGGACGCCGAGTGATTGAACAGAGTCTCAGGGTTACAATTCGAAGCCCACCGTGCAGCGGCGTGCACAGGTGTGCTGCCCGGTGCGCGCCCGGGCCTCCATCCTTCCTTCGGAGCGGCTGCGAAATCTGGCATCCGCGGTGCAATGCGCCGACGGAAGTCGTAAGAATCGATTGGAACTCGCCGCCGCTCATGGCCGGAGGGACGGTTCATGCAAGATTCGTATGATGTGCTTGCGATGTTTGTGCTGGTCGTGCTGTTTGTTGTCCTCATGGGCCCCGTGGCCTTTGTGTCGGGGCTTGTCGTGATGCTCCGGAAGCGCCAATCCAAGGGCATCCGCGTCCTTGGCGGCGGCATTGCGGTCATGGGGGCCGTGGTGATGGGGGGCATGGCCTGGTTCGTCCACCTGCTCAGCACCACCAACTTTTCAAAGGGGCGGGTTCTTCGCCTTCGTGGACGAGCGCGCGTGGCTCGTCGGGCGCTGGGCGCGGGCTGGGCGGATGATGCTGTTCCGGATACCTCAGGGCTCACGCCCTGGCAGCGAACGGTGCTCGGGGAGGTGTGGCTCCACTCGGCGGGCTTGGAGCACGCATCGGTTCCCGCCTTCTCGAAGTTGTCACTCAAGCTCTCTGCGTTGGGGGCGCCCTCGGAGCTCCTGGAGGACTGCCACCTGGCGGCGCTGGATGAAATTCGTCATGCCAGGCGGTGCTTCGCGCTCGCCAGGGCCTACTCAGGGCTGGGCTGGACAGCGGGCGCGATTCCGGAGCTTGGAAAGGGTGGGACTCCGCCTTCCCCGCTGGGGCCGGAGGAGACCTGGGCCCGGCTGGTGCGCGGGTCATTGCTGGACGGCTGCCTGGCCGAAGGGATGGCGGCCCTGGTCGCGGGCGAAGGGGCGATTCGCGCCACGGACCCCGTCGTGAGGGAGACCCTGTCGGTCATCTCCGAGGACGAGGCTCGGCACGCAGAGCTGGCCTGGGACGTCATCGACTTCGCCCTTGAGCGAGGCGGCCGGAGTGCGAGGGGCGCCCTGCGCCAGGCCCTTTCGGAGCTGGAGTCGCAGCAGACACCCGCTCTTCCCAGCATCCCGGGCGTCAACGAAGATTTCCTCGCGCGAAGCGGGCTGCTGCCTCAGGCGGAGCTGGGGCGGCTGATGGCGGTGTGCATCGAGCGGACGCGGGCCCGGGCGCAAGCGCTGCTCGAGCCATCGGCCTTCGCTGCACGGCACGGCCTCGTTGAAACCCAGGGCGTGCCCCTCACGCTTCCATGCAGCCCGGTGTCAGAGCAGGCGGCAACCCGAAGCTGACAGGTGCTCGGTGCGGGCGCCCGGCATGTCAGGTGGAGCCTTCGTCGGATGGGGCGCGGCCTATTCGCCGTAGCCCCTCTTCGCGGCCGGGCGTTCCAGCAGGCGGCTCTGGTAGGCATTCAGCGCCGGCGTGTCATCGCCGAGTTGCCCCATCCTCTTGGCGAAGTAGAGCACGCCTCCCAGCACCACGTCGCCGCGGAGAAGGTATTGCCGAGGATGAAGTCGCGCCCCTTCATCCGCTCGTCGAGCACCGCGGCCACGGCCTTGAAGCGGTTGCTGGCGCGGGAGACGGCGCTTGCGGAGCGCTCCGCTTCCGGGAAGAAGAGGGTGTGCTGCGCGATGGTGATGATGGGCGGCTCCATCTCGGTCATCGCGAAGAGGATCCACTGGTAGTACTCACCGCGCCCGTACGAGCCCATCGGCGGGGCGAGCTGCTTCTCGGGGGACATGTCCGCCAGATGCATGATGATGGCGGCGGACTCGAAGAGTGGGCCTCCTTCGTCCTCGATGGCCGGCAACGCGCCCAGCGGATGGACCTTCAGGTAGGCGGGCTGTTTGTGCCCACCCTTCATCATGTCCACCGGCGCCAGTTCATAGGGAATGCCCAGCTCCTCGAGCATCCAGCGGACTCGCGTGGCACGGGACTGCTGAAAGAAATAGAGCTTCATGACCCTCTCCAGTGTGGGGGCGTGGCGGGCGCCGGTTTTCCCCGTTTGCGAGTCGGGAGGCAAGGCCGCCATTGTGGGGATGTCTCTCCAATCCCTGGCGACGTTTCGCGAAGCGCAGGTGGCACCCGCGTAGGGGACGCGCCATGACGACCCTGTCAGAGTCCGCTGGGCGCTCGCTCCCGCTCCGAGAGGGAGCGGGCCACTGCACCGATTTTGCACTGGCCGCGGGCCTCACCAGAGGAGGCGGTTCTCATGCGTTGGATGCGCACCTTGACATTGGGCGTCATGGCGATTCTGGGCGGCTGTACCGAGAGCAAGGTCGAGAACGAGCAGGACATCGTCCTGAGTGGGCGGCTCGTTGACGAGGCGGGCGCGCCGCTCCCGGAGGCGCTGGTGAAGCTCTACCGCAGCGAGAACTCCTCCTGTGCGTTCGCGGCCTTCACGGCGAGTTGGCAGACGGTGAAGACCCGCGCGGACGGCACCTTCGCGCTCGACCTGCTGGGGGCGGACACCCGCAGCGGGAGCATCGCGCGCTGCTTCATCGCCCGTTCGCCCGCGCAGGCCGAGGGACGGAGCCTCTCGGCGTACTTCCTCATCCAGCAGTCGGAGGTGGCGCTCCCCACTTTCCAGGAGTGGACCGGCGCGCCGACGGCCGCCGCGGAGGGGCAGGGCGTGAGCGTGGGCTTCCGGCCTCTGTCCGCCACTCACGGCGCCGGGAACGACGCGCACGTGCTGTCCGTCGGCCCTTCCAGCGTCATGCGGGTCTGGCAGGTGCGCGCCGCCTCCTCGCCGGTCCACCTGAGCGACTACGTCCTCGAGGACGCGGAGGGGCTCAAGGCCTCCCTCGGCGTCGAGCGTTCGGTCGAGGCGGGGGGCGTGACGGTTGGCCTCGCCTACTCCAGCGATGATGTGGCGCTGCCCCGCCGCGCGCTCGTTCCGGAAAGCCGTGGCGCCGCGTGCACCTACCTGAACGCCGAGCCGCCTTGCCGCATCACCAACGGGGACCTCGGCGGGCTCGTGCTCTTCGAGAACGGTGTCCGGGAGGTCGCCGTACAACTGTCGCGCCCCGTGGTGCCTCGCAAGGCCGTGCTGCGCAACCTCGAGGTCTCAGGCACCGTGAGCGAGCTGGTGCTGGAGGGGAGCGCGGACGGCACCCAGTGGCTGCCTCTCGCCAACCTGCTGGATGGCAGTGGCGTGCGGCCCTTCCTGGAGCTGGACCTGCCGGGCACGACTCCGGTGTCGCAGGTCCGTGTGCGGGCCACCCCGCAGGGGACGACAGGGGAGCTGCGCTCGCTGGGGCAGCTCTCCCTCTTCGAGTAACGATGGGCCCGCGGGCGCCAGGCCCGCGTCGCCCATCCCGACGGAAGGCGGGATGGCCACCAGGGTGGGGCAGGCTCGCGCTCAGGGGTCGGGCGGGAACGGCGTCTGGCCGGCCTCAATCCGCGGCTCGCTGTCGCCCCTGCCGCGCCGGGGATTGGGACGTCGCGTCACGACGGGCGGGCTACCCCCGAGCCACTCCCACTTCTCGCCGTCCCACAGTTGCTCGCGCCAGCCGAGGAGCGCCGCGGCCTCACGCGCCCTGTCTCCGTGTGGCCTGAGGGACCAGCCCACCCGCGACTGCTTGCACTCACCGCTCTTGAACCGCAGGAGCCGGTACTCTCCTTGGGCCTCCTCGTGGTCCGCGTCCCAGAGCGCCTGCTGCCGACTCCCGGCGCCCTGATAGTCCACTCCATTCCACTCACACCAGGCGACCACGTCCTTGAGCCGGACGAGCTTCGCACTTCTCGACAACGAGAGTTCCGTCACGGCTGCCACGAGGAGGGCAGGGGTGATGACACGCATGGAAGGCGCCCCAGTGCAGGTCAGCGAATGCAACCAACCTACTGCGTGACTTCCAGGCGAAGAGCCATGGGGTCTCCATGGCTTTGTCATGGTTTTGTCATGGGGCGCGGACGTCCCGGTGTGAACGATGGCGCGCCGGGCACTCCGATTGAATTCCTGCTCGAACGATAGGGGACCTGCTTCGCCAGCACCCTTCCGGCCGCCGTGACTTCGCAGCAGCGGCTCTCTGCGTGAGGTGTTCGGCTTCAAGGGTCACGGTCTACACTGGGCCGGAACGAACCTCCGCCCCCAGTTCCTTGGGACACCTCATGACTGCTGGGCCCATCCTTTCACGAGCCCTCGTCGCCGTCGTTTTCCTTCCCTCGTTGGCGTTGGCCATCCCGCGCCCCGGGACGCCCCGGCCACCAGGGATGTCGACGCGCTACACCGTCGAGCAGTTCATGGAGACGACCTCCGTGCTCGGCGCGTCCTTCTCCTCGGACGAGCAACGGGTGCTGTACTCGTCGAACGAGACCGGCGTCTTCAACGTCTTCTCCGTGCCGGTGACGGGCGGCAAGCCCACGCAAATCACCCGCTCCCTCCAGGACGCGTCCATCGCCGTCGGCTACTTCCCGACCGATGACCGCGTCCTCTTCACGCGAGACTCGGGAGGCAACGAGCTCTCCCACCTGTACGTGCGCACGCCAGACGGACGGGAGCAGGACCTCACGCCGGGCGACGGCCATCGCGCGTCCTTCTTCGGCTGGAGCCAGGATGGCACCGCTTTCTACGTCCTCTCCAACGAGCGCGACGCACGCGCCCAGGACCTCTACCGCTACGATGCGAAGACCTATGCCCGCACCCTGCTCTACGAGGGCGATGGCGAGCATGCGCCCGGCGCCATCTCTCCAGACGAAAAGTGGCTGGCGCTGGAGAAGTCACGGACGCTGTCCGACAGCGACGTGTACCTCCACGAGCTCGCCACCCGGCAGCGCCAGCACCTCACCGCGCATACGGGCACAGCCCATTGGAAGGCGGCCGCCTTCGACCCGGCGTCCTCCGCGTTGTACCTGCTCACCAACGAAGGCTCCGAGTTCATCCGCGTGGAGCGCCACGTGCTCGCCACCGGAAAGCGAGAGCAGGTGGAGAAGCTGAACTGGGACGTGCTCTCCACGGCGTTCTCGCGGCGTGGCACCTGGCGTATCACCCGCGTCAACGAAGACGGCCGCACCACGCTCAGGGTTCACGACGTGAAGTCAGGTAGACGCGTGTCCTTGCCAGGGATTCCGGAGGGAACCCTCTCCAACGTGACGCTGTCCCGCGGCGAGAAGCGGATGGCCTTCCACGTCGACGGGGACCGCGCGCCCGGCAACCTGTATGTCTACGACTTCGAAACGAAGAAGGTCACCCGGCTGACGAACACGCTGGGGCGGGCGGTGGATTCCCAGGTCCTGGTGGAGTCGGAGCGGGTGCGCTTCAAGTCCTTCGACGGGCTGGAGATTCCCGCGCTTCTCTACAAGCCACACCAGGCCACCGCGAAGCATCGCGCCCCCGCCATCGTCTTCGTCCATGGTGGCCCGGGAGGACAGTCCGCCAAGGGCTACAGCAGCTTCTTTCAGTCCCTCGTCCACCACGGCTACGTGGTGCTCGCCGTCAACAACCGGGGCAGCGAGGGCTACGGCAAGTCGTTCTTCGCGGCGGATGACCAGCAACACGGCAAGGCGCCGCTCCAGGACTGCGTCGAAGCGAAGAAGTACCTGGCTGGCTTGCCCTACGTGGATGGCGCTCACGTGGGCATCCTGGGCCCCAGCTACGGCGGATACATGGTTCTCGCCGCGCTGACGTTCCACCCCGACGTCTTCGCCGTGGGCGTGGACGCGTTTGGCATCTCAGACTGGCTGAGCGCCCTGAAAGAGCTGCCGCCCCACAAGGACGCCCTGCGCGAGGCGCTCTACCAGGAGTTGGGCAATCCCCAGACGCAGGAGGCGATGCTTCGAGAAATCTCCCCACTGTTCCACGCGGAGAAGATTCGCAAGCCCCTGCTCGTCATCCAGGGCGCCAACGATCCGCGCGTTCCCAAGGCCAGGACGGATGCGCTCGTCGAGGCCGTCCGGAAGAACGGAGTGCTTATTGACTACTTCGTTCTCCCCAACGATGGCCATGGCTTCAGCAGCACGAAGAGCGAAGCGGAGACCACCGTGAGAATCCTCTCCTTCCTGGACCAGCACCTGCGACGCCAGCCTTGACATCTGTCCATCCAACACGCGCCGCCATGAACGCATCCGTGCCCGCCGATATCGCCCATCAGGTTTCAAGCGCCTGCGCTGTGATTGGGCGAAACCTCGCCCGTTCCCTGCAGGCCATCCACCTGTTCGGTTCGGCGGTGGATGGCGGACTGAAACCCCAGAGCGACATCGATCTCCTGGTCACCGTCAGCGCCCCACTGCCGGACGCGGTCCGACGCGCGCTGATGAGGGGCCTGCTCTCTGTCTCCACATGGCCGGCGACACGTGAGTCGCTCCGCCCGCTCGAGGTGACCGTGGTCGTCCGGGATGCGGTCGTCCCGTGGCGATACCCACCGATGCGCGAGTTGCAGTACGGGGAATGGCTCCGCGCGGAACTGGAGGCTGGCCACGTGCAGCCCGCCGTCGTGGACCACGACGTGGCCATCTTGCTGACGAAGGCAAGGCAACACAGCGTCTGCTTGCACGGCGCGCCCGCCATCGAGCTTTTCGACCCCGTCCCCCGGGCCGACCTGGGGCGAGCGCTCTACGACACCGTGCTCCAATGGAACGAACCCGCCGACTGGCGTGGGGACGAAAGGAACGTGGTGCTCGCGCTGGCGCGCATTGGGTTCAGCCTGTCGACGGGCGGAATCGCGTCCAAGGACGTCGCGGCCCAGTGGGCCGTGGAGCGCCTGCCAGATGAACACCGGGCAGTGATGCGCGATGCGAGGGCGTCGTACCTGGGAGAGGCACAGGACGACCTGGCCAGCCGGGGCCCAGAGGTCACCGCGTTCGTTCGCTACGCCAGGGCGACCCTCGAAAAAATGTATCGGGCATTGCAGGACGACCTTTCATCACCGCGCTGAACACATAGGTCGTCAGGTTGACGTCAGTGGGCCGTGATGGGCGCGACTCATTGTTCGTGCAGCAGCGCGCCACCGTCTATCGCGGCGCCTCCACCTTCACGAGTCTTTCCGCTCGCAGCCGACGCAGGCGACGATTGCTGATGGTCAGCCCATCAATGTCGCCGGAGGCCGCTCGCGTGAAGGTGACGGTGCCGAGCGAGTACCGGTGTGCACGAAGGCCGTGGGCACGCCGACCTGGCGCAGCGCTCCGTCCTTGAACTCCAGCCGCACCACCTCATCCGTCAAGGGGCTCCAGTAGTTGCCGGCCAGCGCCGACAACTGCGCCTCCGGCAGCTTCATGGCGGGCGGCATCACGTCCTTCATGTGCTGGCCCAGGTAGAGGTCGGACACCTTCCGCGTGAGCTCCGAAGGGTCAATCTTCGAGCCGTTGCACAACGCGACGATGGCCAGACGGTGGTCCGGGAAGAGGAGGGCGTCCGTGCGGTAGCCGGCGTTCATGCCGTCGTGGCTCACCATGCGCAGGCCGCGGTAGCCCGTCAGATGCAGTCCACCGCCATAGGTGGTGGCGGTGCCGTCGTTCAGCTTGCCGGAGGTCTGCATCCACGCGACCAGCTTCTTCCCTCCAACACGCCCGTCGAGCAGGTTCTGCTGCCACTTCAGCATGTCGCCGACCGTGGTGAGCAGGCTGGTGGCGCCGGAACCCATGGGGACGTTGATTCTCCAGCCGCCGCCTTCGCGGATGCTGTACGCCGAGGCACGCTGGGGCACGACCTCCGTGCGGTCGTCGCGGAAATGGGTGTCGCTCATTCCGAGCGGCTTGAAGATTCGCTCGTCGGCGAACGCCCGCAGCGGCTTGCCGGAGAGGCGCTCCACGACCACCGCCAGCAGCGTGTACGCGGAATTGCCGTACACAATCTCTGTGCCGGGCGCGAAGTTCACGCCGCGCTGCCGGGTCAACGGCCAGAGGACGTCTGCCTCGGTGGACAGGTCGTCGCCGCGCCAGCCGGCCAGATTCAGCAGATAGCCCTGTTCGCGCAGTCCATTCGTGTGATGTATCAGGTGCGCGACGGTGATTGTCTTTCCATGGTCCGGCAGCTCCGGCACGTGTTTTCAGATGTCATCGTCCAGCGACAGCCTGCCCTCCTGCGCCAGCAGCCCGATGGCGAAGGCGGTGAACTGCTTGGCGATGGAGGCGGTGTGGAAGATGGATTGCGGCGTAATCGGTACGTCGTACTCCAAGTTCGCCATGCCGTAGCCGCGCGCGTAGTCGAGTGCGCCATCGCGAGAGATTCCCACGGCGCAGCCGGGTGAGTCCCTGCCACTCCATGGCGCGAAGAGAGCGTCCACCTGCTGATGACGGTCGATGGCGGAGGCGCCTTCACCTGCGGCGGCCATGGCAAGGGATGACGTCAGGCCGAGGAGGAGGAACGACGACACGAAAGACTGACGCGGCATGGAGTGCTGTCTCCGGAGCAACGGGGGGGCAGGCGCCACGGTGCCGGAGTGGGTGCCGCACAGGAGGCGCCTTCTTCCAGTGGGGCAGGGCATTCGGCGAACGGGCGCTCCCGTTCGGCGAACGGTGCGCCGGTCGCGAGGGGGCTGCCACCTTCGCGCGTCGCGCTCCCGCTCGATTCTGACGCCAGTCGACCGTGGGCCTCGGCAAGACCAGGGGCATGATGCACTTCATGCCCACCACTCGATTTGAAGCGCTTGGCCGGGAGACAACTTTCGCGGAGCTCCACTCGCGCCTCCATCCTCACCGGCTGGAGGCGGAGCTTTGGGAGTTCGAGCGCAGCCCCAACGGCCCTCCTCCCGGCACGCTTCGCATCATCGACGGTGGCGTCAACGGTTCCGGAGACATCGACACGGGCAAAGGCCCCTATGTCCTCCTGGTCGACGGTCCCCTCAAGACGTCCGGCCACCTCAACCTATGGACCGACGAGTATCTCCCCGGGCTCGTCATTGTCCGGGGAGACCTCCAGGCGCGGACGCTCTCGTTCGGCAACGGGGCGCGGGTCTTCGTCGAAGGCTCCGTCTTCGTGGACGACTGGCTCTTCGGCCAGTACGGGGACCACAACGCCGTCCTGAGTGCCACGGGTGGGCTCCGGGCGAGGGCGAGCTTCCTCGACGCGCACACCTTCATCTACACGGACGAAGGGGTGCGTTCGCTGCTCTACGCGTCGCGCGCAGGTTGGGAGACACTGGAGCCGGACATCGAGAACGAAGGGGAGGGGAACGGAACAGCCTTCTTCGACCCGGCGGTGCTCGACCGCTATGGCGACCTCGACTTCCCCCTGGCCATCCAGGCCGCCCGGGAAGGTCGGCCTTTGTTCCTGCCCGGCGTCGAGGAGCGCTTTCCCGCCCGGCTGACCTCACGAAAGACGAAGTAGGTCCAGCTCCACGCTGCTCCGGCCAGAGACGCCGGAGGGGCAGACTGAGGGCATGCAGGAAAAGAAAAAGCCCAGCAACCCGAAGGATTGCTGGGCTTCATCGAGCGAGGAGTACGGGACTTGAACCCGTGGCCTCCGGCGTGACAGGCCGGCGTTCTAACCAACTGAACTAACTCCCCAAACGGGCACTGCGAGCGGCAAGTCGAAAACCAAGCCTCTCACTAAAAGGCGAAGGGCCCGGAATCTTGCGATTCCGGGCCCTTTTTATTGGCGAGGAGTACGGGACTTGAACCCGTGGCCTCCGGCGTGACAGGCCGGCGTTCTAACCAACTGAACTAACTCCCCACATCGGTACGACAGTGGGCGGAACAGGGATTGAACCTGTGACCATCGCCTTGTAAGGGCGCCGCTCTACCGCTGAGCTATCCGCCCGTCAGGCGTCCGCCGCGCTTCGGTGAGCGGGCTTCTATCGACCCCATCCGACACTGTCAAGCATACGTTTCAGCAGGGCCGATCATTCCGCAAGGCCGCCCGGGCCATGGTGGGCATCCGGACGGCCATTGGAACGGCTGACGCGCTACGGGGTGACCGTGCCGATGTCCCCGCCGCTGAAGCCATTGGTGCTACCACCCCGGTCGTTCCGGTCGCCGTAGCAGAAGGGCCCGCCGTTGAGCGAGTAGCGGTACGTGTAGGACGTCCCGGCCGGTACGCCTGCGGGCAGGCTCACGGAGTACTGGTCGTTGTCGCCCTCGTCGCTGAGGTACGTCGCCGCCACCCAGGTCCAGCCGGAGACGCCCGGGTCGTTGCTCACGGGGCCGTAGCCGAGCTCAGCGACAATGCCAGCGCCCTGGCCTCCGCCCGGGGTGACGCCCGCCGCGTACAACTGGCCATAGACGATGCGAGGGTCGCCTTCGGCGCCCGCCGCGATTTCAAAGGGCCACTGGAGGTTGCAGTAGCCAATCACCGCGTGGTTGCCCACCGTGAGGGCGTGCTGCTGGCCCAGCGTGTACCCACCCACGTTGCTGCCGTCCTTGTCGCAGTACGTCCACGTGGTGCCGTCCGTGGAGTAACGCAGGCTGACGGCGCGGTCGCCGGTGTAGGCCGGCGTCACGGTGGTGGAGAACTCGTCCGTGTCCGCCTCGCCGTCGGCCTCGCCGGTGTACTCCGCGGCCTTCCAGGTGAACGCGGCCGCCTGGGTGGACGCGTTCGCGTCCGCGGCGCCCACGCCCACCTGCACCTGGACGCCAGCGCCCGGGCCATTGCCCGCGGTGACGCCCGGGATGTGCACCCGGCCCACCACGGTGACGGTGTCGCCGCTGCCCACCGTCGTGCCGCTCACGCTCTGCAGGCGGCAGTAGCTGTCCGTCGGCTCGGGGTCCGGGTCCTCGCTCACCGCCAGGCTGCCCGTCAGGTCCACGTTGAAGCCGTGCTCCGGGTTGGTGCTGTTGCCGTCCGCGTCGCAGTACATGAACGCGCCGCCGTTCACCTGGAAGCGGTAGGCGAACCGGTAGCTGCCCACCACGCCCGGGTTGGGCAGCGTGGCCTGGTACCGGTCGTTGGCGTAGAAGTCCTCCGCGAACCCGGCTGTCGTGTCCCAGTTCCACTCGTCGGACGTGGCCGGATCCTCACCGGCGGGCCCCCAGCCGAGCTGGCCCACGATGTCCGCGGCCTCGCCCGTGGTGGAGTCGGTGATGCCCGTCACGTTCACGTACGCGACGATGACGTGGCTGGCTGCCTCACCGGCGGTGTACGCCAGCGACTGGGGCGTGTTGTTCCCATCCGGCCCCAGCTTGCAGTAGTCGATCGCGTTGAGGGTCTGCGCCTCCGTGACCGTGAGCGTTCCCGTCAGCGCGGCGTCGAAGCCGCTGGCTCCGCCGCTGTTGCCGTCCGCGTCGCACAGCAGGAAGTCGCCGTCGTTCACCTGGAAGCGGTAGGCGAACCGGTAGCTGCCCACCGTGCCCGGGTTGGGCAGCGTGGCCTCGTACACGTCATTGCTGCCGAGGTCCGACGCGTAGCTGCCGCTCGTGGACCAGTTCCACTGCGAGGACGTGGCCGGGTTCTCACCAGCGGGCCCCCAGCCGAGCTGCCCCACGATGTTCGCGCCCTCGCCGGCCGCGTTCGTCACGCCCTGCACGTACACCTGTGCCTCGACGCGACGGCTGGGCGTGGTGGTCGTCGTGTACGTCACGGTCTCCGGGGTGGTGTTCCCGTCCGGCCCCAGCTTGCAGTAGCCGATGACGCGCGGGATGACGGGCTGGCCCGTTACGTTCAGCGCGCCGAGCTGGTCCAGCTCGAAGTCCTGCCCGCCGTCGTCCACGCCGTTGCCGTCGCACACGCGGATGGGGCCGCCGTCGTGGTTGAAGCGAACCGCGTAGCGGTACTCGCCGTTGATGGCCGGGTTGGGGAGCGTGCCCTTCCACTGGTCATTCACGTCGAAGTTGTCCTGGTCGAACGTCAACTGCGTCGACCAGTTCCACAGCGGCGAGGTGCGCGGGTCTTCACCCACGGGGCCCCAGCCGAGCTGGCCGGCCAAGCCCGGTCCCGCGCCCTGGCGGTCCGTCACGCCCGGCAGGTGGACCTGCGCGTGCACCGTCTTCAGGCCCGTCGTCTGCGTCGTCGTGTAGTTGATGGCCTCCGGCGGCGTCTGGTCGAGGCCAATCTTGCACCACGTCACAGCCGGCTTCGGCGCCTCGTCACCCACGGTGAGCGTGCCCAGCTTGGACAGGCTGAAGGTCAGCTCGCCCTCGTCGCTGTCGTTGACGCCGTCCACGTCGCAGTAGCGCCACGCGTTCTCGCTGATGCTGAAGCGGTAGGCGACGCGCCAGGTGCCCTCGGTGCCCGGGTTGGGCATGTCGGCTTCCCACTCGTCGTTGTTGCCGTGGTCCGTCTTGTACGTGGCGTTCACCCACCTCCAGCCACTGTCGCTGCGCGGGTCTGAGTCCGCCGGGCCGTAGCCGAGCTGCGCCACCAGGCCCGAGCCCGCGCCGCCGCCCTGGGTGACGCCCGAGGCGTACACCTGGCCGGCCACCTTCACGAGCGTGGTGTCGCCCGGACGGTAGAAGACGTTGAGCGGCCCGCGGTTCCCGTCCGGTCCCAGCTTGCAGTAGTCCACCCGCGGCCGGGAGATGAACACCCGGCGCAGCATCTCCTCCGACACGCCGTTGGCGCTGCCATCGCCGTCCGCCATCACCCACGTGGCGCCGTTGTCGATGGAGAAGCGCATGGTGACGACCCACTCGCGGCTCTCACCGCCAATGGCCGGCTGGAGCAGCACGGTGCCCTGATAGATGTCCGCCTCGCGGCTGTCCGAGTCACCCTCGTAGGTGGCCTCTTCCCAGGTGTAGCTCTCCGGGTTGAGCAGCTCCGCGTTCGCCGGGGCGAAGCCCACCTGCGCGCGGATGCCGCCGCCCTGGCCCGTGCCCCGGGTGATGCCGGACACGGTGACGGCGCCGCGCACGGTGGTGCCCACCGGCTGGCCGTTGCTGACCGCGTCCACGTTGCCGTTGAGAACCTCGGCCTGGTCGATGTTCGCCGACGGCGAGCCTTCGAAGGTGAAGCCGCCCACCAGGGTGCCGTGGGCGTTGTCGGGGTTCACCACGCGCACGTCCACCACGCCGGAGCTGGCCGTGGGGGTGTAGCCGTAGATGCGGTTGGTGTTGACCACCACCACCCGCAGGGCCTCCAGCTCCCCGAAGTAGAGCTTCGCGCCTTCCTTGAAGCCGGAGCCGTAGACGTTGATGAGGCTGTTGCCCGCGACGGGGCCGCCCGAAGGCTGGACCTCCCGAATCATGGGCGCGTTATCGCTGGGAGCAGGACCCCCGCCGGAATCGCCGTCACAGGCGATGACCAGCAGGGGCAGGACGAGGAAGAGAGCACGGAGACAGCGAGACGACATCGACATCACCCCTTGACGCCGCCAGCGGTCAACCCGCCGACGAGGTGTTTCTGGAGAGCGAAGAACAAAGCCATGACCGGCGCGGAGACGATGAGCGCGCCCGCGGCGAACTTGCCCCACTCCACCTTGTGCTCGCCGACGAAGCGCTGGAGCGCGACGGGCAGGGTGAAGCGGGCCGGGTCATTGAGCAGCGTGGCGGCGAGGATGAACTCGTTCCACGCCGTCATGAAGGAGAAGAGCGCCGTCACCGCCAGCGCGGGCCGCGCCAGCGGGAGCACCACGCGCACGAACACCTGGAAGGTGGAGGCCCCGTCCATCACCGCCGCTTCCTCCAGCTCGCGCGGCAGCGTGTCGAAGTACCCCTTGAGGTTCCAGATGCAGAAGGGCAGGGCGGTGGTGGCATACACGAGGACGAGCCCCGTGAGGCTGTCCAGCAGGTGCAGCTTCTGGAGGATGCTGTAGATGGGGACCATCATCAGCGTCGCCGGGAACATCTGCGTCACCAGCAGCGCCTGCATCCCGCCTTCCTTGCCGGGGAAGCGGAAGCGCGACAGCGCGTAGGCCGCGGACACCGCCAGCGTCAGGCCCACCAGCGTGGTGGCGCCGGACACGACGATGCTCGACAGGAGCTGCCGGCCGAACACCCACCGCCCCGCCGCGTCCGTGCCGGAGAGCACCTGCCGGAAGTGCTCCAGCGTGACGGTTTCGGGGAAGGGGTTGGCGGTGAGCGCCAGCCCGTCCGTGGGTGACAGGGCCATCTTCACCACCCAGAGCACCGGGTAGAGCGTGGCCATGCACAACAGCGACAGGCCGGCGTGGATGGCGGCCATCTTCAAGCGAGACGGGCGGTTCATCCCATCACCTCCGAGGACGACCGCATCAGCCGCTTGGTGAAGGCGGACCAGCCCAGCAGCACCACGAAGATGAGGACCGAGTACGCCGCCGCGAAGCCGTACTGCTCGTTGCGCTGGAAGGCCCAGCGGTAGGCCTCGGACACCAGGATGTCGGTGCCGCCGCCCGGCTCACCGCCGGACACCAGGTAGATGATGTTGAACATGTTGAAGGTCCACACGCTGCCCAGGATGACGGCCGGCAGCATGGCGGGCCTCAGCAGCGGCAGGGTGATGCGGCGGAACTGCGTCCACTTGCTCGCGCCGTCCACCTCCGCGGCCTCGTAGAGCTCCTGGGGGATGGACTGGAGCGCGCCCAGCGCCACCACCATCATGAAGGGGAAGCCCAGCCAGGTGTTGGTGGCCACGTTGGCCGCGAAGGCCGTGGAGAAGCGGGTGAACCAGCTCACCGGCTCCAGGTCCAACGCCACGAGCAGGCCGTTGATGGCGCCGAACTGCCGGTGGAACATGCCCTTCCACATGAGCGCGGTGATGTAGTTGGGCACGGCCCAGGGGATGATGAGCAGCACCCGGTAGACGCCCCGCAGCTTCAGCAGCGGATCCTTCAGCAGCAGCGCCAGGAACAGGCCGATGCTCACGTGGAGCACCACGTTGACCACCGCCCACAGCAGCGTCACGGCCAGCGTGAAGTAGAAGGACAGGGGCTCGGTGATGCTGTAGCCACGGCTGGCCAGGATGTCCACGAAGTTGGCCAGGCCCACGAAGGAGTATTCCCCTGCCTCGTGGTGGAACAGCGACAGGCTGAGGCCCACCGCGAAGGGGATGAAGACCAGCACCGCCACGCCGGTCGCCGCGGGCGCGATGTACGCCGCCGCTTGCGCCACGTCCGGGTAGCGGCGCTTGAAGGGCAGGGCCGCCGCCGGGCGCCGCAGCACCCAGACGGAGCCGCCCAACGCCATGGCGCCCACCAGGCCCAGCCAGGGCAGGGGGCTGGCCTCGGGCGGGCGGTCGCGGTGCAGCGCGCGGTAGCGCCGGTC
>JBKGHI010000130.1:0-23163 GCA_046520405.1 Myxococcus sp. 1LA
CCCGCGACTCCTCGCCAAGCGCCGCCACCGCCGCCGCTCGCTCCGCCTCCGGCATCAGCGCGATGGCCGCCAGCCCCTGCGCCCGCCGCGTCAACGCCTCCTGCTCCGCCTTGTTCTTCTCGTGCGCGGCGATGGACACCCGGCTGTACACCTCCGTGCCCGTCATCCGCTCCAGCAGCTCCGCGCGCTCGCTCGCATCCGCCTTGAGGAACGCCGCGAACTCGCCCTGCGCCAGCAGCGCCGAGCGACGGAACTGGTCGAACGACAGTCCCAGCCGCTCCTGGATGGCGGTCAGCACCTCGCCCTTGGTGCGGCCGGAAAGCTGGCCGGTGGCCACATCCATCAACTGCATCTCCTGCGGCCGGAAGCGCCCCTCCGCGCGGTTGCGCGCGCGCCACACGGACCAGCGCGCCCGGTAACGCCGCCCGTCCTTGCCCAGGAAGTCCACCTCCGCGAAGCCCTCGGCCGCGCCCCGGCGCAACATGCCGCGCACGTCATAGGCGGACAGCCGCGCCTCCTCGTCCTCGTCCGCGCGGCCCACCGGCACCCCGCCCCGTCCGCCCAACCGAGGCGTGCGGTCGAAGAGCGCCAGGCACAGCGCGTCCAGCAACGTGCTCTTCCCCGCGCCCGTGGCACCGGTGATGGCGAACAGGCCCAGCCGGTCCAACGGCGGCTGGTCCAGCTCCAGCGCGAAGTCCCCCGCGAAGCTCGTCAGGTTGGAACCGCGAATCGCGAGCACCTTCACGGCGACTCCTCCTGCACGTCGGTCAGCAACGTATGGAAGGCCTCCAGCAGCGCGGGCGTGGGCGGCTCCTCGAAGTCACGGGCGTAGCGCGCGCGAAAGACGTCCTCGGGCGTGCGCTCCTTCAAGGAGAGCCCCGGCTGGACCTCCGCCAGCGCGCCGCCCGTGCCGGTATAGGCGGGCGTCAGCTTCACCAGCCGCGCGGACTTCCCATCCAGCACCTTCTCCACCTTCTGCCGCAGCGCGGGCTCCGGCCGAGGCAGCGACACGCACACCTCCAGATAGGGGCGCCGCCACTCCAACGCATCCGCGTCGTGCGCCGGCAGGGCTTCGAGCAACGCCAGCACCGCGTCCAGGGGCTCCGCGTCCCGCTCAGGCACCCGCACCATCTCCGTGGTCCTGGGCACGGGAAGCGGCCGCACCTCGCCCAACGCGTCTCCTTCCAGCTCCACCAACAGCACCTGGTGCCGGTAGCCCGCCTCCGACAGCGACAGAGGCAGGGGCGAGCCGCTGTAGCGAACCCTCTCGCGCCCGCCCACCCGCTGCGCCTTGTGCAGATGCCCCAGCGCCGCGTACGCCACGTCCTCCGGGAACAGCTCCACGGGGAGCGCGTGCTGATTGCCTCCGAGAATCTTCCGCTCGCTCAGCACGGACAGCTCCGTGCCCGTCATGTAGCAATGCCCCATGGCCACCAGCGCTTGCCCCGCCTGACGCCGGCGCCGCGCGGCGGCCAGCACCTCCGCGTAGACGGTGCGCACGCCCTCCACCAGCCGGTCCGACGCATCCCCGGACACGGGCGGCAGGTCCGAGGGCCGCAGGTACGGCACCGCCGCCACCCACGCGCCCACCCGGCCCTTCGCGTCATGCAGCGGCACCAGCAGCCGCTCCAGGTCCAACGTCCCTCTCGTCCTGGGAAGCCCGCCCACCACGCGCACGCCCAGTGCAGCGAACACCGGGTCCGGCGCGTCCAACCGCGCCGCCGAGTCGTGGTTGCCGCCAATCACCACCACATCCAGCCGGGGCAGCCGCCGCCGCGCCTTCGCGACGAACTGGTACCAGGCCGCCTGCGCCTCCGCGCTGGGGTTCGCCGTGTCGAAGATGTCCCCTGCCACCAGCAGCGCATCCACGGCCTGCGCCTCCAGTGTCTCCAGCAGCCAGTCCAGGAAGGCCGCGTGCTCCGCATCCCGCGAGACGTCGTACAGCGTGTGTCCCAGGTGCCAGTCCGACGTGTGCAGCAGGCGCATCAGGCCTCACCCTCCCTCTTTCCCGTCGCGCTCTGACCGGCGGGCAGCCTCCAACAGAGAGGCTGCTCGCTCCAAGCGGCGGGCGCCTGCTCCCTTACTCCCTCCGTCTGACATGGGCGCAAGTTCCTGTAACTCCAAGCCGTTTCGAAGCGGACGCCCCGCCACGTCCCCCCAGGAGGCCCTCACGCGCCGAGGGGGTTGGCCGACACGCATCGAGCGGGGATGCTCCCGGCCATGAACGGATTCCAGCCAGGCATCTTCGCGTCCGTCTTCGGAGTGGGCTTTGGCATCGCGAGCCTCATCGGCTACGTCCGCAGGCAGCGCTGGAAACAGCAACTCCAGGTCTGGGAGGAGGTCGCGGCGGAGCGCGGCTGGCAGTTCCAGTCCACGCCCGGATTCCGCTACTCCGCGGGGACGCTCCCGTTGAAGGGCACCCACGCCGGGCGCTCCCTCACGGTGGAGACCGAGCACCGGGGCACGGGCAAGCAATTCAACATCTTCACCATTGTCCGGCACGAACGGGGCATCGGCTTCCCGCGCGAGCTGACCATCGGGCCGGAGACGCTGAGGGGCGACAAGTTCCTCAAGCTGTTTGGCGTCAAGGGCGAGCAGGCCGGTAACGCCAGCCTCGATGCCGCACTGGGCCTGCACGACGTCACGCCCAAGGTTCGCGCGTTCCTCCGCCACGGGGACATGCAGCGGACCCTGCTGAACGTGGACCACGCCTTCCGGACCTTCACCATCAAGGGAGGCGGCCTGACGGCGGAGGTGCTGGACGTCCCGCGCACCCGCGCCGGGCTCTACGCGTTGCTCACGCCCGTGCGAGGGCTGGCCGACGCCGTTCGGAGCATCCAGGAATGAGTCTTGAGACACTGCTTCCCATTGCCCTCGGCGCCATGTCGCTGGTGCTGTTCGTCACCGCCTATCGGGTGCAACACCAGCGCCGGGACCGGGCCTGGAGACGACTCGCGGCCCTTCACGACTGGAGCTTCACCTACTCTCTGGGAACCTGGGAGGTCGCGGGGCTCCACCGGGGTCGACAGTTCCGCCTGCACACGGAGCAGCGTCCAAGCCGCAACCGGACACACCTCTACACGGTGGTGTGGCTGGAGCTCGGCTAGGTACTGCCCCCGGATGTGCACATCCGTCCCGAGGGACTCACCGACAAGTTCCTCCAGGTGATGGGCCGCCGGGATGAGGAAGTCGGCGACGCGGAGCTGGACGCGCTCCTCAACCTGAAGAACCTGTCCGATGAAGCCCGGGATATCCTTCGCGCGCCGGGCGTGCGGCGGCAACTCGCGCTGCTGTGCCGCCAGTTCACGAACTTCACCATCGAGGACGAGCGGCTCACGGCGGTGAAGAACGACATGCCCGACAGCGTCGAAGAGCTGGAGTCACTGGTGACTCCAGCGCTTCTGCTGAGTGATGCCCTGCACGAGGAGGCTGAGAAAGCCCTCGCGCGCAGGAGCAGCTAGCCACCCTCAGTGGCGGCGTGAGCGCCGCCGCTGGAGCGCCAGCCACGCCAGCGAACCCCAGGCCAACGGCGCCAGCGGCATCGCGTTGCAGTCACAGCCGCCCGGTTCATTGGGCGGCGGCCGGGTGCCACCATCCGTGCCCCCATCCGTTCCGGCGTCCGTCCCGGCATCGGTTCCCGCGTCAGCGGTCCCGGCATCCGGCGGCAGCGGCTCGCAGGGGACATCCCCCACGCACACCGCCGCCTCGGCGGAGCCCTGCTGTCCGGTCGAATCCACCACCACGAAGCGGACGTGGTGCCAGCCGGGCGTCAGGTCCGTGGTGTCCCAGCGGTTGTGCTCGCCGCCGTAGTGGAAGTGGTTTCCGGTCTGCACGTCGGTGTAGCGCAGCACGTTGTCCACGTAGAACTCCGCGTGCGTGCAGCCCACGTCGTCCACGCAGTCACCATAGAACTCCGCCGTGGCGCCAGACACGCGCTCACCGTCCTCGGGGCGCGTGAGGATGGCGGTGGGAGGCGAGTCCGGGCTGACGGTGATGGTGAAGGACTGCATCGCGTCCGGAGCCTCCCCATTGCTCACGTTCACGGTGACAGCCACCTGCCCCGCCTCGGTGGGCTCCCAGGTGAGGACGCCCGTGAGGGGGTCTATCTCCATGCCATCCACCGGGTCCACCAGCACATACACGGCGGTGGGCCGGGCCCTCACCTGCACCTCGTACCGGTACGGATTGCCCACCACGGCGGTGGTCACCGGCTCGGAGAGGATGACGGGAGGCAGCGGGTCCGTGTCCTGCTCGGAGACCTCCACCTCGCGCGCGTCCAGTCCCGGTGAGGCCACGGTGATGATGGCCGTCCCATCCTGGTTGTCCGCATCCGGCGCGGCCGCCAGGGTGACGTCCTTGGGCGTGTTCCAATCAGAGGTGCTGAAGGACAACGTCGTCCCGGACTCCACGGTGATGTCCTCGTCGCCCTGGGTGCGCGCCACGGTCACCGTGACGTTGCGCGAGGGCCGCTCCGAGAGCGACACACCGAAGGTCGCCGTTTCCCCCTCCACGACACTCACCTGGGACGCGGTCAGCACCAGGCGCGGCGAGTTGTTGTCGATGGTGGTGGCCACCACCGGCACCTCTTGCAGCCCGTCCGCCACCACCATGAACGTGGCGACATCCGGCGTCGCATCGGCATCCACCGCCGCGGTGAGCGTCACCACCTGGGGCACGTTCCAGTTGGACGCGGTGAAAGTGAGCGCCGCGCCGCTGACGATGCTCAGGTCCTCGGAGCCGCCCATCGCGCGGGGCACCTGCACGGAGACATCGGAGGCCGGCGCTTCGGCCAGGCGCACGGTGAAGGCGGCGCGCCCGCCCTCCTCCACGCGCGGCTGGAGCCCGGACACCACCAGCTTCTGTCCCGGCGCCTCGGGCGTGATGCGCCGCAGGGTGCCGCCCGTCACGCCGATGGTATAGAGCGCGCCGTCCGGGCCCACCGCCAGGTCCACCTGCGAGCTGAAGCCCCTGGCCCACTCGTCCACCGTGGCCACCGAGTTGTCCGCCGCCAGGGTGACGCGCGTGAGCCAACCGGAGTTGTAGTCACCGAAGAAGAAGTTGTCCTGGTACTCCGCCGGGAAGAGCGTCGCGTCGTAGAAGGTGCCGCCGGTGATGGAGCCCCCCAGCGCCTGCGTCCTGGCCGTCCCACCACCGCTCACTGCGTCCGGCAGCGAAGCCTGCGCCACGGTGAAGGTCGTGGGACCTGGAACGCTGGCCACATACCACTCGCCATTGAAGCTCGCATCCCCCACCTCGCTGAGCGTGAGCAACTCGCCCTTGCGGAAGCCATGGGTGTTCGTGGTGGTGAAGGTGGCAACCCCGCCGCTGCGCACGGCCCCCTCCGCGGTGAGGCCGCGGGAGTCCACGCCATTGGTGCGGTACTTGACCGCGGGCGTGATGTAGTCGTTCCCGCTGGGCTGGTTGTTCTCGTAGTCGCTGTAGCCAGCATGGCCTCTGCGGGGCACGACGAAGACCTGCTCGTAGCCGGTGCCCACGCTGTTCACCCACAACTGGCCCGTGGTGGGCTGGAAGGTGAAGGTGAAAGGATTGCGGAAGCCGCGCGCCCAGATGTACTCGTTGTTGGGCCCCACGCCGTCATTGAACGGGTTGTCGTTGGCGGGCGTGCCATCCGGGTTCGCGCGGCTCACCTTGGACGCCATCAACGTCAGGTCCGCGTTCACTCCCGCGCCATTGCCCAGGTCGCCAATGGCCCAGTACAGCTTCCCGTCCGGGCCAAAGCCAATGGCGCCGCCGTCATGGTTCACGCCCCGCGTGGGGAGGTTGGCGACGACGACGGTGCGCGCCGTGCCCGTCCCGTTCGCATCCGTGTAGCGGACAATCTGCTGCTGCGTCGCGGAGACGGTGACGAAGAAATAGACGTAGCGGTTGACCACGTAGTTAGGGTCGAAGGCGATGCCGATGAGTCCGCACTCGCTTTGCGTATAGACGGGCTCCTCCGTCGCGAACACCCGTGTCACCAGCGTGTTGTTCCCCGGCTGCGTTTCAGGCTGGCCGTCCTTCAGCGACACCACCCGCACCTCGCCCGTCTTGCGGATGATGAACAGGCGGCCCGAGCCATCCGGGGCCCAGGCCATCCCCGTGGCCTGTGTGAGGGTATTCGAGGTGAAGGGTGTCTCAAGGAAGCCGGAGGGCACCGCCGCCAAGGCTGGCGACGACAACCCCAACCACCCAAGCAACATCAGAGTCGAGCGCATGGTCCGCGACGATAGCGCAATCGCGTGACCACCTTGCGACAGTGTCCGCTCAGCCCGTGGCAGCCAACGTCTTTTCGAACAGCGCGCGGACCTCGGCGGCCAGCACCTGGGAGTCGGGACCGAAGGATTCAGGCGGCAGCGCGGGAAGCACGCGCACGCGAATGGAGGCGCGGGGGCTCATCCAGGGGCCGTCTCCGTCCAGCAGCTCGGGCGTGCCCTCCACCACGATGGGAACCACCGGCACGTGCTCCTCCAGCGCGAGTTGAAAGGCGCCACGCTTGAAGGGCAGCAACTGCCCCCCCTTGGAGTACGTCCCTTCCGGGAAGATGAGCACCGGCATGCCGCGGCGCAGCCAACGCCGGCACGGGTCCAGGAGCTGGTGCATCGCGGTGGACGAGCCCCGGACGATGGGCACGTAGGCCAGCAGCGTCATCATCCAGCCCACCAGCGGCAGCGAGAACAGCGACGCCTTCGCCACGAACTTGTAGGGATGGAACAGGCCCATGACGGCGAGGATGTCCGCCGCGGACTGATGGTTGACCACCATCACGCAGGGCCCGGACGGAATGAGCTCACGGCCTTCGATGCGCGTGCGCCAACCCGGGGAGGCATGCAGCCACAGGCCGTAGCACCAACGGCAGACCAGCGAATGCAGGAGCCGCCGGTCCCGGTCGAACGGGTACGTGACGACGAGCAGCAACGCGCCCAGGGTGAACAGCACCGGAGCGGTGAGCAGGAAGACGACCCAGAACCAGAGCGTGACGGCGTACTTCATGGCGAGGCCCCCAGGCATACCACCTTCCGGCCCGCGCCATGTCGTCCGCTTGACACCTTCCTCTCGCCAGGCAGCCGCTCCCCTCCCACCCGAGCAGACAGGGCGTCATGTCAGACAGGCGGCAATAGATTGCCCCGCCGTTCAATGTCCCCGGCCCCGCGGCTGTGATATGGGCGGAGCGCCCCCATGCGTTCCATCGACCCCGCGCTCCGAGCCGCCCGGCTCATCCATACCCTGGTCCCCTTCAGCCAACTGCGCACGGCCCGGCTGCTGCTGGAGCTCAATGGGCAGCAGCCGCTGGAGGCCCAACGCAGGCTGTTCGGTTACGACTTGTCATTGAAGGCGCACCGCAGCACGACGCACATGTTGCTGTACCTCCAGGGTGAGGCCTTCCTGCCAGACGTCGCGCTCATCGCGCCCCATCTCCGGCAGGGCATGGTGGTCTTCGACGTAGGCGCCAACATCGGCTACATGTCCCTGTACCTGCGCAGCCGCATCGGCCAGTTGGGGCAGCTCTTCAGCTTCGAGCCGGAGCCGGAGAACTTCGCGGAGCTGGAGGCCAACTTCCGGAACAACCACCTGCGCAACTGCCAGGCCATCCAGGCCGCGGTGGGCGCCCACGAGGGCGTCATCCCCTTCACCCCCGGCCTCAACGGGCACGTGCCCGAAACCGGCGTGGAGGGCATCCATGCCGCCGTCGTCACCGTGGACGGATTCATCCAGAAGCAGGACCTGCCCCGCGTGGACTTCGTCAAGGTCGACGTGGAGGGCTTCGAACTGGACGTGCTGGCCGGCATGCGGGCCACGCTCGACCGCCCGGACAAGCCCATCCTCTTCATCGAGGTCCACGGGCGGGGTGAATTCCCACGAGCCGACCCTCGCCGTGTCTGCGAGGTCCTGGAAGGTCACTACCGCAACATCCGCGCCTATGTGTCCCCCGACGACTTCAAGGCGAAGCAGAGCCCCCTGTGCCGCGTCTGGGACAAGGTGTCGCCCTTCGAGGACCTGGAACAGGCCTGCCGCGTGGACCTGCGCGAGGTGAAGCAGCACGACACGCGGCGCTACCAACTGCTCTGTCTCCCGTAGGTCACCTGGTCCGAGCCCGCCGCGAAACCCGCGTGGCGAGCCCGGCGCTCCACCGTTAGAGCAGCGAGCAAGACTCGCGGCGAAGAAGCGCAGCGCGGTGGATGCCCGGCCCATTCCCCACTGGGCTCAGACGTCGGACGGGCGTCACTGCCTGCACTCTCACTTGCCCGGCGGCCACTCGGACGGCGTAAGGTGCCCGCCGGACCCACCCGGAGGAGGCAGCGGAATGGACGCGCATCAGGGCCTGCACATCGAGACCCATCCCCGAGAAGGAGACCCGCTGGTTCGTGCCCGGCGGCCGGACCCATGCGCCCTGGTGCTGTTCGGCGCCACCGGCGACCTGGCCCAGCGCAAGCTGTTCCCGGCCCTCTTCGAGCTGGCCCGCGACCACCTGCTGCCGGAGAACTTCGCCGTCGTCGCCTTCAGCCGCTCCGAGGGCGACAGCGAGGCCTTCCGCGAGCATGTGAAGGCGTCCCTCCAGAAGTTCGCCCGCACCCAGCCCCTGGACGAGGCCGTCTGGAAGGACTTCGCCCCGCGCCTGGAGCTCATCTCGGGCGGCTATGACGACCCGAAGTCCTTCGTGCGCCTGCGCGAGGAGCTCGACCGGGTCGCCCAGAAGTTCGGCACGCAGGGCAACCAGTTCTATTACCTGGCCACCCCCGCCTCCACCTTCCCCCAAATCCTCCACGGACTGGCGGACTCGGGGCTGCTGAAGCGCCAGGAGCAGGCCGACCAGCGCCCGTGGCAGCGGCTCATCATCGAGAAGCCCTTCGGCCACGACCTGGAGAGCGCCCGCGCGCTCAACCGCGAGCTGGCGGCGGTGCTGGACGAGCGTCAAATCTTCCGCATCGACCACTACCTGGGCAAGGAGACGGTCCAGAACATCCTGGTCTTCCGCTTCGCCAACGCCATCTTCGAGCCGCTGTGGAACCGGCAGCACATCGACCACGTGGAAATCACCGCGGCGGAGACGCTGGCGGTGGAGGGCCGCGCTGGCTTCTACGACGAGACGGGCGTCATCCGGGACATGGTGCAGAACCACCTGCTCCAGGTGCTCGCGCTGTGCGCCATGGAGCCCCCGGTGTCCTTCGGCGCCGAGGACATCCGCGACGAGAAGAACAAGGTCTTCCGCGCGCTGCGCCCGCTGGAGGGCCGCGAGGTGTCCCGCGCGGTGGTGGTGGGCCAATACGAGGGCTACCTCCAGGCGAAGGGCGTGAAGGAAGGCTCGCGCACGCCGACCTACGTCGCCATGAAGATGAACATCGACAACTGGCGCTGGGCGGGCGTGCCCTTCTATCTGCGCGCGGGCAAGAACCTGAAGCGGCGCGTGACGGAGGTGTCCATCCACTTCAAGTCGGTGCCCATCAGCCTCTTCTCCGGAGAGGGCTCCACCTGCCAGCGGCTGCAGCCCAACGTGCTCACGCTGCGCATCCAGCCCCAGGAAGGCATTGCCCTCTCCTTCGAATCCAAGGTCCCCGGCGAGGACGTCAACATCGCGGGCGTGACCATGGACTTCAACTACCAGGAGACCTTCCAGCGCCCGGTGCCCGAGGCCTATGAGCGCCTGCTGCTGGACTGCATGCGCGGCAACGCCACGCTCTACGCGCGGCAGGACAGCGTGGAACAGGCGTGGACCTACGTAACGCCCATCCTCCAGGCCCTCGAGTCCGGTGAGGGCGGCCCCGCGCATCCCTACAAGCCGGGCAGCTCGGGCCCGGATGCCGCCGCCGCGCTGCTGGCCCGGGATGGCCGCCGGTGGACCGGCCTGTGAGCGCCGCGCGCACGCACGTCGTGCCCACCGAGTCCCTGCCCCACGAGGCCGCGCTGTGGATGGCGCGCGCGCTCCAGGACACGCTCGCCACCCGGCCTCGCGCCAGCCTGGCGTTGTCGGGCGGAAGCACACCGGGCCCGGCGTACCGGGCGCTGGCGGCGCAGGTGCTCCCCTGGGAGCGCGTGGACGTCTACTTCGTGGACGAGCGCTTCGTTCCGCCCGACCACGCGGACAGCAACTACCGCATGGTGGAGGACACACTGCTGCGGCCCTTGCGACTGTCACCGTCGCAGGTGTTCCGGATGGAGGGTGAGCGCGAGGACCGGGACGCCGCGGCGAAGGACTACGCGGCGAAGCTGCCCCCGGAATTGGACGTGGTGCTGTTGGGAATGGGAGAGGACGGGCACACGGCCAGCCTCTTCCCCGGTCACCCGGCCTTGGAGGAATCCGAGCAGCGGGTCCTGGCGGTGGTGGGGCCCAAGCCGCCGCCCTGGCGGATGACGTTGACGCTGCCGGTGTTGCGGTCCGCGCGGCACGTGCTGACCCTGGTGTCGGGGGCGGGCAAGCGGGACACGGTGCGCCGGGCGCTGGCGGGGGACGTAAGCCTCCCCGCGGCCCGGGTGACGAATTCGGAGTGGATGTTGGACCCCGCCGCCGGGCGGTGAGGGCTCCCTGTCGCGAACCTTCCAGGAGGAATCAACGATGAGTGAGGCAGCGGGCGCGCAGTTTGGCGTGGCGGGAATGGGCGTCATGGGGGCGAGCCTCGCCCTCAACATCGCGGACCACGGCTTCCGGGTGGCGGTGTGGGACCGGCATTCGGAGCGCATCGATGAGATGCACAGCAAGCACGGCCACCCTGAAATCTGGGGCACTCCGTCGCTGGAGGCCTTCGTCCAGCGGCTGGAGCGCCCGCGCAGGGTGCTGCTGATGGTGACGGCGGGCGCGGCGGTGGACTCCATGCTGGAGCGCCTGCTGCCCCTGCTGTCCGAAGGCGACGTCATCATGGACGCCGGCAACTCGTGGTTCCAGGACACGCGCCGCCGCGAGGAGCAGTGCAAGGCCAAGGGCATCCACTTCCTGGGCGTGGGCGTGTCCGGCGGTGAGGAGGGCGCGCGCAACGGCCCCTCCATCATGCCGGGCGGCGCTCCGGCGGCGTACGAACTGGTGCGGCCGGTGTTCGAGGCCATCGCCGCGACGACGGACCTGGGCCCCTGCGTCACCTACGTGGGGAAGGACGGTGCCGGGCACTTCGTGAAGATGGTGCACAACGGCATCGAGTACGCGGACATGCAGTTGCTCGCGGAGACGTACGACGTGCTGCGCCGCGGGCTCGGGTTGGAGGCGGACGCGCTGGCGGACCTGCTGTCCCAGTGGGACCAGGGCATCGCCGGCTCGTTCCTGCTGGAGACCACCATCAAGGTGCTGCGCCAGAAGGACCCGGAGACGGGCAGGCCGCTGGTGGACCTGGTGTTGGACAAGGCGGGCCAGAAGGGAACGGGCAAGTGGACGGTGCAGGTGGCGTTGGACCTGGCCGTACCGATTCCCTCCATCGCCGCGTCACTGGACGCGCGCATCCTGTCGTCCATGAAGGACGAACGCGTGGCCGCCGCGCCGAAGCTGAAGGGCCCGGCGGTGCAGCTCAGCAAGGACGAGCAGGCGCAGCTCGCGGCGTGGACACATGACGCGCTCTACGCGGCGCGCGTGGTGACGTACGCGCAGGGCATGCGGCTCATCCAGGCGGCGTCCCAGGAGTACCAGTGGAAC
Source organism: Myxococcus sp. 1LA (assembly GCA_046520405.1). Taxonomy (GTDB): domain Bacteria; phylum Myxococcota; class Myxococcia; order Myxococcales; family Myxococcaceae; genus Myxococcus. The sequence continues at coordinate 11,612 of JBKGHI010000130.1, forward strand.
ATCAACCTGGCGGAGCTGGCGCGCATCTGGCGGGGTGGCTGCATCATCCGCGCGAAGCTGCTCACGCCGCTGCGCGAGGCCTTCCAGCAACAGCCGACGCTCTCCAACCTGGTCGTGTCCGACGCCTTCGCGCCCGTGCTGGAGCGCATGTCGCCCGCGTGGCGGCAGGTGGTGGGCGTGGCCACGCGCGTGGGCATCCCCGTGCCGGTGTTCAGCTCGTCGCTGGCGTACCTGGACAGCTACCGCACCGCGGAGCTGCCGCAGAACCTCACCCAGGCGCAGCGTGACGCCTTCGGCGCGCACACGTATCAGCGCAAGGACCGGCCGGAGGCGGGCTTCGTCCACACCGAGTGGGGCAAGTAGTCAGGGGCCAATGTCTGTCTCCCGGGCGCGCTCTTCTCAGGGCGCCCAGGATGACCGCGGCCTCACCGCCCGAGCGCGACTCAAGGCGCTCGGGCCTGCGTCTGCGCGGTTGTCTCGGTCAGCAGCACGCCGGTGCTGCCATCATCGGAGACCGAACAGACGAGCGACCGGTGCGCCAATGCGTATCCCCGCACGTAGGAGCGCGTGGCGACGCAGAGCGAGGCGACACCGCTCGCCGCGCCGACGTCACCGAACGCGATGGCGGGAATTACCAGCCGGCTCCCCGCGAAGTCGACCTGCTCGTGGAGGAGTTGCTGGGCATAGGCCCAGACGCGAGCCCGCCACTCCTCACCGTTAAGGTCCACGAGGATGTCGCCCCGGAACGGCTCTCGGACTCCGGCGGCCTCCACCGTCCGCTGGACAGTCATGGCGAGCCTGCGTCCCCATTCGGGGGCCAAGTGACTCCGGGAGAAGACAGGCGCCTCCTCCTCATCCTCCTCCAAAGGGGCTTCGGGTGCGTCTTGGACCGCGGCGGCCAGGATGCGGGCTTCACTCCGAGCGCCCCGCTGCTCCGCGGGTGAGGCCCGCTCAACCAGCACACAGGCCGCGGACTCGCTCGGGCACAGGCCCACGGGCCGCTCGGACGTCTTGAGCCGCCCTTCGCGGATGAGGAGATTGATGCTGGGGCGGTCCAACCAGGAATCCGTGGCCAGGATGAGGACGCGCTCCAGGCGGCTTCGCGCGAAGAGCGCTTGGGCCCGCTGCACCGCCGTCGCCACGCCATGCGGCCCGCCCGCGATGAAGCCGTCTGGAATCATCTGAAGCGGCAGTTGCGTCAGGCGCGCGAGCAGGTCCGCGCAGTAGGCTTCCAGCAACGCGGGGACCTCGGGCTCCGGCCAGAAGAAGCGCTCGAACAGGAGCGGAGGCAGCACCCAGGCAACGCCCGTCGTTTGCCAGAAGCGGGCGTCCTCACGCCCCGGCAACTGGCCGTAGTCAATCAGGCCCTCCAGGGCCGTGACAGCCATGCGAACCCAGGCGCCCGACTGGATGAAGCCATCCGTGAAGTCCTTGAGTGGAGCTCCTGAAACGGGGGCTTCAAGCTCGGCTTCGTCATAGGCAACCGCCTGCGCCAACGGATGACGCCGCGTCAACCCGGCACGCTGCGCGGCGCAGCTCGTGACCACGTCGAATCCCAGGCTGGACACCATGCCCAGGCCACTGATGACGATTCCCGTTGCTGGAGGCATCAGCGTTTCGACTTCTTGCTCGGCTTCTTGAAGGAGCTGAAGTCCTCGGGGACACGCCAACTGTCCGGGTCGGGCAGCTTGCGCAGGTGGAACCTCCGCGCGACGCCGGGCGCCAGCGGATGGTCCGGCGCCACGGTGAGTCCGGCACGCTGGGCCAGCTCGATGTAGGCCAGAATTTCGGTGGAGACGTGCGCGGTGGTAGCGGCCTCGTCGGGGTTCTGCGTCTCCTCCCGGCGCCCCTTGTCGTAGGCCTTGCACCTCAGCTCGATGAGCGCTTCGAGGCCCTCGTCGAACCGCTTCTGGTCCTTGTCGATGAGTCCCCAGCAGACGTCGAGATGCGGGTCGGGACTCTCCTCGGTCAGCTTGGCGAAGAGTTCCAAGTCTGGCAGCAGTTCCTCACGCGGGACGTTGCCGAAGAAGAACGCCATGGGCAGCCACACGGCGAAGAAGTCCTCTTCGTACTCGCGCGTGGTGTCGGGCTTGCGAGGACACAGCGTGGCCATGGCCCGCGCGGCCTCATCGTCCCGGCAGGCGACGGCGTCGAAGAAGGGCTCGGCCTTCGAGGTGAGCTTCTCACCGTCGGGTGCGGTCGTGAGGAAGTGAAGGAAGGCGCGAGCGCTCTTGGACAGGTATGCGTAGAACGGCTCCGGGTCGCTGGTGGCCAGGAGCGAGCCCGTCGCGATCCGCCGATGGAGCAGACAGATGTACGCGTAGTTCTGCAGCGCGGGAGGCGCGGCGATGACGCGCGGAAGCAGTTCCTCGAGCGCGGTGCCTGAGTTCTTGATGGCGATGGGGAGGAAGTTCGGCTTCATGTCGTCAACGAAGGTAAGTGGCCCGATGACCATTTTACGCCAGGGTCCGTCATGCGTCTCTGGCATTGGCCTCAGCCCCTTGACCCTCCTGGATGCGTCCAGGACACTCGATGGCGCAGGCACCCTTCAGCTCGGGACCAAGCCATGTCGAAGAAGAAAGACACGGGGCATTTCGGGGACGCGGAACTCAACGACCTCCACCTCACCGTGAAGAACACGACCGAGGGTGGCGCTTGCCTCACCGGCCACACGGGCGACTTCTCCGGCTTCAAGAACAAGGTTTCCTGCAATTGCCGGTATCAAGCGTACGAGCAGGCGGACTTGCACGGGAAATCAAGGAGCGGCTGCACCGCTACAACGAACACCCGCCGGAGCGGCGCCTCCAGACCTCGGCCTACCGGGCGAACAAAGGCGGCATGACACCCGACCGCTACTGCGCCCACCTGGACATCCCAGAGTCGGGCGACTGGGACATCGGCGGTCCTCCGCGAGCCATCAAGCGCCGGACCTTCGCCAAGGGCAAGGTCCGCATTCCGGCCGGCTACAACTTCACGCAGGACACCTGGCCGTACTGGAACAACGCCCACCACCTGGTTCCGAAGGGCACGCTGGACTCGGTCATCCAAGAGCAAGAAGCCAAGGTCAGCAACATGATTCAAAAGGCTCTGCTCAAGGCAAAATACAACATCAACCACAAAAGAACATGTTGATGATTCCGCAAGACCGTGAGGTCGCTGCGCTGCTCAACCTACCACGTCATATCCAGCTGAAGGATGATGATACGAAGTCGCTTCCGGCATCATGCACGGATCACGCCATCTACAATCTTCTGGTGAGCGAAATGACTGATGGGTTGAGCTCTATCGTCGACGACTACAAAAAAATCTGCGTCCGGGCGGCAGACCAAGAGGATCACGAGACTCCAGACGTAGAGCTCGACAAGACTCGACTGGAGAGTCTCTCAACGAAACTCCTTGAAATCATCCTCTCTTGGGGTCGCCCCGGGGGAACGGCCCGTCTCTAGACAAAAAAGCAAACAAAGCAATTCAGACAGATCTATAAACAGCCCCCAAGAAATCCTCAATGCACTACTGCCTCATCCCACTCAGGCCACGTAAGAACTTAGATTATTGTTTCATTGACAAACACCCCGAGGGACTCGGCCTCCTAAGCTACAAAATTGGCCATGGAGAACCGATTGGCGCGGATTACCCTGCTGATGCCCGTGTCTACATGACCGATCGGTACCAGGGAATGCAGATCTCTGACCTGATTGAAAATGCACGCAGCATGCTCATCACCAGCAGACGGGTCAAAGAAGTGCTTGAGAAGGTCCACCAAGGACCAGCAGAGTATTTGCCGCTATCCATCTACAACCACAGGAAGCGGCTCGCTTCCGCAGACCACTTCATCATCAATCCACTTGGCACCGTAGACTGCCTCAACCTAGAGGCTTCGGAGATCGAGTATCACAATGGCAAGGTCGTGCGTGTCAACAACCCAGTCCTGGACCCTGCCAAGATTAGAAACGCGCCTCACCTCTTCAGGATGCGCGAAAATTCCTACTCGTATCTCATCAGCGAAGTCATGCTGCAAGCACTGCGCACGATCGAGCCACGCCCGACCAACTTCGTTCTCGACCAACTAGCTCAAGTCCCTTCGCACCCTTCGGGTGCCCCACCGGCCGCATGGGGTCCACTCATCAAGAGGCGCCTCCGAAAACACGAGGCAAGCCCGAAGGAACACAAGAACACAGCGCCGTGCCCAAGATTTTCAAACCACGCAGACCGTAGATTCAATCGCCTCCGGATGAACTACTACCTCATCCTTCCAATGCCCCGGGAGAACCTTGAATACTGCTTCGTTGATGAACTCCCCAAAGGACTCGGGCTCAACAGATACAAGGTCGGTCATGGTGAACTGCTTGGCGCCGACTACCCGGCAGACGCTCGCGTCTACATGACTGACCGATACATGGGCATCCAGGTCTCCGACCTCGTGGAAAATGCCTGCGGCATGCTCATCGTCAGCAAGCGCGTCAAGGAGGTCTTCGAGCGCGTGAACGACGGACCCGTGGAGTACCTGCCAGTCGCCATCTACAACCACAAGAAACGCGTTGCCTCTGCGGACCACTTCATCGTGAACCCGGTCGGAAATGTGGATTGCCTCAACCTGCAGGCTTCCGACATCGTGTACCACGAAGAAGAGGTCGTCCAGGTCCGCCGCCCCGTCCTCGACCCGGCAAAGCTCAAGTACGCCCCTCACCTCTTCAGGATGCGCGAACACACCTACTCGTTCCTCATGAGTGAACGCATGCAGCAAGAGTTGGGTGAGCTCGATCCTGTACCCACGAACTTCTATTTCGAAGAACTCGACCAAGTGCCGGCGAAGTCAACAGACACCCAGCCAGAATGACGCAATGGTTGCCCATGACTGGATACTCATAGCGCGCCGCATCTTTCACAAACATCCCGCATCAGGCATCGTTGAAGCTCTCTTTCCGGAGCCTCGACCATGACGCTGGATGCCGGAGCGACACTGCTGCATGCGGTACGTGAGTTGGCCCCTGCCCTCTCCGCTCGCAGTGGGGAGATTGAGCGGGCACGGCAGCTCCCCTTGGACCTCATCACCACGCTGAAGGACATCGGCGTCTACCGGATGCTGGTCCCTCGCAGTCACGGCGGGCTGGAGCTGGACCTCGTCACCGGCCTGGACGTCCTCTCCGAACTGGCCCGCGCGGACGCCTCCACAGCCTGGACGATGATGATTGCCTCGGAGAGTCCCCAGCTCTTCGCCCTCCTCCCCCGCGAGGAGTTCGACGCCGTCTACGCCCCGGGGCCCAATGCCACCGTCGGCGGCGCCTTCAATGCCCAGGGCCAGGCCGTGCAGGTGGACGGCGGCTACCGCGTCACCGGCCACTGGAACTTCGCCACCGGCTGCCGCCAGAGCGAATGGCTGTTCGGCAATTGCGTGGTGCTCGGCCCGGACGGAAAGCCCCGCCCCGGTCCCGCCGAGGGCCTGCCCGAAACACGCGCCATGCTGCTGCCCGCCAGCGAGGTCCGCATCGTCGAACACTGGGACGTGCTCGGCCTGCGCGGCACCGGCAGTCATGACATCGCCATCGATGCCTTCGTCCCCCAGCAACGCACCTTCGACATCTTCACCGGCCAGCCCTCTGTCACCGGCGCCAACTTCGTGGTGCCGGTGCTCCACTACGCCATGCACATCGGCGCGGTGGCAGTGGGCATCGCCCAGGGCGCGGTAGATGACCTGCTCGCCATCGCCCGCTCGGGCAAGCGCCGGCTGTATGCGCGCACGGCGTTGGTGGACTCCCCCGTGTTCCGCAACCGGCTGGGCCGCGCGGAGACAGGCGCCCGCGCCGCCCATGACGCCCTCCGCCGCATGGGCGAGGTGTTCTGGGAGGCCTGCCAACAATCCCCTGTAAGCGCCTTCGGCCTCGCCCCCCAGGTGTCCTCCACCCTGACGTGGGCCGTGGAAACAGCCGCCGAGGTGGTGACGGCCTGCTACCACGCGGGCGGCGCGACGTCGGTGCGCGACGGCGCCTCACTCCAGCGCCGCTTCCGCGACATCCACACCCTCACCCAACACGCAGCCGTGGCGGAAGGCTGGTTCACCCAGGAAGGCAGCGCGCTCCTCGGCTTCCCCGTCCTCTTCGAGGCCTGAAGCGCGCGAAGCTACGTCCGCGTGGCGCGCAGCTCCGCGCGGCGAATCTTCCCGCTCACCGTCTTCGGCAGCTCGGTGACGAACTCGATTTCGCGCGGGTACTTGTAGGGCGCCGTCGTCTTCTTCACGTGCTCCTGCAACGCCTGCGCGAGCGCCGGGGACGCCGTGTGCTCCGGCGCCAGCACCACGAAGGCCTTCACCCGCTGGCCAATCTTCTCGTCCGGAACGCCGATGACGGCCGACTCCGCCACCGCGTCGTGCTCCAGCAGCGCGGACTCCACCTCGAAGGGCCCCACGCGGTAGCCCGACGTCTTGATGACGTCATCCGCGCGCCCCACGAACCAGAAGTAGCCGTCCGCGTCCCGCACCGCCCGGTCCCCCGTCACGTACCAGTCCCCACGCCGGCAGGCCGCGTTGGCCGCGTCGTCCCCCAGGTACCCCTGGAACAACCCCACGGGCCGCTCGGGCGCCACGCGCACCGCGATGTCACCCTCCTGCCCGTCCGCCACCACCTGTCCCTGGTCGTCGATGACGCACACCGTGAAGCCCGGGGACGGCTTGCCCATGGAGCCCACGCGCGGCGCCATGGAGGGGAACATCCCCACAATCATCACCGTCTCCGTCTGCCCGTATCCCTCGTAAATGTGCAGCCCCGTGGCCTCCTTCCACGTGTCGATGACCTCGGGGTTGAGCGGCTCGCCCGCGCTCACCGTGTGCCGAAGCGAGGACACGTCAAAGGCCTTCAAGTCCTGGAGCACCAGCGCCCGCCACGCGGTGGGCGGCGCACAGAACGTCGTCACCTGCTGCGTCTGCAGCACCTTCAGCAGCTTCGCGGGCTCGAAGCGGCCCCGGAAGTCATAGACGACGTTGCACGCGCCCTGGCTCCACGGCCCGAAGAGCTTCCCCCACGCGCACTTCGCCCAGCCCGTGTCGCTGAGCGTCAGGTGCCGGTCCTCGGGCGTCAGGTCCAGCCAGTAGCGGCCGGTAATCACGTGCCCCTGGCCGTAGCTGGCCTGCGTGTGCAGCACCATCTTCGGCATGCCCGTGGTGCCGGACGTGAAATAGATGAGCAGCGGCGCATCCGCGCGCGTGGGCTCGAAGGCCGCGCCCGCGTCCGGCTCCGCGACGCCTGACACGTAGCGCACCCACGGCGACGGCGCGCCCTCGCCCACCGACACCCAGGTGCGGACCTTGCCCGCCGTCCCCACCAGGCCGTCGAAGCGCTCCAGGCAGCTCACGTCCGCAATCACCGCCTGGGCCTCCGCGACCTCCAACCGGTAACGGATGTCCTTGGGCGTGAGCATGGGCGTACCCGGCATGAAGACGATGCCCGCGCGGATGCAGCCCAGCACCAGGAACCACCACTCCGGCACTCGCGGCATCATGGTGAAGACCCGGTCGCCCCGGCGCAGGCCCTGCTCCGTCAGGTAACGGGCCGCGTGCAGCGAGCGCCGCCGCAGCTCCGCCCACGTGAAGCGCCGCTCCTGCCCGGCTTCATCGGACCACAGCAACGCCAACGCCTCCGGGCGCTCGGCCGCGTGCCGGTCGATGACGTCGGCGGCGAAGTTGAAGTGCTCGGGCCGCTCCCAGCGGAAGTCCCGGCGGGTGGCCTCGTAGTCGTTCATGTTCCGGGGAGATGACAGCGGCATGGTGGCCGACTCCTGGGCGAGGGGAACCAACCGGCAGAGACTGCCACGCCGCGCCAGGGCCGTCCTCCACGAGTCCCGCGTCCGCACGGTGCTGGACACGCGCCTGCACGACGCCCACAAAAGCAAGAGGCCGGCCCTGTCACAGGCCGGCCTCCGCGCGTCTTCACCTGAAGCGTGGGCTCAGTTGATTTCCGCGCACGGGAAGAGCTTGTCGTACGCACCACACGTGCGGAGCGTGGCCAGCAGGAGCTGCTCGGCGTTGGCCGCGCGCCCGGACGCCTCCTCGCTCCGGGCCCGCTCGCGCTCGGCCAGCAGGTTGAGCCACGGGTCCCTCGAGCCGTGGGCGTAACGCTGCACCGCCTTGAGCGCCTCCGCGTCCCGAGCGGCGTCCCCGGTGTGGAGCAGCGCGCCGACGTACAGGTCCGTCTCCTGGGAGGCCCGCAGCCGCTCCAGCAGACCGGCCACGGCATCGCCCTTCACCAGTCGCGCGTACTCCGCCGCCAGCGGCGCGCGCACCCGGAAGTCCCGCGCCGCCACATCGCGCACGTAGTCCTGGAGCACCGTGCCTTCACCCAACCGGTCCAACGCCGCCGCCAGCGGCAGCAGCGCGGTGGCCGCGTCCACCGACGTCGCCGTGCGCACCGCTTCATACAAAGCCGCACGCGTCACCGCCGGCTGCTGCTGCACCAGGTACGCCGCGTCCACCGTCTTCTCGGTGAGCTGCGTCCACGTCTCGCGCACATGACGCCGCCAGCGGGCGTCGTCCGCCTCACGCAGCGCGCGCAGCTCCTCCGCGCGCTTCTCCGCGGCCGCCTTCCAGCCCGCCTCCTGGCCCGGCAGCGCCGCGACCTCACGGAACGACGCCTCGGCCTGCTTCAGCAGCCCCAGCCCCCGCAGGCCACGCCCCCGGTTCCACAGCGCCTGCGCATGCCGCGGCTCCTGGCGCAGCGCACCGCCCAGCAGGTTCAGCGCCTCCTCCCACCGCTGGCCGCTGAGCGCCACCACCGCCCGGTCATTGTCCTTGTCCGCCGAGGCCGGCGCTCGCGCCAGGAAGGACTCCGCCTGCTGCCAGTCCCCACGCAGCGCATAGGCCGCGGCGATGCCACGGAAGTCCTCCTGCTCCTCCAGCTCCGCCAGGGGCCGCAGCGGCAGCGTGTTCGCGGTGCTGGACGTGCCACGCATCGGCTCGTAGGGCAGGAAGCGGTCCGCCATCGGGTGGCTGAGCCGCGCCTCCAGGCCCCGCACCTCCGCGCCCGCCAGCCACACGTCGACAGGGGCCTCCGGCTGCGCCTGGAAGCGGAACACGCCCACCGCCGCCAGCCCCGCGGCCAACGCCACCGGAACCACCGTGCGGGACACCCGCTGGAGCCACGGCCGCAGCGGCGTCACCTTCTCCGGCACCGCCGGCTCCGGTGCGGGCTCGGCGCTGGCATTGCCCAGGGCGCGGGAGGCCAGCAGCTCCAACTGAAGCAGGTCGCGCAGGCCCGCCTCGCATTCGGGACACCGTCCCAGGTGCTGGCGAAAGGTCTCCGCGTCGGGAGCGGACAGCTCACCGTCCACGAAGAGGTGCAGATTGGTGCATGGCGTGTTCATGAGCTCGTGGCCCCCTGCTCCCGGGCTACCGCCACCTGGGGCAGCAGCAGTTCCTTCAAATCCCTGCGGGCCAGGGTGAGCCAGCTGCCCACGGTGCCCACGGGAACATTGAAATGCTCGGCGATGGCGTTGTAGCGCTTGCCCTCCGCGTGCAGCCGGTAGGCGTCACGCAGGTGGGGCTTCAGCCGCTCGATGGCCTTCTGGAAGGCGTCGGTGCTCACCAGCTCCCAGTTCTCCTGGGTCTCCTCCGGTGACACCGCCAGGTCCTGGACCAGCGCCAGGTGCGGCATGCCCCGGGACTCCGTCCGCTGGCGGCGGCAGTAGTCCAGGAAGCGGTTCGTCATCGTCGTACACAGCCACGCAGCCGCGGCGGAGTCCGTCCGGTCCTTCAGATGCTCGAACTCCGGCATCGCCCGCTCGAAGGTCTCCTGGACGAGGTCCTCCGGCTCCAGACTGGAACGAGCGGACAACCGGCGGGCCAGCCCCAGAAGGGTGGGCCGATGCTGACGGATGAACGCTTCAAAGCGCCTCCGCTCCCGGTTGAAGAGGTTGGACATGCAGCCCCACTCACATGCGCGCCTGCGCGTTACCCAGTCAAAAACGCGCGACCGCCCAATCCTTGAGAAGAAAAAAGAAGGACCAGGACAGAAAAATGCCCGGGAGGGTGGAAAACCCCGCCCGGGCCTGGAGATCAGCGGGCCTGGCTGGCGCTCGGATGCTCCGGCCCGGCCAGGGGAGGAACCGCTGGCGGCGGCAGCGGCATCCGCTTGCGCGGGGCGACGCTGGCCGTGTCGCAGTTGACGTAGGTGTTCTTGACGTGGGCTTCGCCGGACTCGGAATCCAAGCTACCGGCCATGAGGGATTCGACGGGCGTCATGAGCGCTCGCACCTCTTGGTGGGGATGGGCTGAAAGCTAGACATGGATGATACGGACAACACGTACAGTCCTTATCATGACACGCGCCAACCCCGCGCATCTGACGGGATGACTCGCGACATGGAATTCACGGAGTTCTGAATGAACAGGGAAGACTCGCGCCTGGCAATGGAATGGCACACCTGGCTGGCGGAGAACCTCGCCCTGGGCGTGAGCGCGGAGGACGCGCAGCAGGTGTTGGTGAATGCGGGCGTGGAGGCGGCGCTGGCGCAGCAGGAGATTGCCGCGGCGCAGGCCCACCCCTATGTGGTGGCGGCGCGGCGGATTGGCCGGCGCTACGAATGGCTGGAGGCGCTGTCGGACCTCTACGCGGAGCTGCACCGCCAGTCCGGCGCGCTGACGTTGGAGAAGCGCCGCGGGGTGAGCCCGGAGGAGTTCTTCTCCCGCTACTACTTCGGCCACCGGCCGGTGGTGCTGCAAGGCTTCATGGAGGACTGGCCGGCGATGCGCCGCTGGTCGCTCGCGGACTTCCGGGAGCGCTTCGGGGACGTGGAGGTGGAGGTCATGACGGGGCGCGACGGCAACCCGGACCATGCCTCGCAGCCCGACAAACACCGCCAGGTGATGCCGCTGCGGGACTACGTCCACCGCGTGGAGACGGCCGGTGAGTCGAACGACTTCTACATGGTGCCCCGCAACGAGAACTGGAAGCGCGGCGGGCTGGCCCGGATGCGCGAGGACATCCGCGCGCCGGCGGGCATCATCGACCCGGAGCTGCGCCCGGACATGACGACGCTGCTCTTGGGCCCGCAGGGCACCATCACCCCGCTGCACCACGACAACATGAACGTGCTGCTGGGCCAGGTGCTGGGCCGCAAGCACGTGCGGCTGGTGCCCTCCTTCCAGCGCCACCTCGTCTACCCGCGCCATGGCACCTTCAGCGCGGTGGACGCGGCCAGCCCGGACCCGGCGCGCTTCCCGCTGTATGGAGAAGCCACCGTCCTGGAGGGCGTGGTGGAGCCGGGCGAGCTGCTCTTCCTGCCCGTGGGGTGGTGGCACTGGGTGCGGGCGCTGGACGTGAGCGCCACTGTCACGTTCCATCATTTCCAGCTCCCGGGAGGCAATACGCACCTGAGGACTCCACAGTAGGCGGCCGGCACCCCGCCACACGCCGGACTCAATAGGACTCCACCAGGATGACATGCCGGGTCCACCCGGCGCGGTTGTCCCGCTCCAGCCAGCGCTGGCGCTCGTCGCGCAGGGCCACCGCGGGCGCGGCGCCCTCGCGGATGCGGCGGCGCACCCCGTCGAAGAAGCGGCCGGCGCG
>JBKGHI010000131.1:0-23157 GCA_046520405.1 Myxococcus sp. 1LA
GGCGCCTGGACAGCCGCCCGTCGCGGCGCGAGACGGAGCCGCCACCGCCGCGCGAGCTGCGCGCCAACGAGGTGGCGGAGAAGCTGTTCTCTCGCTTCGCGCCCATGCGCGCCATGCGTGCGCTGGGGGAACTCGACGCGAAGAAGCTGGAGGAGGTCGGCCTGGCCACGTCGCAGCGCAAGCTGACGCTGACGGTGGGCGGCAAGGCGCGCGTGTTCGCCCTGGCGTCGCCCTCGGGTGGCTGGGGAACGCCCTACCTGCGCAGCGAGGAGGACGGCCGCGTGTACCTGCTGGGCCCGGCGATGCTGCCGGACCTGGAGAACGCCACCAGCCGCCTGGTGGACCGCCGGCTGCACACCTTCGACCTGGGCGACTTCGACGCGGTGACCATCAACGCGGGCGGCGTCACCCGTGCCTTCCGGGCCTCGGGCAAGGCGCCCGGCCCGGTGGCGTTGGCCCCGGAGGAGGCGCCGGAGCAGCCGGACGACTTCGCGCGCAACTGGCATGACCGCGTGTGGCGGGTGATGCCGTTGGACCTGCTCGGCCGCGACGAGGCGCCTCCCGGTGGCGAGCCGCAAGAGGCCTTCCGCGTGGAGTACCTCCGCGCGGGCAGGCCCGTCGGGCACGTCACGGTGGCCAGGGCCGAGGGCGGCTTCTACGCCCGGACCGAGCACACCTCGGGTTGGGCGCGGCTCCACTCGGGCGTGGACGCGCTGGCGGAAGAGGCGACGCGGGTGACGACGCCCGTGTCCTCCGCTTCGGGGAAGTGACGCGCGGGTGGGGGCCGCGGCTCAGGCCCCCACCGCGTCCTCTTCACGCAGGCCCAGGCGCACGTCCACGAAGCTGTAGGGCGCCCAGGGGCCGGTGAAGCGGAACGCGTAGGTGTCCGAGCGCGCGGCCAGGGAGCGGACCTTCTCCTCGAAGGCGTCCAGTCCGGTCCGCTCGACGAGGAAGGCGGCGTTGAGCAGCATCCGCTCCCCCACGGGGGGATGCTCGCGCATGGCGGCGGCGCGTGGCCGCAGGCCTTCCATCAGCGCGCGCATGTCGCGGCCGGCGCGGTCCTCCACGGCGGACGCCAGCCGCTGTTCGTGTGCGGCCTCCAGCTCGTCATCGCGGCGGGCCAGTTGGGTGTCCTCCAGCATCAGCCGTTGGACCAGGTGCTCGCGGTGCCAGAGCACCTTCAGGCCCAGCTCCACCTTGCCCTCCAGCGCCTCCAGCACTCCGGCCAGTTCGGCGCGGGCGGTGCGCAGCAGGTCGCGGACCTGGGCCTCGGAGGCCATGACGGTGCCGAAGGCCACGGGGAGCAGGGTGTGCTCGCGGAGGATGTGCTCGGTGACGCGCTGGTGGCCCAGCAGGTGCGCCCGCGTCGGGTCCACCACGCGCCCGGGCGCCACGGACACCAGGGCCGCCAGGCCGGACTCGTGGAGGGCGTACACCTGCGCGGGGACGGCGCCGACCCCGATGTGCCCGAAGTCCAGGGCCGCCGTGGCGCGGACGATGCCGTAGAGATACCGGGGACCGTCCGGCGTCACCGCCTCCGCTTCGGGAGGTGGCGGCCGGGTGGCATGGGACGAGCGCTTCTCGCCGCGCGCCGCTCCCTTCCGGGGCCGTGTCGTCCGGGGCATGGTCCGCTTCACCTCGCCTGTGCGCCTCCGTGGGTGGCGAGCACGCGGCGGACTTCATCCACCAGCGCGTCCGGCAGGCACGGCTTGGTGACGAAGGAGTCGCAGCCCGCGCCCTTGGCTTCGTCGGACTGTCCCGTCATCGCATGGCCCGTGAGCGCCACCACGGGGATGGTGCGCGTGCGGTCGTCGTTCTTCAGCCGCCGCGTCGCCTCCCAGCCGTCCATGATGGGCAGCGACAGGTCCATGAGGATGATGTCGGGCCGCAGCTCGAAGGCCTTGTCCAGCGCCTCCTGGCCATTCTTCGCCTCGGCCACGCGGAAGCCGGAGAACTCCAGGTACTCGGCGTACATCTCCCGCGCGTCCTGGTAGTCGTCGACGACCAGCACGAGGGGTTTCAGTGTCTCAGATGGGGTCGTCATGCGCGCCTCGCGCGTCGGGGAAAGTGCAGGGTGAAGGTCGAACCCTCGCCTTGGGTGCTCTGGAGGGTGACGCGACCCCCCAGCATGGCGGCCAGACGGCGGCAGATGGAGAGTCCCAGGCCCGTGCCTCCATAGGCGCGGGTGGGGGAGCTGTCCACCTGCTGGAAGTCCTCGAAGATTTTCTCCTGGTTCGCGGGGTCGATGCCAATGCCCGTGTCCGTCACGGAGATGGCGAGCGTGGACGTAGCAGCCACGTACTCCGCCCGCACCTGCACCGAGCCGTCATGCGTGAACTTCAGCGCATTCGACAGGAGGTTGAGGACGATTTGCTTCACCTTCTGCCGGTCACTGTACACGGCCGGCACGCGCGGGCCGAGCTCGGTGCTCACCGTCAGCTTGCTGCGCGCGATGATGGGGTCCATCTCCGACACCACCTCCTGGAGCAGCTCGGGGATTCCGAAGTCCGACAGGTTGAGCGGCATGCGGCCCGCTTCGATGCGGGTGATGTCCAGAATCTCGTTGATGACTTCCAGCAGGTGCCTGCCGTTGGAGTCGATGCGCGTGAGGTTCCGTTTCTGCGCCGGGTTCAGCTCGCCGGACACGCCCTGCAGCAGCATGTTCGTGTAGCCGAGGATGGCGTTGAGCGGCGTGCGGAACTCGTGGGACATGTTGGCCAGGAACTGGGACTTGGCCGCGCTGGCCTGCTCCACCTGGATGGCCTGCCGGCGCAGCATCTCGTTCTGTTCGGCCAGCTCCGCGGTGGCGGCCTGCACCCGCGCCTCCAGATGGACGGAGCCTTCCTTCACCCGCTCCAGCAGGCGCGCCTTCTCCAGCGCCTCGCTGCGGTCATGGAAGAGGGTGACGATGCCCGTCAACTCACCGGAGTCACCCAGGACCTTGCTGGCCACGGCCTCCATGGGGAGCGTGGCGCCCGTGGCCGGGTCCACCAGCGCCAGTTGTCCGCGCCAGCGGGGCCGGCCCTCCGCGTCCATCAGGTTGGCCAGGAACGACGCGAAGCTGGCGTTGTTGGAGCGCAGCCGCCGCAGCGCGGCCTCGCCGCTGTCGGGATGCGTGGCGAAGAGCTTCTCCGCCGGGCCGTTCATCATCACCATGCCGCCCGCCGGGTCCGACAGGATGATGGGGTCCGGCACGGAGTCCAGCACGCGGTCCAGCCGGTGGCGCTCGCTGCGGGCTTCCCGCTCCGTGGCGCGCAGGCGCCGGTAGCTTTCGCCCAGCGCCTGGGTGGCGCGGCCCAGGTCGGTCACGTTGCGCAGCACGCTCACCAGGGCCTCGCGGCCATCCGGTTCGACGACGGGGGTGCTGACGACCTCGAAGAGCAGGTCGATTCCCTCCACCGGGTCCACCAGGGGCACTTCCCGGCGGCGCACGGTGGACACGCCGCCGCTGGCGAAGCTGGCCAGCGCGGTGGAGAACACCTGCTGGTTGAGCTCCGTGGCCCGGCGGCGGCCTTCGCTCGCGCCGGGGCCCGCCACCAGCAGCACCTCCGCGCGGGCGTTGACGATGTGGGGCCGCCCCTCCAGGTCCGTGAGCAGCACCGGGTCCGCCACGGTGTCGATGATCTGGCGGAGCAGCCCGCCTCCCGACATCTCGCGGGGGGCGGTGGGAAGCGCGCTGGCCAGCCGGGGCCCGAAGTGCGCGCTCACCCAGGTGGCGTCCGGCGACGGCGCGGGGCTGTCCGCGGAGAGCAGCAGCAGGCCCACCGCGGGCGCTCCTGGCTTGCCAAGGGGCAGGGCGATGCAGCTTCCGGGCGGCAAGGGCGCACGGGCAGCGGCGAAGAAGCGGGGGGCGTCCTGGTGTGGCACCTCGGCCAGCGGATGGGTGGACTCCCCGGGATGGAAGGCCAGGGCGGCACGCTGGGCCTCGGAGAGGTTCCGGGCCGCGAGGCAGACCCACCGTCCCGTCCCGCTGTCGCGCGCGAGGCAGGCGGCCACGTCCAACGGTCGCTGGCGGGTGAGCCAGTCCACCACCCGCTGCGCGCACAGGCGTGGCTCGTCGCAGGCGAGCAGGTGCTCGGCCAGGGCGAGCCGTGCTTCGACGTCTGGCTCGGATATGGGGGTAGAGAGTGCGACGGGAGGGGCCACTGCGTCAGGCTCCGCGGGGATGGGGGGTAGGCGTTCGCACCTCCACGAACTTCACCACGATGGGGCGTGTGGACGCGGAGGGCCAGTCCTGAAGCGCCTGCCCTCGGACGTTGGCGTCCCAGCGCAGACCCCGGTCCAGCACCCGGTCCAGGACGTCGACGAGGCTGGCGCTTCCAGCCATTCTTTCCACGGGCATCGTCGAAGCTCCTCGGCTCCTGGGGCCGCGTTTTTGTAACGCGCGACGGCGACCCGCCCCAGAGGAGGCTTGCCCGCACCCCGATTTGCGAACACCGAGCGGCCGCGAGTGTTCGCTCCTGCACATCCGCATTGGTTCGAAGCTGGGTAGGCAGCCAACCGTGCAGCCCGTCCCCGTGGCTTATCGCTCCGGCGCCGCGTTCCTAGCCTTGGGCCATGGATGACGAGCAGCGGGCGCACAGGTCGCTTTGGACGGTGACGGCCCCCCCTCGCGACTTCCCGGCGCTGCCGGGCGACGTGAC
Organism: Myxococcus sp. 1LA; assembly: GCA_046520405.1. Classification (GTDB taxonomy): domain Bacteria; phylum Myxococcota; class Myxococcia; order Myxococcales; family Myxococcaceae; genus Myxococcus. Next base: position 4,644 of record JBKGHI010000131.1, read on the forward strand.
GGTGGACGTGGCCATCATTGGCGGGGGGATGGCGGGGTTGACCACGGCGTGGCTCCTGAAGCGCGCCGGCAAGCGCGTGGCGGTGCTGGAGATGCACCGCATCCTGTCGGGGCAGACAGGCCAGACGACCGCGCACCTCACCGAGGTTCTCGACACGCCCTACACCACGCTCAAGCACGACTTTGGTGAGAAGGGCGCCCGGCTCGCGGCGTCCTCCAGCCGCGCGGCCATCGAGCAGATCGCCGCGCTGGTGGAGGAGCTGGGCATCGACTGTGACTTCCAGCGCGTGCCCATGTTCCGCTACGCGGAGACGGAGCCTGAGCTGGCGGCGCTGCACGCGGAGGTTGCCGCCGCGCGCGAGGCTGGCCTGCTGGCCACGTTCACCCACGACGTGCCCCTGCCGTATCCGGTGAAGGGCGCGATGCGGGTGGAGGACCAGGCGCTCTTCCATCCTCGCAAGTACCTGCTCGCGCTGGCGGACCGGATTCCCGGTGACGGCAGCCACCTCTTCGAGAACACGCGGGTGACGGAGGTCCACGACGGAGCGCCCTGCCGTGTCGTCACGGACCGGGGCACCGTCACCGCCGCGGCCGTGGTGGAGGCCACCACCACGCCGCTCAACCGCGTGGCCATGCACACCAAGCTGTACCCCTACCGCACCTACGCGGTGGCGGGACCGCTCAACGGGCCGCTGGAGCCGGGCCAGTACTACGACAGCCAGGACCCCTATCACTACATCCGCACGCAGCAGGTGAACGGGCGCCCCTACGTCATCGTGGGCGGCGAGGACCACAAGGTCGGCACCGAGGAGGACACCGCCCGGCGCTACGCCGCGCTGGAGGCCTACACCTTGCGGCGCTTCCCGGTGACGGACATCACCCACCGCTGGTCCGGGCAGGTCATCGAGCCCGCGGACGGACTGGCGTACATCGGCCGCAACACCGCCAGCCGCCACGTCTATGTGGCCACCGGCTTCTCCGGCACGGGCATGACGTTCGGCACGTTGGCCGGGATGATTCTCTCCGACCTCATCCTGGAGAAGCAGAACCCCTACGCCGCGCTCTACGCGGCGACGCGGGTGAAGCCTCAGGCCGGCGCGAAGGACTTCATCCAGGAGAACGCGGAGGTGGCCTTCCGCTTCGTCGCGGACCGCCTGTCACGGCCGGACGGACATCGGCTGGCGGACGTGGCGCCGGGCGAGGGCAAGGTCCTGGAGGTGGAGGGGCAGAAGGTGGCGGTGTACCGCGCGGAGGACGGCACCACGCACGCGGTGTCTCCGGTGTGCACGCACCTGGGCTGCCATGTCCACTGGAACGGCGCGGAGCGCTCCTGGGACTGCCCTTGTCACGGCGGGCGCTTCAGTCCCACCGGCAAGGTGCTCAACGGCCCCGCCGTGAAGGACCTGCCGGCGAAGAAGCTGCCGACCTGAGCCACACGTCTTCACACCTCGACGCGGAACACATCAACCACACGGGAGAGGGCCACCATGGACGCGATTGAACTGTTGACGCAGCAGCACGACGAAGTGAAGAAGCTCTTCAAGAAGTACGAGAAGCTCTCGGACGGGGCGGAAGCGAAGCGGCAGGAGTTGTTCGAGATGATCTCCGACCGCCTGAGCGCGCACGCCTCCATCGAGGAGCAATACTTCTATCCCGCGGCCAAGGCGCAGGACACGGAGGACCTCTTGCGCGAGGCCGCCGAGGAGCACCTCTCCGCCAAGCGGCTCATCGCCGACCTGCTGGACCTGGAGCCGTCCGACGAGGAGTTCGACGCGAAGATGCAGGTGCTCCAAGAGCAGATTGAGCACCACGTCGAAGAGGAAGAGGGCGAGCTGTTCAAGAAGGTCCGCAAGCTCCTGTCCAAGGAGCAGCTCGTGGACCTGGGCGTCCAGATGCAGCAGGAGTTCGAGGAGCTCATGGAGGGCGAGCCGCGCACCCAGGTGCCCGCGGAGACGGACCACGCCGCGCCCATCTAGGCAGCAGCGCTCCGCAAGAATCGGCTTGCGCGATGCGGGCTGGGCGGCGGCATCATGGCCACGCCCATGCCCCGTCCGCCTCCCGACGTCATCCGATACCCCGCCTACTACACGCCCGCGGTTCGCCGCGCCCTGACTCGCGCGGACCCCACGCTGGGCGCGCTGATGAAGCGCGTGGGCCCCTTCCGGCTTCAGGTGCGTCCGCTGCACAGCCCCTTCGGCGCGCTGGCGGAGTCCATCGTCTACCAGCAGCTTCACGGCAAGGCGGCCGCCACCATCTTCGGTCGCGTGTGCGAGCGCGTGGGCTCGGGACGGAAGTTCACCCCGGAAGCGCTGCTGGCCGTGCCGGACACGTCGCTGCGCGAAGCGGGCCTGTCCGCCAACAAGCTGGCCGCGCTCCAGGACCTGGCGCGCAAGACGCTGGATGGCACCGTGCCCCCGCTGGCGAAGGTGCGGCGCATGGATGACGCCGCGCTCATCGAGCACTTCACCCAGGTGCGCGGCATTGGCCAGTGGACGGTGGAGATGCTGCTGATGTTCCAGCTCGAGCGGCCCGACGTGCTGCCCGTGGATGACTACGGCGTGCGCAAGGGCTTCATGCGCGCCTATGGCCTGCCGGAGATGCCCAAGCCCAAGGCGCTGCTCGCGTATGGGGAACGCTGGCGGCCCTGGCGCTCGGTGGCGAGCTGGTACATGTGGCGCTCGGCGGAGCTGCCCGTCGAGCGCCCGCGGAGGACTGACGGCGCCTCAGGCGGTGTTCAGCGCGGTGGCCGGGGCGTGCCGCTGGCGGCGCATGGGGACCAGCAGGACCAGGAACGCCACCGACAGGCCGATGCCCAGCAGGAAGACATTCGCGTAGCCCAGGCCGAGCCCGTGCTTCGCGTCCGCGAGCCAGCCCGCGAGCGGGCCCGCGGGCGCCTTGCCCCAGACCTCCAGGCTGGCCAGCAACGTGTAGTGGGTGGCGCCGATGCGGCGGTCCACCCGGGACATCATGAAGGCGAACATCACCGTGGTGAGCGCGCCTCCGAAGAACTCCTCGGCCATGGTGACGCCAATGACGCCGGCATCGGTGACGCCGCCCGTGGCCAGCAGCCACCGTCCCACCAGCGGCACCACCCGCAGCGTGGCGGCTGAGGCCGTGGGCCTCACCACCCGCAGCGTCGGCGGTGAGGCCACGGCGCCCAGCAGCGGCATGCGCGAGGCCAGCACCCCTCCGGCGAGCGAGCCCACGATGGAGGCGCCGGTGCCCCACGTGCCCACCCACAGGCCAATCTGCGCGGGGGAGATGCCCATGTCGACGAGGAACGGCTTGAAGAGCACGTCGGACATGCTCTCGCCCAGCTTGTAGGTGGTGATGAAGAGCAGCAGCCAGCCCGCGCCGGGGAGCAGGAGCGCTGACTTGAGTCGCTGGAACAACTCGCGCCAGTCGGGCTCCTGTCGCGCGGGGGGAGCGGAGGGTCCGGCGCGCGGCTCGGGGGGAGTCTCACGGGCGAAGAGCATCACGACGAAGGCGGCCAGGCACAGCAGCGCCATCGCGACGAAGAGGCCAGACCAGCCGATGCGCGCGCTGGCCCACACCAGCAGCCCGCCCCCGGTCAGCATTCCCAGCTTGTAGCCCACCACCTGCGCGGTGTTTCCCAGGCCCAGCTCGCTGGGGCGCAGGGTGTCCACGGCGAAGCCGTCCACCGCGATGTCCTGCGTGGCGGCGAACAGGTTCATCAGGAAGATGAGCGCCAGCAGGAGGACCAGGGCATCCCGCGAGGCCACGACGGCCGCGGCGGCGCACGTGACGACGAGCCCTGCCTGCATCGGCAGAATCCAGGACTTGCGCCGGCCGATGCGCGCCGAGCCGTAGCGGTCCACCAGCGGCGCCCAGAGCGCCTTGAGGGCCCAGGGCAGCCACAGGGCGCCCAGCAGTCCAATGGTGGTCAGCGATGCGCCCTGCGCGCGCAGGTACACCGGCAGGGCGGTGGCCTGGAAGCCAAAGGGCAGGCCCTGCACGAAGTAGAGCATGCACAGCAAGGCAAGCCGGGGCGACGGGAGTCTCATTGACTCCAGCATAGAGCCACCTTGCCGGGGACGAGGAAGTGTCCGCTCGCCAGCCCGGGCGTGGTGCCCTGTCGACGGCAGTGCAGAGGAGCCCTCCGGCCCATGGACGAGGAGGGACCGGTCTCTACGCTCATCCTCCCCAGGGCCGGACCCCGGCCACATTTTGCGCGGATGGCGAAGGCGGCCGAGGCGCGTGGAGCACGTCACCATGCAAGAGCAGCAAGCAGGAATTGAAGACGTGAAGCGTGGTGAGGCCGCGCCGTCGCCGTCGTTGCGTGTGCTGGATGTGATGGCCCTCACGGTGGGCATCGTCCTGGGCGCGGGAATCTTCAAGGCGCCGTCGCTGGTGGCCGCGCAGTCCGCCAGCGGTGAGGCGATGCTGCTCACGTGGCTCCTGGGGGGTGTCGCCTCGCTGGTGGGCGCGCTGTGCTACGCGGAGCTGGCCAGCGCCTGGCCGCACCCGGGCGGGGACTACCACTATCTCTACCGCGCGCTGGGCAAGGGACCCGCGTTCCTCTTCGCGTGGGCGCGGCTGACGGTCATCCCCACCGGCTCCATCGCGTTGCTGGCGTTTGTCTTCGGGGACTACGCCACGCAGCTCTTCTCCCTGGGGCCCTACTCGTCGCCCATCTACGCGACCGCGCTGGTGGTGGGGCTGACGGCGGTGAACATCGCCGGGCTGCGGCAGGGGACGCGCACGCAGAACCTGCTCACCGCCCTGGAGGTGCTGGGCGTGGGCGCCGTCATCATCGTGGGGCTGCTCTTCACGCCGGCCCTGGGCGCCGCGGAGGTAGCGCCGGCGCCGGCCGCGTCCTCAGGCACGGCGTGGGGCCTGGCCATGGTGTTCGTGCTGTTGACGTATGGCGGTTGGAACGAGGTGGCGTACCTGTCCTCGGAGGTGCGGGGCTCGCGGCGCACCATCGCCTGGTCGCTGCTGGCGAGCATCGGGCTGGTGACGGCGCTGTACCTGCTGGTCAACGTGGCCTACCTGCGCGGCCTGGGGCTGGCGGGCATGGCGAACTCGGAGGCGGTGGCCGCGGACCTGATGCAGCGCGCGGTGGGCAGCGGCGGGGCGCTGGTGCTGAGCGTCATCATCGCCATCTCCGCGCTGACGTCCGCGAACGCCACGGTGCTCACGGGCGCGCGGACCCACTACGCCTTCGGCCGGGACAGCGTGCTGTTCAACGGCCTGGGCCAGTGGCACGCGAAGGCCAACGGCCCGTCCCGCGCGCTGCTGGTGCAGGGGGCCATCTCCCTGGCGCTGGTGGGGCTGGGGACGCTGACCCGCCAGGGCTTCGAGACGATGGTGGAGTACACCGCGCCCGTCTTCTGGCTCTTCTTCCTGCTGTCGGGCGTGTCGCTGATGGTGCTGCGGGTGCGTGAGCCGGATGCGCCGCGGCCCTTCCGCGTGCCGCTGTATCCGCTGACGCCGCTGCTCTTCATCGGCATCTGCGCCTACGTCCTCTATTCCAGCCTGGCCTTCACCGGGCTGGGCGCGCTCGCGGGGCTCGCCGTGCTGGCCACGGGGGGCGTGCTGCTCGCCGTGGAGACGGCGCGCTCCCGCAGGGCCACGACGGCTGTCTCCCCCAAGGCCACTTCCTCTCCCAGACTGCAACGAACGAAGGAGGCGACATGAAGCGAATGATGGTGGTTCTCGCGTTCACGGTGGGGACGGCAGCGAGCGCCGCGGGAGTCTCGACGGCGCAGCAGAATGTGACGGTGCAGGTCCGTGGCCCATCGGGCAGCGCGGCGCAGGCCCCCGACGTCCCCTTCGTCCCCACACCCGAAGGCGCGGTGGATGGGATGCTGGCCTTGGCCGGCGTGAAGCCCGGGGACACTGTCTATGATTTGGGCAGCGGAGATGGCCGCATCGTCATCTCCGCCGTCCAGAAGCACGGGGCGAAGCGCGCCGTGGGGGTGGACATCAACCCGGAGCGCATCTCCGAGGCCAACCAGAACGCGAGCCAGGCGGGCGTGAAGAACAAGGTGGAGTTCCGGCAGGGAGACCTCTTCGACGCGGACATTGGCGACGCGTCGGTGGTGACGCTCTACCTGCTGCCCTCCGTCAATGAGCGGCTCAAGCCCAAGCTGCTCGCGGAGCTGAAGCCTGGCACGCGCATCGTGTCGCACAGCTTCGACATGGGGGACTGGGCGCCCACCAAGACGGTGGAGAGCGAGGGACGCACGCTCTATCTATGGGTTGTCCCTGAGCGCGGCAGCGGCACGGGCGGCGCGCCCCGCTGAGCACGGCTTGAAGAAGCGGGCGGGCCCGGCACCCTCGCGTGGAGGGGCCGGGCCGTTTCACGTCAGGGCGCCGGCTGCGGCTTGCCCGGCGTGCGTGAGTAGTGGAGCACCATGGCCTCCAGTCGCGACAGGGCCTTGTCCAGCGTCTCCATGGACGGGCCGAAGGACAGGCGCACGTAGCCGCGGAAGCGCGACGGCCGCGCGCGGCGCTTGCCGGGGTTCACGTCGAAGAACTCACCTGGCACGGCGATGATTTTCTGCTCCAGCGCGGCGCGGAAGAAGCCCATGCCGTCGTTGAGCGGCGCGGGCAGGCCGGACACGTTGCCCCAGACGTAGAAGGTGCCGTCCGGCGCGCGGTCCGTGCGGATGCCGATGCGCTCCAGCCGGGAGTGGAAGCGGTCCCGCTTCTCCCGGAAGGCGTTGTGGATGGCCATGGTCTCCTGCACCACCGGCTCCTCCTGGAGCAGGGGAATCGCGGCGCGCTGGAGCGGCCGGCTGCCACCGCCATCCAGGAAGCTGCCCGCGCTGGACACGGCCTCGATGACCTGGCGCGGCCCCACCGTCCACGTCATGCGCCAGCCCGGGTAGCGCCAGTTCTTGGTGAAGCCGTCGAACACGACCACGGGGTCCTTGTTCACGTCCTCCACGTAGCGGGCGGCGCTCTCCACCGGCAGGTGCCCGGGGCGGCCCGTCCAGATGTAGTGCGAATAGAACTCGTCCACGAGCAGCGTGCACTCGTGCTCGCGGGCCACGCTCACCCAGCGCGCCATCTCCTCGCCGTGCACCAGCTTGCCGGTGGGGTTGCAAGGGTTGGAGAAGAGCAGCGCGGACAGGCCGCGGCCCTGCACCTCGCGCCGTAGGTCCTCGGCGGTGAAGGCATAGCCGCGCTCACCCTCCAGGAGGATGGGGATGGCGGTGAAGGCCTTGAAGACGTCCAGCAGCTCCTCGTAGGCGGTGTAGTCCGGCAGGAAGTGGCCCAGGTTGATGGCGCCCAGGCTGGCCGCGGCGCGGGTGAGGGCCGCGCGGCCGCCGCCGGAGAGGCACACGTTCTCCGCGCTGTACTGGCTGGGCATGCCCCGGCGGTAGAGCCGGTTGTAGAGGCTGGCGATGGATTCGCGCACCTCCCAGAGGCCGGCGACGGGCGCGTACTCCATGTCCGCCACGTCGATGGTGACCTGGTTCAGCCGGGGCGGCGCGCCGGGGAGGTCTCCCGTCTCCGGCTGGCCCTGGCCCAGGTTGCACCACTCCGGGTCGCTGGAGCGGTAGCCGCGGCGGGTGGCCTCGGCGGTGACGAAGATGACGCCGGTGCGGGGCACGGCGCGGAATGCCGGAAGGGAGACGTCGTCGCTCACGACGTCCACCCTAGCGGAAGTCCGGCGCGGGCGCGCTGCCTCCGCGCGCCTGCTCAGCGGACGATGGGCACCGTCACCGGCTCCAGGTCGTCCACCGTCACCTCGGCCTTGCCCAGGCGCCACAGGACGGGCTGGAAGCGGGCCTCCACGCGCCGCCCATCCGCCGTCTCCAGCACCGCGGTGCCTTCCTTCGGCAGGTATTCACCCACCTCGTAGTGCAGGCCCGTCAGCGTGAGGCGGTCGGTGCCATCGGGGCCGGTCAGCTCACCCGGGCCGTCCAGCACCAACGACGTGCCGCCAATCACGGGCATGCCGGCCCGCATGCCCACGCGGCCATCGACGCGGAACGTGTGGCCCTGCCGCCCGGGGACGCCGCCCCGCACGTCCGCCCACAGGCGCGTCTCGTCGCCGCAGGTGCCGTAGCCCACCTCCGCCTGGAGCGGATGCCCGTCCACCGTGAGCCCGCGCAGGTCCGCCTCTACTTCCATGAGGTCCTCGCCGCCGCGGTAGAGGAACGCGGCCTGCCCGGCGAAGCGCAGGCCGTGCACGTCACAGCCGCCTTCGTCGAAGGTGAGCACCACGCGGTCCGTCACGCTGTCATGGGGCTCCACCGCGGCGCGGGCGCAGGCCCACTGCGTCCGCACGTTGTGCGCGGCGGTGCCGAGGAAGGCGCGGCGGGGCTCACCACAGGTGTACACCGGCAGCACGCCCAGGACTTCCAGCGCGCCGCGCACCTGATTCGCGGCGGCCACCACGCGCTCCACGCGCTGGCGGGCGGCGTCCACTTCTTCCTGCGTGGGCGCGCCGCCACAGGCGGTGGTGGCGAGGACGGTGAGGGCAAGGCAGGTGATGCGTCGCATGGGCGCTTCTCCAGGGGTTGCACGACACCGCGGCTTCGCGGCGAGTCATGGCCCCCTGAAGAGCAACCGTCGTGCCCGGTGCAACCTCGCGAGAACACGGGGCGCGGCCCCTGGAGGGGCACGGCGCGCGCGTGCAGCGGGTTGCACAGCCCCGGCGGGCACGTCCGGGTGAAGCGGGCTCAGGCTTCGAGCGAAGCGCGCAGGAACCAGGCGTGCTTCTCGAACTCGGTGATGATGTCCGTGGTGAGGCCCTCGGAGTCGGTGTCGCCGTTCTCGGTGAAGAGGGCGCGGCTCTTCCTCAGGCCGTCCAGGTAGATTTCGATGCGCTCCGCCAGCAGCTTCACGTGCTCCAGGTCGCGCGTCGTCTCCTGCGGATACTCCGGCAGGCGGCTCGTCTTGCCCACGTGGCGGCTGGTGCCGTAGGCCTTGCCACCCAGCGTCACCGCGCGCTCGGCGATGGAGTCGTTGTGCGCGGCCAGGCTCACCGCGAACGTCTCGAACAGCGGGTGGAGCGAGGCGAACTGCGGGCCCTTGATGTTCCAGTGCGCGACCTTGATTTGCGAGTGCAGGTCGAGCCCGTCGGCGAGCCGCTCGTTGAGGGATTCAGCGATGGCGGCGCGGGCCTTCTCGGGGAGGGGGCTGGGGCTGCGGTACATGGTGTCTTCCTTTCGGCTGTGTGTTTGTCGTGGTCGGCAGGTTGGATGCGCGGCGGCCAAAAAGGGAGCGCCCCCCGGTGTTTCCACCGGAGGGCGCTTGAAACCCAGGCGATGCCTCGTGACAGCGCCGCTTACGACTCCAGGCCCACTGCCGCGGCGTGGATGACCGACGCGATGCGGACCGCGTCGTGCACCTGGTCCTCGGAGAGGCCGCCTTCCAGCACGACCTTCTCATGGGACTGCATGCACATCTCGCAGCCGTTGATGGCGCTGACGGCGAGGCAGACCAGCTCGAAGTCCACCTTGTTCGTCAGCACCTGCGCGAGCCGGTTCATCCGCAGTCCGGCGCGCTTGGTCGAGTAGGACTCCTTCCCGATCATGTGCCGGAAGCGGTAGTACACATTGTTCATCGCCATCAGCGACGCCGCCGCACGCGCGTCCTCGATGACAGGCTCGGGATTCGCGAGGGCCTTCTTCGCCTCATTCAGCATGGCCTCCTTCAGCCGCTCGTTCCGAACGGCGAAGGCGCATGCCACGGCAGTTCCCCAACGCTGCTCCGGGGTGAGGCTGCCACCTTCCAGGACACTCTGGAGGTTGAGGCGCGTGTCCTTGTGGGAGTCCGCCAGTTCAGAGCGGACGACTTCGAGCGAGGCCATGGTGGATTACCCCGCCTTCGCCAGCTTCTGGGTCAGGGTCTCCTCACCCTTGGTCCAGTTGCAGGGGCACAGCTCGTCCGTCTGGAGCGCGTCCAGCGTGCGAACCGTCTCGGAGACGTTGCGGCCCACGGACAGGTCGTTGACCGTCACGTGGCGGATGATGCCCTCGGGGTCCGCGATGAACGTCGCGCGGAGGGCCACGCCCTCCTCCTTGTGGAGGATGCCCAGCGCGTTGCACAGCTCGTGCTTCAGGTCCGCCAGCATCGGGAAGGGCAGGTCCTTCAGGTCCGGGTGGTGCGTGCGCCACGCGTGGTGCACGAACTCGCTGTCGGTGCTCAGGCCGAGGACCTGCGCGTCACGGTCAGCGAAGTCCTTGTTCTTCTTGCCGAACTCCGCGATCTCCGTGGGGCAGATGAAGGTGAAGTCCTTCGGCCAGGCAAACAGGACCAGCCACTTGCCCTTGAAGGTCTCGTTCGTGATGTCCTGGAACTCCTTGCCCTTCTCCAGGGACACGGTGGCCTTCACCTTGAAGTTCGGGATCTTGTCGCCAACGGTCAGCATTACGGCTCCTTGGGATGGGGTCCGGCGGTGAGCCGACCCCGGTGAATGAGTTCTGTCCTACCGCTTAGCAGTCGCCGTGCCAGGACTTCGAATCAATGATTCCAGGGGTTTAAGTTTCGCCCCCGCTGGGTCGGTGCCGCTGGGCCGGTGTCTAACGAAATCTCGGTGGGGCTCGCCACTGCAATTTCGGTGGATCGAAAAGTGGGGTGGCGGCCGCCCGCTCGTGGCCCTCACGAGCGGGGGCGGAAAATACGAGATGCCCCACGAGGTTGCATCAAGCGCGGACAGGCCGCGGTGCGAATGTACGGCCGCGAACGCGTGCTCCGTTCACCTACAACGGGGGACCGGGCCCATGTCAGGGGGCTTCGGGGGGACGGAGGCCGGGGGCTCGACGGCGGGGCGCGTGGCGAGGACGCACCGCGACACGGCGACAGAGGCGGAAATGACTCGCGGCGGTCGACCACGAAATCTCGGTGCCCGCCGGCACTGCAATTTCGGTGGAACCCTATTATTTCGTAGGCATGCAGGACGACTTTTCAGGCGCCACGGACGGCACGAAGGACGCTCGGGACCTCATCGAGCTGGCAACGGCGGAGGACTCCGTCGGGGATTTGCTGCGCCGTGGGCTCGACTGGCTGACGCGGGTGGTGCGCTTCGACCTGGCCACGGTGTTCCTCCTCAAGGAGGGCCGGCTGGTGTCGGTGGCCGCGCGGGGGCCGCTGGCCAACGCGAAGGTGCGGCAGCACTCGTTGCAGTTGTCGGAGTTCCCCTCGCTGCGGCAGGCGCTGGAGACGCGGCGGGCCAAGGCCTTCACGGAAGACGACCACGCCCACGGAGACGGGGACCCGTTCGACGGCGTGCTGGATTTGCCGCCGGGGCACTCCTGCATGGTGGTGCCGCTGTGCGCGGGCGAGCGCTGCTACGGCGTGCTCTCCCTGGACCGGGCCGAGTGCGAGACGTACCCCCAGCCAGTGGTGGACCTGGTGGAGGTGTACGGGCAGATGCTGGCCACGGCGATTCAATCCGCCGAGCAGCGCGCCACCTTCGAGCGGCTCCACCGGCAGGACCACGAGCACGCGAAGCTGCTGGAGGCGCAGCTCGGCGGGGACTCGGAGGGCATCCTCGAGACTTCTCAGAGCCCGATGATGCGGGACCTGGCGCGGCGGGCGCGGCAGGTGGCGGAGACGGACACGCCGGTGCTGATTACCGGTGAGACGGGCACGGGCAAGGAGCGGCTGGCCCGGGCCATCCACCGTTGGAGCGCTCGCGCGGACCAGCCCTTCGTCACGCTCAACTGCGCGGCCATTCCGGCGGGCCTGCTGGAGAGCGAGCTCTTCGGCCACGTGAAGGGCGCCTTCACCGGTGCCACCAAGGACCGGGCTGGACGCTTCCAGATGGCCCATGGCGGCACGCTGCTGCTGGACGAAGTGGGCGAGCTGCCCTTCGACCTCCAGGCGAAGCTGCTGCGCGCGTTGCAGGAGAAGACGTTCGAGCCGGTGGGCAGCGACAAGACGGTGCGCGCGGACGTGCGCATCCTGGCGGCCACACACGTGGACCTTCAGCAGGCCATCGCGCAGAAGCGCTTCCGCGAGGACCTCTACTACCGGCTGAGCGTGTTCCCCCTGCGCCTGCCGCCGCTGCGCGAGCGCCGCGAGGACCTGCCGCAGCTCTGCGACTTCCTCCTGGAGGAGCAGTCGCGCCGGACGGGGCGGCGGGGCATGCGGGTGACGCCGGAGGGCCTGGCGCGGCTGGCGGCCTACGATTGGCCGGGCAACCTGCGCGAGCTGGCCAACGCGCTGGAGCGGGCCACCATCCTCACGCGCGGGACGGAGCTGGGGCCAGAGGCCTTCGACGTGCCCACCCGGGGCGCGGCCGTGGTGGCGGCCCTTCCGGAGGCGCAGCCAGCGCCCGCGGCGGGAGGAGCGAAGCTGGCCCCCGTGTTGACGCTGGCGGCCGTGCAGCGCGAGCACATCATGCGGGTGCTCACGCTCACCCGGGGCCGCGTGTACGGCGCCAACGGGGCCGCGGCGCTGCTGGGGCTCAAGCCGTCCACGCTCCAGAGCCGGATGAAGAAGCTGGGCATCGCCCGGCTGGAGCAGTTCGTCGTCGACGAGGCGTGATTCCGGGGCACCGCGACTACGAGACGCGCGGTGCCGAGGGCGCCACCGGGTAGGTGCCCCGCTGGCCGAACGGCGGGTCGAACAGCGCCGGGTCCGACTGCCGCGAGCGGAACAGGTCGATGATGTAGTTCATCCGCTGGTCCAGCTTGCTCCAGTCCTTCGCCGCGGAGCCCGTGAGGCTGTCCGGGCTCTTGTCGAGCTGGCCGAGCAGCGCCTTCAGCTCGGGATTGTCGATGGTGCGCAGGTGCGGCGGGAAGAGCGTGGACTCCATGCCCGGGGGCGGCGGCAAATCGTTGCCCAGCTTCAGGGCGCCTCCCGGTACGGCCAGCTTCATCATGTGCTCGGTGGCGACGCGGCGGAACACGTTCGCCACGCCATCCACCACCGGGTTCAGCGCCGCGTCCACCACGCCCGACTTGAGGGCAGCCTTGCCCGCGAGGTTGGCGGGGAAGGGGAGCGCGTTGATCTGCGCCTCGATGCCCTGCTTGAGGACGTCGCGGAAGGTGTCCTTCACCGGCGAGTTGAGCGCCTTCTCGACATGGGGCTGGAGCTGCGTCTGCTCGTGCAGGCCCACCTTGTTGTTGGCCAGGAGCATCAGCTCGGCCTTCTTGTTCGGGTCCTTCTCGAACATGGCCTGGGCGTAGTGGCCAAAGGCCTCCTTCAGCAGCGGCTTGTCGGCGGGGAAGCCGTTCAGGTACTGCTGCGTCTTGGCCGCGTCGTACTGCGTGTCGCCCTGGAAGGTCTCCACGAAGCGGGCGAACTCCTGGCCCACCTCCTCGAACACCTCCTTGTTGCCGTCGGCGATGGACTTGCTGACGTTCTGGAGCGCCTGATTTCCCGCCGAGGCGACGTCACCCAGCGGCAGCGAGGGAAGCCCCAGCTTGCGCAGCAGGTCGTCCACCTTGGACAGAGGGCCCCCGACGGCGTCGGCGCCCTTGAGCAGGTCGGTGAAGACCTTGGGCATGTCCTCGCCGCGGATGCTCACACCGGCTTGCTTGGAGGCCCAGGTCGCGAAGGTGGACCAGTTGGCGTTCTCCGTGCCCAGCAGCTTCCCCATGGCGTTGGACAGGTCCGAATAGCCCTGCGTAATCGCCTGGTTGCGCGCCACCGGGTCCGTCATGGCGGCGATGTTCCGCACCTGCGCGGCGGTGGGGTAGCTGCCCGGGGTGACGCTCGGGCCACGCGCCAGGCGCTCCGGAGCGTTCAGCGCCACTGGCTGCTGACGGGCGGCCGGGGCCTCGAACTGGGACACCCCGGACGTACCGGGCCGCGTCACCGGGGCCTGGGCCTGGGGCTTGACCTCGTTACGAGCGGGACGGAGCGGCTCACGGGGCTCCGGGGGACGCACGGAGACGTTGGGGCGGATTTTCGGGGGACTCATCTTCTCCAGTATCGGCTGAAACCGGGAAAAGTTGCGTCCCCCCGCCGCGCCTAGGCGACGCGAGGTGCTGATGGCGTCACGGAATAGGTCCCCCGGCGGCCGAAGGGCGGGTCGAACAACGCCGCGTCCGACTGCCGCGAGCGGAACAGGTCGATGATGTAGTTCATCCGCTGGTCCAGCTTGCTCCAGTCTTCCGCGCCGGAGCCCTTGAGGCTGTCGGGACTCTTGTCGAACGCCCTCAGCAGCGTGCGCAGCTCGGGGCTCTCGATGGTGCGCAGGTGCGGCGGGAAGAGCGTGGTCTCCATGCCCGGCGGCGGCGGCAAGTCATTGCCCAGGCTGAGCGCGCTTCCAGGGACGGCGAGCTTCATCATGTGCTCGGTGGAGAAGCGGCGGAACGCGCTCGCCATGCTGTCGACCACCGGGTTCAGCACCGCGTCCACCACGCCCGACTTGAGCGCCGCCTTGCCCGCGAGGTTCGCGGGGAAGAGCATTGCGTTGATGTTCGCTTCGATGGTCTGCCGCAGGATGCTGTGGAAGGTCTCCTTCACGGGGGCATTGAGGGCCTGCTCGATTTGCGGCTGGAGCCTTCGTTGTTCGTGCAGGCCCACCTTGGTGTTGGCCATGAGCATCAGCTCGGCCTTCGTGTTCGCGTCCGTTTCGAACATGGCCTGGGTGTAGTGGCCGAAGGCCTCCTCCAGCACGGGTTTGTCGGCGGGGAACTCGCTCAGGTACTGCGCGACCTTCGCCGCGTCGTACTGGGTGTCCCCCTGGAAGGTCGTCACGAAGCGGGAGAGCTCCTGGCCCACCTCCTCGAATACCTTCTTGTTGCCTTCGGAGATGGCCTTGCTGACATTCTGGAGGGCGTCGTTGCCGGCGGAGCCGATGTCGCCCAGGGGGAGCACGGGCACGCCGAGCTTGCGCAGCAGGTCATCCACCTTGGTGAGCGGCCGGGTGATGTAGTCGAAGCGCTTGAGCAGGTCGGTGAAGAGCTTGGGCAGGTCCTCGCCACGGACGCTCACGCCGGCCTGCTTCGAGGCCCAGGTCGCGAAGGTGGACCAGTTGGCGTTCTCCATGCCCAGGAGCTGCCCCATGGCGATGGAGAGGTCCGAGTAGCTCTGCGTCACCGCGTAGTTGCGCGCCACCAGGTCCTGCATGGCGCAGATGGCTCGGACTTCCTCGGGGGAGGGATAGCTGCCGAGGGCGACGCGTGGCCCTTGGAGCGGGTCCTCGAGTGCCTGGGTTTGGGCCTTCAATTCGTTGCGCGCGGGACGCGTGGGCTCCCCGGACTCCGTGAGGGGCGCAGGGACACGGGCATCAGGGAGAGGAGTCTTCATTCCCGTATTATCGGTGGAAACCCGGAAAAGATTTACGCCCTGCCCCCGAGGGCATGTCGGACCCGTGAGGTAGGAATTCCTGGATGCGCTGTTGCAGGTGGGGTTTTACTTGAGTCTGGACTGGGGAGTTCCGACATGGGGAGTGAGGCGAAGCGACCCGCGACCTATGAAGATTTGATGGCGTTGCCCGAGAACATGGTCGGGCAGATCATCGACGGCGAACTCATCGCATTGCCGAGGCCCGCGAGCGCATGCCGGTGAGGCGGCGCGTCCCCTTCTTCACCTTGGCGCCGGACTGGGTCTGTGAAGTGCTGTCGCCGTCCACTCGGAAGCTGGACAGGAACCGCAAGGGGAAATCTACGCGCGTGAAGGCGTGGGGCACGTGTGGCTGGTGGACCCCGCCGTGAAGACCCTGGAGGTCTTCGCGCGGCAAGAGGGCGATTGGGTTGCTCGCGGGCAGTACTCGGGCGAAGCCATGGTGCGCGCCGAGCCGTTCGAAGAGCTGGAGTTGGACCTGGGCGCGCTGTGGCCTCCGGAGCTGGAGGCGCCGTAGGTCCGGACGCTGCCGATGCTGTCTACGTGGGGGCCGTGCCGATGCCGAAGTGCTCCGCGTGTTGGTGCCACGCGTACCGTGCTTCTTCGATGCTCACCTCCTGGAACCGGACAGTGGCTCCCGGACGCCGGGCGCACAGCCGTCCCCAGTCGGCGCGAATGACGGTGGCGATGAGCGGATAGCCGCCCGTCGTCGGGTGGTCGGGGCCCAGCACGATGGGCGCTCCCGACAGCGTCACCTGGATGGCGCCTCGTACCATGGGGCGCGATGTGCCCGTGCCTTCGTCACCATGCGTGAGTGACGGCCCCTGGAGGCGCATCCCTACGCGGTCCGTCGCCGGGGACACGGTGAAGGTGCCTGACAGCAAGGTGGCCACGGTGGCGGGTTCGAAGCGCCGGGTGTCTGGCCCGAGTGTCACGCGGATGGGAGCCGTGGCATCCGGTGCGGCGCTGTGCGCAGGTGTCTCGATGGGCGCGCGCGCATCCCCGAGTGGAAGCGCGTCTCCCGAGCGCAGCAGCCGGCCCTCGTGTCCTCCCAGCCGCGCGACGAGCAGCGTGCCGCGTCCGCCCAGGACCTCGGGCACCGCGAGCCCACCATCCACCGCCACGTAGCGCACGCTCGTGGACTCGGGCGCGGGGATGGTGAGGCGCTCCCCGTCTGGCAGGGTGACGGCGCGTCCATCCACGGACACGCGGACGCTGCGGCCCCGGGCGCGCAGCTCCACCCGGCCGAAGGACTCCAGGGCCGCGGCTCCGCCCGCGTTGCCCACGGTGTGATTGGCCAGCGCGAGCAGCTCCGGGACCAGCGGTCCTCCTGGTGGCACGCCGTGGTGCATCTGCCCCGGCCGCCCCGCGTCCTGCACCGCGACGGGCGCATTCACGCCGGTGATGTCGAGCCAACCCGTCATCCGTCCACCCGCTCGAAGCGCACGCGGTCCCCGAGCTGAAGCACCGAGCCCTGTTCGGGCGTGAAGGCGGTGAAGTCCAGCGCGGTGCCGATGAGGTTCCACCCACCCGGCGACGCGAAGGGATACACGCCCGTGCGTCCCCCCGCGATTCCCACCGCCAGGGCGGGCACTCGCGTACGGGGCGTGGCCAGTCGGGGCGCGGCGATGCTCGGGTCGACTTCGCCCAGGTAGGCGAACCCCGGGAGGAACCCCACGCAGCGGACCGTGTACTCACGCGCCGCGTGGCGCCGCGCCACTTCGTCTCCGGTGAGACCCGCGCGTTCCGCCACCGCGTTCAAGTCCTGCCCGTCATAGCGCACGGAGATGGTCGTGAGCGGGCGTCCGGCCATGGGGGCTGGCACGCGCAGCAGCCGCGTCAGCGCGAGCCGTGGCTCCTCGGGCGGGGCATCCGGGGCGAAGTAGACGCACGCGTGTTCCTCGGTGATGACGGCGTCGAGGACCCCAGGCAGGGCACGGAGGGCCTCGCGCGTGGCGCGCCGCTCCAGTCCTTCGGGAAGCACCAGCCGCAGCGCGCCGTCACCCAGAGGCTCCGAGCGGAGCGCGAGCGCGTCCAACGTGGCGCGGACCTCGCGCGCCAGCTCCACCGCGCCGGGTGTATCACCGTGGACGCAGACGGTGTCCACGCTGCCGCCGGTGGCCAGCCGCAGGGTGTTGGCTCTCGCCTGGGCGTGGTCGGTCAGCACCGCGCCGGGCTGGCCACGGGGAATCAGCGAGCCGTCGGGCCGCGTGCCCCGGTCCGCGAAGCCCTCGCGAGCGTAGGACAGGCCGGCGGCCAGGGCCGCGTCTCGAAGCGCGCCCGTGCCCGGCCGATGACGGTGACGGCTCGCCCCAGGGCTTCCACCACGCCCGTCACCACCGCGCGCGCCAGGGCGGGTGCGGCATTCGCCGCGTGGTACAGGGCGCCGTGTGGCTTGGCGTAGGCCACCGGCAGCCGTCGTTCGGCCGCCAGCTTCGCGAGACGGCCGCACTGCGCGGCCACCTGCGCGTGCAATTGCTCCGGCGTCACGTCGCGCGCGCGTCGGCCGAAGCCCTCGCGGTCCTCATAGGATGGGTGCGCCCCCGCCTGCGTGCCGTGCCGTTCACACAAGGCCAGCGCGTGGCGCATGGAGGCGTCGTCTCCGGCGTGCCCGCCACAGGCGATGTTCGCCACGTGGGCCAGCGCGTAGAGTTGTTCGTCCTCGCCGGGAAGCTCGCCCAGGTCGACGTTGAGGAGGCACTCCGTCATGCGGCGCACCGTACGCGAGCGCAGGCCCGGGTGCAGCCGTCCCTGAAGCCGGAGGCGCTGGCGTGCCAGCCGACGGTGCAGTGGGAAGTTTCACGCACCACCCCGGGGCTGGGGCCGGTTGGCACCGGGGTGGTACGCGCCCAGCAGACGCCTCGACGAGGCGCCCGCTGAGTACTTCCACCCTGGATACGCCAGCGGCGGTTTTCCTCGGTCATTTCCCGGACGTTTTTCCTGGGGCCTTGGCGGTGCTCAGCGTGAGGTGGAGGGCAGGGACGCCGGGCCTCCCGCCTTCACCCAGCGCACCAGTGCACGCGCGGTCTTCTCGTCAATCAACTCCGCGTACGTGGGCATGGGCGTGCCGGGGAGGAACTGCTCGGGGTTGCGCACCCAGCGGACCAGCTCGGCCTCGCTGCGCGTGGCGACCTTGGCGAGCCGGTCGTGGTAGCGCGCTCCGGGAGCGTGGCAGCTCGCGCAGCCGAGCTTCACGAAGAGGCCGGCGGCGTCCACCTGGGGCGCGGCGGGGCGCGGCTTGCGGCTGGGCGCGGGCTTGCTGGTCGGGGTCGAGGAGCCGGGGGCCGCGC
>JBKGHI010000132.1:0-23114 GCA_046520405.1 Myxococcus sp. 1LA
GTCGCTCCAGGACGTCCTCCGCGAGGCCACCGCCGCGGCGGAGGCGCTGGGCACCATGGGCGTGGCGCTGGGGCCCTGCACCGTGCCCGCTGCGGGCAAGCCCGGCTTCACGCTGGGCGAGGACGAAATCGAGCTGGGATTGGGCATCCACGGTGAGCAGGGCGTGCGGCGCGTGCCGATGCAGTCCGCGGACAGCCTGGTGGACACGCTGCTCTCCACCATCGTCGAGGACCGGCGCATCAGCGCGGGGGACCGGGTGGTGCTCATGGTCAACGGCTTGGGTGGAACACCACCCATGGAGCTGGCCATCGTCGCCCGGCACGCGCTGGCCGCCCTCCGTCAGGGCGGCATCCGCGTGGAGCGGGCCTGGAACGGGACGTTCCTCTCCGCGTTGGAGATGCCCGGTTGTTCGCTCACGTTGCTGAAGGTGGATGACGCGCGGCTGGCCCGTCTCGACGCGGTGGCGGACGTGCCCGCGTGGCCCGGCGTGGGGCGGCTGCCGAAGGAGCCTCGGGTGCACCGGGCTCCGTCCGTTGCATCTTCGGCACCGCTCGCGGCGGAAGCGCCGCTGCCGGGGATGGACCGCGTCCGCGCGGCGGCCTTGCGGGTGGCGGAGGCGTTCGAGCTTTCGGAGACCCGGCTGACGGCGCTCGACAGCGCGGCGGGGGACGGTGACCTGGGCCTCAGTCTGGTGCGAGGCGCCGAGGCGATTCGTGCGCTGCCGGAGGACGCGTGGACCAGTCCCGCGCGCGCGCTGACGGCCATTGGCAATGCCCTGCGGCGCAGCATCGGGGGCAGTTCGGGGCCGTTCTATGCCACGGCGCTGTTGCGCGCCGCGCGCCGGCTGGCGGAGGGCACGTCGGATGCCGCCGCGTGGGCGGAGGCCTTCGACCTGGCCGTCACCGCCGTGTCGGAGCTGGGCGGCGCGCGGCCAGGAGATCGCACCATGTTGGACGCGCTCCGGCCCGCGGCGGATGCCTTTGCGAAGGCGGTGCGGGAAGAGCAGTCCCCGCGCGATGCCTGGACCGCGGCAGTGCGGGCCGCCGAGGCCGGCGAAGAGGCAACGTCCCAGATGCAGCCGCGCCTGGGCCGAGCCAGCTACCTGGGGGCACGCGCCGTCGGTGTCCCGGACGCGGGCGCCGCCGCCGTCGTTGTCTGGATGAAGGCGCTGACGCCCGCTATCGACTGAGCGCCGCCGATGGCCCGTGGGCACCGCGTCCCTTCGCGTAAGGGCGTGCAGGCCGAGCATCTTGGCGCGTCGGCTCCGCGGGCGCATCGCGGCCGGCGCTCCTGCGGACTCAGGACCTGAGTCCGTGACGAGGGCCCTCGCGCGGTGGGCTGAAAAGCCTGAAGCGCGCGGGGCCCTGCGGCGCGTCGCAGCCGGCCCGCTCATAGCGCGGCTCAGATGCGCTGAGCGACGGAGCCGTCGCAGTGGGCGACCCCTTCGCGGTGTCGCCCCGGAGCCCCCTCGCGCCGGGGGGGGGGCGGAGCCGGTCCCGGAGCTCGCTGTTCGGGAATGTCGGGGGTTTTGCGCCGCGAAATCTCCCGACATTTCCGAACAGCGAGCGCCTCAAGTGCGCCCCGGCCCTCCGGGCGTCTCGCCTCATGGCGCCCGAGATTCGCTGACGTCGATGCGCGCTCGGCACGTGTGGGCGGCCAGCGCCTCTCAGACGACTCACTGGCACTGGCCGGGCTCAAGAAGCGGCGGTACCTTCACTCAACAGTCTCCGCCTGTTCGCTTCATCCGCACGCCGCGATCAGTTCGCGAAGTCCGTGGAGAGAGACAGCGCGCGGTGGGCGCCCAGTTCGCGTGCGACGAAGGCGTTCTTGTCCTCGATGCTCTTCACCGTGTCGCTGCCCAGGGCCAGGCGCAGCGGCGGGTGCTCCATCTTCGCCAGTTCGAGCATCGCGGTCGCGAGCTTCGACGGGTCACCCGGCTGACGGCGATTGAGTTCGGTGGCGCGTGCCCGCACCGTGCCGACGGTCTCCGCGTAGTCGGGAATGATGGTCCCGGCCCGGGTGAGCGAGGCCGCGTCCAGGAAGTCGGTGCGGAAGTAGCCCGGTTCCACGACGGTGACGTGGATGCCCAGCGGCGCCAGCTCCTGGTGCATCGCCTCGCTCAGGCCCTCCACGGCGAACTTCGTGGAGCAGTACACGCCCCAGCCCGCACCGGACTTGTAGCCGCCAATGGACGACAGGTTGATGATGTGTCCGGCGCGCCGCTGCCGCATGCCGGGCAGCACCGCGCGGGTGACGGCGAGCAGTCCGAAGACGTTGGTCCGGTAGACCTTCTCGACCTCCACGGCGCTCGCCTCCTCGACGCCGCCGAGCAGGCCGATGCCCGCGTTGTTCACGAGCACGTCGATGGAGCCCGCGCTGGCCACGACGCTCCGGGCTTCTGCCTCGTTGGTGACATCCAGCTTCGCCAGCACCAGGTTCGGGTGGGCCGCCAGGGGAATGCTCTTCGGATTGCGCGCGGTGGCGATGACGCGGTCCCCCGCGTCGAGCGCCGCCTGCGCGATGAGAACGCCGAAACCACGGGATGCGCCAGTGATGAGCCAGGTCTTCATGGGGTGTGCTCCTCTTCAGCGGGTGACACGAGAAGAACTACGCCCCCACGGCTCGTGAGAGAATGCGCACGGTGTGCACAAGACTGTTGAGTCATGCTCAACACCCGAAAGAGGACCCATGCAGGCGGACATCCGCGAGCTGACGGTGTTCCTGGAGATTGCGAGGTGCCTGAACTTCCGCCGCGCCGCGAGCGCGTTGGGCGTGACGCCTTCCGCGCTGAGCCACAGCCTCCGGGGCCTGGAGGAGAAGCTGGGCCTGCGCCTGGTCCACCGCACCACGCGCAGCGTGGGCCTCACGGCGGCGGGCGAGCGGCTCGCGCAGCGGCTGCGTCCGGCTTTCCGGGACATCGACGACGCGCTCGATGACCTGAACGCGTTCCGCGAGGCGCCGGTGGGCCGGCTGCGCATCACCGCCGCGCGGGTGGCGACACGGCTGGCGCTGTTACCGGTGCTGGGCGCCTTCCTGGAGTCCCATCCCGGCATCGAGGTGGATGTCGTCGACGGCGCCTCGTTCGTGGACATCGTCAAGGACAGCTTCGACGCTGGAGTGCGCTTCCGCGAGCGCGTGGCCGCGGACATGGTGGCGATTCCGTTGGGGCCACCGCTGCGTTCGGCCATCGTCGCCACGCCCGCGTACTTCGCGAAGCATCCGCCGCCGAAGACGCCGAAGGACCTGGCCGCGCATGACTGCATCCAGCTCCGGTTCACCCATGGCGGATGCTACGCGTGGGAGCTGGAGCGCAACGGCAAGGAGCTGGAAGTGGAGACACGCGGCCGGCTGGCGTTGAGCGACCAGGTGGAGATTCTCGAAGCCGCGCTCGCCGGAATGGGACTGGCGTATGTCTTCGAGTCCCAGGTGGAGGAGCTGGTCCGCCAGAAGCGGCTCGTCCGTGTGTTGGACGCGTGGTGCCCGGCCTACCCGGGGTTCTTCCTCTACTACCCGAGCCGGCGGCACCTGCCGCCCGTGCTCAAGGCCTTCGTCGACTTCGTGCGGACGAAGGCCTGAGCGGGCGGCCTACTGCACCCAGCGCTTGCTGGTCTGGTAGACGTCCACCAGCGGTGAGACCAGGGTGATGCGCGGCCCCCAACGGGTGGCGTCCACCAAGTCCTCATCCCGCAGGGATTTCAGTGAAAGAATTTCCGACATACAGGCCAGCGGGGCGTGCTCCCAGACCCGGGTGAGGTCATCGGCCGTCACGTCGCCGATGAGCTCGCCGTGCACGTCGTCCACCACCGGCAGCCGACTCAAGCCATACCGCTGCATCAGTGACAGAGCCCTCACCACCGTGTCCTTCGGGAAGAGGGTCACCGCCTTCGCCACCGTGTCCTCGCGCTCTACGTACAGTTCCGTCATCGCCGGCCTCGCCACCCTGTTTGTTGCCCTGCGAGGCACAGAAGCAAAACGATTGCCAACAGCGGCGTACCCGCCCGCCGGGGGCGGGGAGGCAGGCGAGGGCCCGCTGCTGTCGCCCGGGTGACAGTCCTCCCTCGGTGGAGCAGGGGCCGGCGGCTGGCGGGTTACAGCCGGATGCCCACCGAGGTCCGGAGCTGGGTGTCGAGCTTGGGGACACCCAGGGGCGGGGAGTTGTCGAAGGTGAGGTTGAAGCCGATGCCGACCGACAGGCGGGCGTTGGGCTTCACCTCGAAGATGGTGTCGTTGAGCAGGCGGAGGTCCGCGGGGTTCGTCACGCGGGGCTGGGCGTAGAGCGTCTGCACCAGGGCGACGTTCTCCATGAACTCCAGCCGCCCCAGCACGTAGCTGGACAGGCGCGGGTCGGTGCGGAACTGCCCGGAGTCTGGTTCGCTGTCCCGGCGGATGCGCTCGTGCTCCAGCATCAGCGCGACTCCCACCACCAGCGTGGCCTTCTTGTCGGTCAGCACCTTCACCCGGGGCCCCACGCCCAGCAGGGCCCGGAACTGGATGCGGCGGAACTCGTCGAACTCGTGCTGGGCGAACACCTCTCCGGAGAGCCGCTCCGTGAAGCCGTAGCGGTAGCGGAGGTGCTCCAGCACCTTGCTGACGATGACCTCCTCGGCGGCGAAGGCGTATTCACCCCGGATGACGCCCAGCCAGGTGTGCTTCTCACCACGCCACTGCCCCAGCAGGGCGCCGCGCAGGCTGAACAGGTCGATGCTGCCCGTGCGCCAGTCCGCGCCCAGGTCCACGGCCGCGGAACGCCCCGGGCCCGTGTCCTCGTCGAAGAGCGCCTGGACGTTGACGATTTGCGCCGCGGCCGTTGCCGCATGCAGCCATGCGAGCAGCAGCAGCGCTCTGCTGAATCCCGGTCCCACCATGCCCTTGGTCTGCATGGTCGCGCGCGGCGATTCAAGCCCGAAGCCGCGCCGGAATTGTCTGTCGTGAGCGGATGCCACAAGACGCCACAGCGGGTGTTTCTGGACATCCGTTGAATACATTAATTTTAGACAGGTATGCTTTTCCTGGAGGCGGAGTTCACCGCCATCCATCACTCGTGCCGACAGGACAAGCCATGAAGAAGATTCTCGCGCTTCAGAAGCTGCAGACCCTCGAGCCGACCGCGGCTTTCGACAGCACCAGCAGCATCCAGTGTGGTGGTGACCTCGCGGTGGACAGCACGTGCAGCATCCAGTGCGACGTCAAGGAAGAGGAAATCTACTGAGCCGCACGCAGTGCCCTCGCTGAAACCCCGGGCGCTCCCGCCATGTCTTCATGGCGGCGTCCGGGGCCGGCCCGCCCGCTCCGGTGTCATGCCGGCGTGGGGGGCTGGAGCCCGTCTCCGGGACCCTTGGCATCCTCTCGCGCAAAGGGCGGCTTCGCATGGAAGAGCTGTCTTCCTACACGTTCTGCAATCGGGATTACTTCGACACGCTGGGTCGCTTCCCCATCACCTCTGTCTATTCGGACCTGCTCGCCTCGCTGTTGCCGCGGGACTGGAAGCTGACGCGTTTCGACGTCTATCTCCAGGCGTCCTCCGGGAGCACCGTCTTGAAGCCCCAGGGCTTCAAGATTCACGTCTCCGCGACGTCCGAGGGCGCGGAGGCCGTGCTGCGGAAGGTCGTGCCCGAGTGCGTCCGCGCGAACGTGACGTTCAAGGTGGTGGCGGACCCGTTGCTGCTGCGCTTCATGAACTCGAAGCGGTACGCGCGAGGCGGCTCCGGCAAGTTCGTCACCATCTACCCGCCCGACGAGGCCACGTTCCTGTCGCTCATCGAGGCGCTGAATCAGGCGACGCGCGAGCTGGAAGGGCCCTACATCCTGTCGGACCGGCGCTACCCGGGGAGCAAGGTCGTCTTCTACCGGTATGGCGCCTTCCAGCGGATGTCCGAGCTGTTGGTGGATGGCACCCGGCGCGCGGTGATGCGCAAGCCCGACGGGACGGTGATGACCGACTCGCGGATGCCCTTCTTCCAACTGCCCGAAGGGGTGAAGGACCCCATCCCCGCCCCGGCGGATGAGGACGCGGACGACGGCGGGCTGCTCAACGGCCGCTACGAGGTCCAGGAGTCGCTGTCGTTCACCAACACCGGCGGCGTCTACAAGGCGTTGGACCACAAGACGGGGCGCACCGTCGTCATCAAGGAGGCGCGGCCCCACACGGAGACGTGGATGGGCGTGGACCTGTCCGTGGACTCCCTCAGCGCGCTGCGCTGGGAGCACGACAACCTCCAGCGGTTGCAGGGGCTCGCGTGTGTCCCGGAGCTCATCGAGCTGTATCAGGAGTGGGAGCACACCTTCCTGGTGGTGGCCTTCTTCGACGGGCTCCCGCTGGCGAAGCTGCGCGCGCGCGAGGAGTTCATCGTGATGTCTCACATGGACGACCCCGCTTTCATCGCCCGGTTCTGCGAATCATGGCGGCTGCTGCTCCTGCGGCTGCTGGACGCGGTTGAATCCATCCACGCGCGGGGGCTGATTGTCGGTGACATCTCCCCCGGCAACGTCCTGATGAACCCGGAGACGGGCGCGCTCGGGTTGATTGACCTGGAAGGGGCGATGCCTCGGGGCGAGTCCTCCACCTTCGCGACCCAGTGGTTCAACCCGGGCTTCCGCAAGGTGGAGCGGCGGCAGCGGAGCTCGCTGGAGCCCTTCGACGACTACTACGCCTGCGGAATGCTGCTCTACAACCTCATCTGCCCCATCCAGAACCTGTTCGAGCTGGACAAGAGTCATCCGACGTTCCGCATCCTGGACCACTTCATCGAAGCGGGGCTGCCCTCGCAGGTGCGCGGCCTGCTCCAGGCGCTCCTGGAAGGGCGCGCGGCGGATGCCCGTGCCCAGGCCGAAGCCTGGCAGCCCTCCAACGCCGCGCCGCTCACGCCATGACGAACGCCTCCCTGGCAACCCCCGTGCCCGAGTCCGAGCAGTGGGTCGACGTGGCCCAGAGCCTCGCGCGGCACATGCTGGCCTCCATGGACCCGAGCCGCACGGACCGGCTCTTTCCCGCCGACCCCGTCGTCTTCCAGACGAACGCGCTGAACGTGGCGTACGGCGCCTGCGGCACGTCGCTCTTCCTGTACGACGTCCTGGGCGAGCTGCCCGAGCCGGTGCGCACCTGGCTGCTGGCCCAGCCCGTGGACATCGCCAAGATTGCGCCCGGGCTCTACTCCGGCATCGCGGGCATCGCCTGGAGCTTCGCGGAGCTGGGGCTGCTCGAGCGCGGGCTGGAGCTGTTCGACCTGGTGCCCCAGTCGCCCCTGGCCTTCACGTCGCCGGACATGTTCGAGGGCGTGGCCGGGTGGGGGCTGAGCGCCCTGGCGCTCCATCTGCGCACGGGCGACGCGAAGCTCCTGGCGCTGGCGGTCCGCGCGGGTGAGCACCTCCTGAAGACGGCGCTTCACGAGGAGGCGGGGGCCTGCTGGCGCCACGGTGACGAGGCCGTCATCCGCCTGGGCTTCGCCTACGGTGGCAGTGGCATCGCCCTCTTCCTGCTGTACCTCTGGCACGTCACGCGGGACACGCGCTTCCTGGACGTGGCGAAGTGGGCCATGGACTTCGAGGTGGCGCACGGCCAGGTGCGTGGAGACGCCCTGGTCTGGGGCGCCTCCACCGGGAGCCTGGGACACCGCCCCTACTGGCAGCGAGGCGGCGCGGGCGTCACCGCCGCCCTCATCCGCTTCTTCCAGCTCCTGGGCGAGGCGCGGTACCTGGACCTCGCGCGCCGCGCCGCGCGGGGGTGCTCCGCGTTCTTCTCCACGGCGCCCCACCTGTTCGAAGGGCTCACGTCCATGGGCGAGTCGCTGCTGGACATGCACCAGGTGACGGGAGAGCCCGGCTACCTGGAGCTGGCGCGCCAGAAGGCGTCACAGACGCTGCTGTACCGCATCGAGCGGCCCGAAGGCGTGGTGTTCCCCGGGCGTTACCTGATGCGCATCAGCCACGACTACGGCGTGGGCGGCGCGGGCATCGGGTTGTTCCTGGTCCGGCTGGCGGGGCGGCGGCCCCGGCGGTTCCACGACCTCTTCCCTCCGGCCTCGAAGTGACGCACGCGGGGGCGCCCGCGCGGCTCAGGGCAGGCGCTCCACCGTGGCCCCCGCGCGCTCCAGCAGCTCGCGGTACCAGTCGAAGGCGCGCGCGGTGCGCTCGCCCAGGGCCTTGGCGCCCCAGAGCACGGTGAGGGTGCGGCGGGTGTCCGCGTTCGTCTTGGTGCGCTGCGCGTCCTTCACGGCGTTGGCGCACGGGCCCTCCGCGTCGAAGAGGCACGGCAGGCCCGCCAGGTCGATGCTCTGCCCGGACGCGTTGAAGACGTACTGCGCGCCCTCCGGGGCCACGCCGACGCGGAAGGGCGCGGTGGCCCGGTCCAGGTCCACCACGCTGATGGGCAGGCCGCTGTGCAGGGACACCGCGTTGCAGGCGTCCACGGCCAGGTTGATGGCGCCCAGCGAGCCATCCCCCGAGGCGCGCACCAGGTACTCCGACGCGGGCTTGCCGCGTCCGGTGGGCTTGTAGCCGCCGTGGCGGAGCATGTCGCGGATGGCGCCTCGCACGGTGTCGTCACTGGACAGGGGCGCGGTGGCGCCGGGCTTCAGCAGGGCCACCAGCCACTCTGGCGAGGGCAGGCCGCCCAGGGGGCCGGGGAAGGTGGTGGTGAAGGCCAGCGTGTCCAGGGAGGGGTGGGCGTCGACGGTCAGCACGGCGCGGCAGTCTATGCCACGGCGGGAGTGGGGGCAGGTCCCACTTCCAGCCTGGGACGGGGGGCTCCCCTGCCTGCCCCCTCCCGTGCAAGAGAAGTCACTTTCCAGGGGTTCGGAACATTCTTTCCGGGGCGCGCTACGTGGCATAAGGGCGCCGCACCCGCTTTCCGGGCCCCCCGTACGCACATGATTCGTCTCGACAACATCAGCAAGCAGAACGGCCAGCAGATTCTCTTCATCGAGGCCTCCGCGGCGCTCCACAAGGGGGAGAAGGTCGGGCTCGTCGGTCCCAACGGCGCCGGCAAGACGACGCTGTTCCGGATGATTACCAGCCAGGAGCACCCCGACGAGGGCCAGGTCGCGGTCGACCGGGGCGTCACCATTGGCTACTTCAGCCAGGACGTGGGTGAGATGGAGGGCCGCAGCGCCGCCGCCGAGGTCATGGATGGCGCGGGCCCGGTGAGCACCGTGGCCGCCGAGCTGAAGGACCTGGAGGCCGCCATGGCCGACCCGGACCAGGCGGACAACATGGACAAGCTCGTGGAGCGCTACGGCCTGGTGCAGGGGCGCTTCGAGGAGCTGGGCGGCTACGCGCTGGAGGGCCGCGCGCGGGAGATCCTGGCCGGCCTGGGCTTCAGCCAGGAGATGATGGACGGCGACGTGGGCGCGCTGTCGGGCGGTTGGAAGATGCGCGTGGCGCTGGCCCGCATCCTCCTGATGCGCCCGGACGCGATGCTGCTCGACGAGCCGAGCAACCATCTCGACATCGAGAGCCTCATCTGGCTGGAGGCGTTCCTCAAGAACTACGACGGCGCGCTGCTGATGACGTCGCACGACCGCGAGTTCATGAACCGCATCGTGAACAAGGTGGTGGAGATCGACGGCGGCTCGCTGTCGACGTACTCCGGCAACTACGAGTTCTACGAGCAGCAGCGGGCGATGAACGAGAAGCAGCAGCAGGCGCAGTTCGAGCGCCAGCAGGCCATGCTCGCCAAGGAGCTGAAGTTCATCGAGCGCTTCAAGGCGCGCGCCTCGCACGCCGCGCAGGTGCAGAGCCGGGTGAAGAAGCTGGAGAAGATTGAGCGCGTGGAGCCGCCCAAGCGGCGCCAGACGGTGCTCTTCGAGTTCCAGCCGGCGCCGCGCTCGGGCGACGACGTGGTGAGCCTGAAGGGCGTGCACAAGGCCTATGGCTCGCGGACCATCTACGAGGGGCTGGACTTCCTGGTGCGCCGCACGGAGCGCTGGGCCGTCATGGGCGTCAACGGCGCCGGCAAGTCCACGCTGCTGAAGCTGGTGACGGGCTCCACGCAGCCGGACACGGGCAACGTGGCCCTGGGTGGCAGCGTGAAGATGGGTTACTTCGCGCAGCACGCCATGGACCTGCTGGACGGCGAGCGGACGGTCTTCCAGGCGCTGGAGGACGCCTTCCCGCGCGCGGGGCAGGGCTCGCTGCGGGCGCTGGCCGGCTGCTTCGGCTTCTCCGGCGACGAGGTGGAGAAGAAGTGCCGCGTGCTGTCCGGTGGTGAGAAGGCCCGGCTCGTGATGGCGAAGATGCTCTTCGACCCGCCGAACTTCCTGGTGCTGGACGAGCCCACCAACCACCTGGACATGGCCACGAAGGAGATGCTGATTACGGCGCTCTCCCGCTACGAGGGGACGATGCTCTTCGTCTCTCACGACCGTCACTTCCTGGCCGCGCTGTCCAACCGCGTGCTGGAGCTGACGCCCGAGGGCATCCACCAGTACGGCGGTGGCTACACGGAGTACGTGGCCCGCACCGGCCAGGAAGCGCCCGGCCTGCGGAGCTGAAGCGCGTGGGTGCGCTGTCCGGCGGACTGCCCCAGGGCAGCGCCGGGCTTGCGCGGCTGCCACACGGGGCGGCGCTGCCCGACAGCGCGTCGGGCTCGCCGCCTCCTACGGCCGCCTCGCCGTGAGCTCCTCGCGGCGGTTGCTGAATCAGGCCACGGGCCGACGGTGCCCTGGGGTGTTGCCTCAGGACTTCGTCGAGCCCTGCGCGGACCAGGTGCTCCGGAGCGCGCGGACCTCGGCCAGCAGCTCCTTCGCCGCGCCCAGCGTCGCGGCCGACGGGGCCGCTGACACGGGCAGGGCCGCCGGCTCGGGATGATGTTGCGGCTCACCCAGCCCGGCGTCCCGGTGCATGCGCACGCGCGTCATGATGACGTCGCGAATCTCCTCGGGGTTGTCCACGCCCCGGAAGTGGGCCTCGTGCAGGCCCTCGGTGTGGGACGCGTCCGCGTCCGCCGAGCCGCTCTTGCTGCCTCCGCCGGCCGTCTCCACCTTCACGTCCGCGAGGCCGAACAACCGCTGGAGCGGGTTCTGCCGGATGGAGACCTGCTGGATGTTGGCGAAGGTCATCGTCTTCTCCTGGAGCGAGACGAGCCCTTCCCGGATGCGCAGGCTCCGGTCGGAGAGGATGTACCAGCGGTACTCGTAGTCGAGCCACGCCACCAGGAAGGTGATGGGGGCCTGCACGGCGAACGCGAGCCAGGCGAACAGCTCGAAGATGAAGAAGACAGTGCCCGCGTATTCGTAGGGCAGGTGCGGGACGAACCGGTTCTTCACCGCCACCCAGGTGAAAATCAGGCCCACCACGACGCCGGCCTGTCGTAGGCCCCACCGGAGCAACTGGAGCTGGCGGTGGGCTGGGGCGGCGCGGAACACGCGAACCGCCGCCCCCTCGGGGATGCGCGGCGCGGGGGGCACCTTCAGCAGGCGTAGGAGCCAGGCAGGCGCGGCGTCAGACATCCTGCTTCTCCCGCGTGTCGCCGGCGCCCAGGCTCAGCCGCAAGGCCTTCACCTCCGCGGCAATCTCCCGGAGCGTCGCCGCGAGCTCATCCGAACCCTCCGGCGTGGCGTGCGCCGCATGGTTTGCGGGCGCGGGGCGCTCCCGGCTTCCCCGCATCTTCGAGTAGAGGAAGTCCCGCATGGCGACGAAGTCGGGAACACCCTCGATGGTGATTTCCGCCTGCGCGTTGCCGCTGGCCGTCTGGATTTGGATGCGCGCCAGCCCCAGCCATCGCTCCACCAGGTTGCTGGACAGGTGGATGTCCTGGATGCGCGCGTAGGTGAGGGACACCTCGCGCCGGAAGAGGATGCCCCAGCGGACGGTGATGCCCTCGGCGTCCAGCGAGTAGCGCAGCGTCTGGTACTTGAAGTAGCGGATGAGCCCGAGAATCGGAAAGCCGGGCCCGGCCAGCAGCGCGCTCACGAGGTAGTAGGTGAGCAGGCTGCGGTGCGGTTGCAGCACCGTGGGCAGGCGCGACAGGAAGCCCCCGTCACCGGGGACCACCGTCAAAGGGGAAGACGACCCCGGGTCTGTCATGTGCGGCTCACCAGCAGGCGTTTTTGGAAGAGACGGCTCAGGCACTACGGACCGAAGCATCTCTCATTTCGCGCCTATTCGAACAACCGCCCCGCCAGCCGCGCCAGCTTCTGCGCCTTGCCCGTGAAAGGAGGGAAGAACAAGTGGACCAGGGAGGTGCGTCCCTGGCGCAGCACCGCGCGCTCGTGGCTGAAGGTCCGGAAGCCCGTCTCGCCGTGGTACGCGCCCAGGCCGCTGGCGCCCACGCCGCCGAAGGGCAGGTTGGGGTTCACGTTGTGCAGCACCACCGTGTTGATGCACGCGCCGCCCGAGCGCGTCTCCCGCAGCAGCCGCTCCACCGCGGCCTCGTCGTTGCTGAAGACGTAGAGCGCCAGGGGCTTGCCGTCCTCGCGCACGTGGGCGACGACTTCGTCCAGGGACTCGAAGCGCAGCACCGGCAGCACCGGCCCGAAAATCTCCTCGGCCATGATGGGCGCGTCCGGCGCCACGTCCGCGAGCACCGTGGGCGCGATGTAGCGCGACTCCGCGTCCACGCCGCCGCCCGTCACCACCCGCGCGCCGGCCTCCACGGTGTGGTCCATCAACCGGCGCACCCGCGTGAAGGCGCCGTCATCCACCATGCGGCACAGGTCCGCGCTCGCGCGGCGTGCTTCTTCCGTGCGTCCGTAGAAGCGCTCCAGGGCGGCCTTCATCGCCTCCAGCAGCGCCTCTTCCTTCGACGCGTGGACCCAGACGTGGTCGGGGGCGATGCACGTCTGCCCGCCGTTGAGGAACTTGCCCCACACCACGCGCTCGGCGGCGGCCTCCACGTCCGCCGTCTCGTCGACGATGACGGGCGACTTGCCGCCCAGCTCCAGCGTCACGCTGGCCAGGTGCTTCGCCGCGGCCTCCATCACCCGCCGGCCCACGCGGGCGCCGCCGGTGAAGAAGAAGTGGTCGAAGGGCAGCCGCAGCAGCGCCTCGCCCACCTCCGGGCCGCCCTCCACCACCGCGACCTCCTCCGGCGGGAAGACGTCCTTCACCAGCTCCGCGATGAAGCGCGACGTGTTCGGCGTCTTCTCGCTGGGCTTGCATAGGACGGTGTTACCCGCCGCCACCGCGGCCACCAGCGGCGACATCAGCAGGTGGAAGGGGTAGTTCCACGGGGCCAGCACCAGCACCACGCCTCGGGGCTCGTACTGCACCAGGCTGGAGGTGCCGGTGAGCAGCAGGGGCGTGGAGGCCTTGCGGGGCTTCATCCACGTCTTGAGGTGCTTCTGGATGTAGGCGAGCTCCATCAGGACGGGGAGGACCTCGGTGGCCTCCACCTCCGCGCGGGGCTTGCGGAAGTCGGCGTGGAGCGCCTCGGCCAGGGCCTCGCGCCGGGCGATGAGCAGCGTCTTGAGCTGCTCCAGCCGGGCCAGCCGTTCCTTCACCCCGCGGCGCGCCACCTCCCAGCGATGCGCGTGGAGGCGGTCGAACGCCTCCTGCACGCCGTCCGGCATCCGTGCTTCTTCCAGCTTCACCACGCGCATCGCCCGGCTCCTTCCGGAGGTGCCCCGGCCTGGGGTGCTACTCCAACAGCCGGGTTGCGCGAGAGGCCAATTCCTGCGCCTTCCCGCGGTACGGCGGGAAGAACACCGAAGCCAGCGACTTCATCCATTGAACCATCACGGCCCGCTCATGGCTGAACGTCTTGAAGCCGTAGTGGCCGTGGTAGTTCCCCAGGCCACTGGTCCCCACCCCGCCAAAGGGCAGGTTGGGGTTGGCCAGGTGGACGAGCACGTTGTTCACCACCGCGCCGCCCGACGTGGTGTTCCGGAAGATGTCCTCCACCGCCTGCTTGTCCTGGCTGAACACGTAGAGCGCCAGGGGCTTCCCGCCCGCGCGGATGTGCGTGTAGACCTCTTCGCGGGACTGGTAGGTGAGCACCGGCAGCACGGGGCCGAAAATCTCGCCCTCCATCGCCGGGCTCTCCGCCGTCACGCCCGACAGCACGGTGGGCGCGATGTAGCGCGAGGGCCCGTCCGCCTCCCCGCCCACCTCCAGCGTCGCTCCCGCGGCCACCGAGCGGTCGAGCAGGTCCTTCACCCGCCGCCACGCCACCGGGTCCACCAGCCGCGTCAGGTCGGGGCTCGCCTGCCGCTCCTGCTCCGTGCCGCCGTAGAAGCGGGTGATGGCCGCCTTGAGCGCGTCGATGAACGCCCGCTCCTTCGACGCGTGCACGAAGACGTAGTCGGGCGCCACGCACGTCTGGCCGCCGTTGACGAACTTGCCCCAGCACAGGCGCTCCGCCGCCGCGGCGATGTCCGCCGTCTCGTCGATGATGACGGGCGACTTGCCGCCCAGCTCCAGCGTCACGCTGGCCAGGTGCTTCGCCGCCGCCTCCATCACCTTGCGGCCGATGCGCGTGTTGCCGGTGAAGAAGATGTGGTCGAAGGGCAGCTCCAGCAGCGCCTCCGCCGTCTCCGCGCCGCCTTCGAACAGCGCCACCTCGTTCTCCGGGAACACGTCCTTCACGAGCCGCGCCAGGAAGCGCGACGTGTTCGGCGTCTTCTCACTGGGCTTGCAGATGACGGCGTTGCCCGCGGCGATGGCGGCCACCAGCGGCGACACCAGCAGGTTGAAGGGGTAGTTCCACGGCGACAGCAGCAGCACCGTGCCGCGCGCCTCGTAGCGCACCTGGCTGGACGAACCCGCCAGCAGCATGGGCGTGCCCACGCGCGTGGGCTTCATCCATGACTTGAGGTGCCGCACCGTGTGGTTCAGCTCCTCCAGCGTGGGGTGGAGCTCCGTCAACTCCACCTCCACCGCCGGCTTGCGGAAGTCCGCGTGGATGGCGTCCGCCAGCTCCGCGCGGCGCGAGACAATGGCCTCGCGCAGCCGCTTCAGCCGGGCGATGCGTTCAGCGGCCGTGGAGCGGGACAGCGTCCAGCGGTTCGCGCGCTGGGCCTCGAACACGGCGCGGATGCGCTCGGTGTCGGCGGTGGGTTGCGACGATGCGGGTGAGGTGGCTTCACGCATGGGGTTCTCCAGGGGTGGGGAAAGGGGACTCAGCGGGATTCCAGCCCGCGAAGCAGGGTGGTGAGGGCCGCCGTCAGCTCGGCGGTGAAGTCCACGCGCAGCGGCGCCAGGTGGGGCAGCGCCTCCAGCACGTCGCGCGCGACGGGGGCCACGTCCGCCATCTGCCGCAGGCCCGTCACCAACGCGTGCAGGTGGATGAAGAAGCGCGGACCGTCGCCCGCTTGAAGGAAGGAGAGCCGCTGCTCCACCTGGGCGCCCGCGCGGAGCAGCGCCGCCAGCAGCCGCTCCTTGAAAGGGCGGAGCTGCTCGGCCGCCACGTTCTGCTCCAGCACCGTCTGGAGCAGCGCCAACAGCCGCGTCAGGGCCACCTCGCCCTCCAGTGATTCGGCCACCGTGCGCGCCAGCCGGGGGCCCGTCCAGGCGGGCTCGCCCTGGGCCAGCAGGCCTTCCAGCCGGTCGAACCACGTGAAGAGCAGGTCCTCCAGCAGCGCCAGGAACAGCGCCTCCTTGGTGGGGAAGTAGAGGAACACCGTCCCCTTGGCCAACAGGGCCCGCCCCGCCACGTCCGCCATCTTCACCTCGGCGTAGGACGTCGCCTGGTACAGGGCCAGGGCCTCATCCAGGATGAGCCGCCGCCGCGCCTCCTTGTCCTCGTCCTTGCGCGCTCGCTGGGGCAGGGCCCGCTTCGCCTTCGCCGCTGTGGGACTGACCATGTCTCTTGAGTAAGTGACCCCGGGTCATCAGTCAAGTGACTGAAGGTCATCTGTTCACCGGCTGGCTGGGTGGGGGTATGTGTGGTGGAGTGTGTGGCATGCGTCCCATCGAGGCGGAGCTCCTGTCGGGCAGTGCGCTGTACCGGGAGGTGGTGCTGGAGAAGCTGCTCCACGCCCGGGAGTCGGTGTGGATGGCCACGGCCAACGTGAAGGCGATGTTCGTGGAGCACGGCGGCCGCTTCGTCCCGCTGGTGGACGTGTTGGACACGCTCGCGGCGCGTGGGGTGGCGTTGCGCCTGCTCCACGCGGAGCTGCCGAGCCGTCCTTTCCGCGCCGCCTTCGACCGTCAGGCCCGGTTGGTGGCGGGAGGCTTGTCGTTGAAGGTCTGCCCGCGCGTGCACTTCAAGGCGGTGGTGGTGGACGGCGCGTGGGCCTACCTGGGCAGCGCCAACCTCACGGGCGCGGGGCTGGGCGCCAAGGGTGAGTCGTCGCGCAACTTCGAGCTGGGCTTCGTTACCGAGGACTTCGACGTCATCGACCGCGTGACGGCGCTCTACGAAGCGGTGTGGAGCGGCGCGGAGTGCAAGACGTGCAAGCTCCGCGCGGTCTGTCCCGACCCCATCCTGCCCGCGGGCAAGCGCGCACCCACGCCGCGCCATCCTCGCGCTGGCGCCACGCGTCTGGGCAAGGCACGCCGAATCCAACGGAGCACGAAAGGGGCCGGACGCTAGGCGAGCCACACCGTGGGTCGGGTGTGTCTGGCACGGCGGGGCGCGGGCTGAAATCAGTTCCCGTCCGCTGTAGCGTGCGCGCTGTTTCGCGCGCTCCTCGTCTCGCATCAGGAAGCCTCTCGTGCGCCCGGCCACCGACTCCGCCACCTCACCTCCCGAGCTGGAATCCCAGCTCAAGCTGCGGCGCCGCAACTTCCTCTTGTGCGCCACGGGGCTCGCGCTCTCGCTGGTGATGCAGCCGCTGACGCTGGGGCAGGTCGTCCCGCAGATGCTCTGGGTCCACCTGGGCTGGTGCGCCGCCTTCATCTTCCTGGGCGTGGCGGTGGGCGCCCGGTGGTTGTCGCCGCGCACCATCGGCCTGGGCGCCGCCGTCGTCAGCCTGGTCGGGCTCACGCTGGACATCCACTTCACCGGAGGCACCTACAGCCCCTTCTTCCCCTCGCTGTACGCGGTGCCACTCATCATCTGTGTCTTCACGCCGGGGCACCGCCGTCCCACGCAGCTCGCGTGCGCGCTCACCTTGGTGTCCATGTTGGTGACGTGCTGGGCTTCGGGGGCGTCGCTGCAGGTGGCCGTGTCTCAGGGCCTGTCCTTCGGGTTCGTGGCGTGGGTGTCCGTGCTCGGCTCGCAGACGTTCCGCCGGCTGCGTGACGCGGAGCGGGCCGCGGGCGATGAGCGGATGGTGGCGCTGGAGCGGCTGGCGGAGAGCGAGCGGCTGCGCGCCCAGGCGGACCTGCACCGCGCGGAGATGGAGCGGCTGGCGCTGGTGGGGCAGTTGGCCGCGGGCGTGGCGCACCAGGTGAACAACCCGCTGTCCTACGTGAAGTCCAACCTGGGCTACCTGGACGAGGAGCTGCGCGAGCCGTCGCCAGACGTGGAGGACCTGCGCCGCGTGGTGGACGAGACGCAGCAGGGCGTGCTGCGCATCCAGCAAATCGTCGCCGAGCTGCGCGACTTCTCCCGCGCCAACCCCCAGGACGATGAAGCCTGCGCGGTGGCGGAGGCGCTGGCGAAGGCGCGCTGGCTGGCGTCCGCGGAGCTGCGCGGCCTGAGCGAGGTGGTGGAGGACGTGGCGCCGGACCTGCCCCGCGTGCGCATGGGCCTGGCGCGGCTGGTGGAGGTGCTGGTGAAGCTGCTCCTCAACGCGGCCCACGCGGTGGATGACGCGCAGCCCCGGCGCCCGGGCCGCGTCGTCCTGCGTGCCCGGACGTTCCAGGACGGCGTGCGGCTGGAGGTGGAGGACAACGGCCCGGGCATCCCCGATTCCGTGCTGCCACGCCTCTTCGAGCCCTTCTCCGCCTTCCCGCGCGCCAAGGCCGCGGGGCTGGCGCTGTCGGTGTGCCGCGACCAGGTGGAGAGCGTCGGGGGAACCCTGTCGGCGGAGAACCATCCGGACGGCGGCACCCGCTTCGTCCTCAGCCTGCAACAGGCACCGGCCTGAGGCGAGCGGCGCCGCGGGACGGTGGAGCCCGCGCCTGCGTCAGCCCGTGCGCTGACGGATGCCGGGCGAAGCGGGCTCGTCGAAGAAGTCCCGGGGCGAGGCCTGGTCCACGAGCATCCCGTCGTCGATGAGCAGCACGTGGTCGGCCACCATGCGCGCCAGCGGGAGGTGCTGCGTGACGAGCACCACGGTGCGCTCTGCCCGCAGCATCAACAGCCGCCGCGCCAGCCAGCGGACGCCGTCGCCCGTCAGCCCCACCTCGGGCTCATCCAGCAGGACCAGGGGCGCCTTGTTCGCGATGGCGACGGTGAGCAGGGCCAGTCGCCACAACCCCTCGGGCAGCAGGGCCACGGGGCGCTCGCGCAGGCGGTCCAGCCGCACGGCCGCCGCGGGCGCACAGGCCCAGACGGACTCCAGCGTCTGGCGCGCGTCGGGGCCGAGCAGCTCACCCAGGCTGCGCGACTCCGCGGGCCGGGATTGGGGCACCACCGCCTGCGCCGACACGGGAAGGGAGAGCTGCCCCCGCACCCAGAAGTCCGCGCCGTCGCCGAGCCGGCCGTTGACCAGGGCCCGAAGCAGGGTGCTCTTGCCACTGCCGCCCGAGCCCAGCACCACCGTGGTGCGCCGCCAGGGCAGGTCGAAGGAGAGCTTCGCCAGCACCGCGCGAGGGCCATAGCCGGCACCCAGGTTCCTGGCTTGAATCACGGCGCTGCGCTCCTTGGGGGCGAGGGAGACGGCGTTCAGCGTTCAACGTGCGGCGGCCAGGACATCCTGTTCCGCGGGAAGCGGCGCGGCGTGTTCGCCCAGGAGGCTCGTGGCGAGCCGCTCCAGCGTCTCCCGCCACTCCTGGCGCTCCACGGCGGTGGGGTTCTCGATGCAGTCGTCCAGCACGTCGTCCACGCCCAGCAGGGGCCGCGCCAGCTCCGCCAGATGCTCGGCGCTCAGCGGGGTGTCCAGCTCCAGGCGCGACAGGAGCGAGCCCAGGAGCGCCCGGTCATGCTCGCGCAGCTCGGGGCGGAGGTTCACCTGCGTGAGCAGCTCGGCGAACACCGCGATGTCCTGCCACAGCCTCCGGCCGGATTCGGTGTCATGGCCGCCCTGCCCGCGCAGCCAGTCCAGCACCGCCCACTGGAGCCGCCGCAGCTCGGTGCGGTCCTCGATGCGCAGCTCCTCGTAGATGTCCCGGCCCGTCAGCTCGGAGAAGCACACCGCGGCCCGGCGCAGCACGGGCACCAGCCACGCCGCCGTCGGCTCCGCGCGCGTGAGCAGCCCCCGGCGGAACAGCACGTAGGCCTGACGCACCTTCAGCGACCGCTCCAGCTCCTGGGTGAGCAGTCCCTCCAGCCGGGGCGTCAGTCCCTCATGCGCGCACAGCGCGCGCTCCACCGCGGCGGCGCACTTGAAGAGCCGGCGCCGGGCGCTGCCACACGCGGCGATGATGCTCCACGGCGCCTCGGAGGCCGTCATGGCCCCCAGCCGCTCCAACCGCTCGCCCAGGTCCAGGCGCGCCACGAAGGCCAGGTCCGCGATGCGCTGCCGGCGGGTGTCGGTGACAAGGCCCGGTTGTTCCTCGTCCGCGTCGTAATGGGCGCGAACGGAGCCCAGCGCCTGGGCCCCCGCGACGACGGCGTGGCGCAGCGCCGGCACCATCGCCTGCACGAGCTGCGAAGACGCCTCCTCCTCGCACCGGCGCAGGTCCACCTGCCGCGCCAGGTGCACCGCATCCGTCAGCGCTGTCTGTAATTGACCGGGCGTCACGGGAAGCAGCTCCAGGGCCAGCGGTGAAAGCGCCGGTGGGCGTCGCGTTCCTTGTTTTGTAGTGTTTATGGATAATTAGTGTCAAATCGCCGTGGAGTGCGGGAATCAGTCTGAAAGTCCGCTGAGACAAGGAACTCACGGAGTCCCGCGCGTCCTCCATCGCACCCCTCGGGTGTCAAAGACTTGCGCGTCACCCGCTGGGACAAGCGGTCCGGCCTAGCAACGTATGGGAATGTTGAGCGCCTGTGCTGACTGGCACGGATTGCCGGGAGCCATTGGCTTCCCGGCTCCGGGGCGAGGCTACTCGGGGACTTCGGGCGCGCTCACGGCGGGGGCCGGGTCGGCCGCCGCGGCCGCGTCATCCAGCGCCTCGACGGAGGGCGGCGTGCCCAGGCCCTGAGGCTGCCGCTGTCGGTCTCTCCACGCGCTGGGGGATTCGCCCACCAGCTTGCGGAAGAGGCTGCTGAAGTGCTGGAGCGAGGCGCAGCCCACCTCCACGGCCACGGCGGTGAGCTTCATGTTCGACTCGCGCAGCAGTGACTGCGCCATGCGCACCTGCACCGCGTTCAGCTCCGCCTGGAAGGACGTGCTGGCCTCCTTCAGCCGCCGTTGCAGCGTCCGCTCGGACATGCCCATCTCCCGGGCCACATCCGACAGGTTCACCTCCGGTAGCCGCCCCCGCATCACCTGGTGCAGCTCCCGCAGCAGGGGAGACTGGCCGGTGGCCTCCGCGACCAGCCCGTTGAGCTCCGCCAGCAGCGCCGCGGCCTGGGCTTCCGGCTGCCCCAGCCACTGCAGGGCGGTGTCCGGCGCCGTGAAGGCCCGGCTGGGGTAGGCCCCGGACAGCAGCGTGTAGAAGCCCCCCACCACCGCGCCCACCACGCCTTCGGGCCGCACCAGCGCCTGTTTCAGCACGGAGGCGCTGAAGTCCTTCTCACGGGGCTGCATGTATTTGACCAGGGCGGCAAAGGCCATGGGGTCGGCGGCCTCGAGCCGGCGGGCGTCCACCAGCGAGGCGTGCGGTTTGGCGGGGGCCAGCTCCACGTCCAGCACCTGGACGAGCCGGCGCACCTCGGCCTCTCCAGGGCGCCCCCAGAGGATGAAGCCGCACAGGTCCACCGAGGCGTACCAGTGGAGGAAGCCCTCCCCGACTAGGTAACGGCCGTGGGGGTCCCGGAGGTAATCTTCGACTCCGTCTGCCGATCGCACGGCTTGGCAGAATAGCGCTTCGCCACCCGGGCCACCCACAACGGATTGATGGGGGATAGCCCAGTAGTCAGCTCTGGACGGAGCCTGGCCGTCCGGGCGAGCGCCTCGGTGAGGGCTGGCAGCTCGTACCAGGGCACCTGGGGCTTCAGGTGGTGGGCCTGGTGGTAGCCCGCGTTGAAGAACCAGCGGTTGTAGAAGGCGGAGTAGGACGTCGTCCCCAGGGCGTCCTTCTGTTCCGAGTTCGTTTCGAAGTGGGCCGCCAGGTTGAGCCAGTGGATGCAGAATTGCGTCACCAGCAGCACGCCCCACCAGGCCAGGCCCAGCGCGGGCTTCCAGACGACGAGCGCCAGCAGCGCTCCGTCCACCACCAGGAAGTCCACCACCAGCTCCAGCCGTTGCTTCTTCTTCTTCGCGCACTGCCAGACCTGGCCCAGCGTCTCATAGGGCCACAGCCACGGCGTCAGCGCGTTGCGCAGGCAGTATCGGAAGACGCGCTCTCCGGGGCGGCGGCGGCCCCAGTCCCCCGGGCCGTCATCGTACCGGTGGTGGTTGAAGTGGTGGATGAAGTAGCCCCGGTAGGGGAAGCCACAGGCCATGCCCAGCGAGCGGGACACCACCCAGTGCGCCAGCCTGGGCCGGGCAATGGACACGTGCATGTGGTTGTGCAGGACGGCGTAGTTCCAGAAGCAGATGGCCCAGCCCAGCAGGCACATGGCCAGACGCCCCAGCCAGGGCAGCGCGTCCCAGCTCAGGATGAAGGCCGGGAACCACCCCCACCACAACGCGTGCACCGCGAGCTGCGGCAGGTCGGCTGAAGGGGGCGAGGGGCGGGCGGGGGTCATGAAGCATTCAGTACGCCCCCCCAGCAGCGGCTGCTTCACTCCACGCGCCAAGCGCTTGCGCCAGGGCGCAATCCGTCCGTCCCCTCACCACCCTTCAGGTGCCGGCCAGGGGTCTTCACCGCCCCGGCCGGGTCCTCGCTGTATCGCTATGTCTCCAGCGCGTTGGCGACCTGTCCCAACAGTCGCAGACGCGGTGCGTCCAGCTTGCGCACCGTGCGCAGCAGGCGGCGCACTTCAGGACGCTCGCGGTATTCCGGCGGATCCTCCGCCAGCGTGGGCGCGCCTTCCACGCCCGCGCCCGCCATGCCCAGCAGCACGTCCGACGAGCAGTTGAGCACCAGGCACAGCTTGCGCAGTGTGCGGACGCTGGGAAGCATGTGACCGCGTTCCAGGCGGCCATACACCTCGGTGGCGATGCCAACGCGCTCGGCCACGTCGGCCTGGGTCAGCTCCAGCCGCTGTCGCGCCGCGCGGACCGCGTTTCCAATGAGGGTTGCCAGTCGTTGTTCCATGGCGTGCGGAAAACCTGTCGAAAAGAGGGCTTCATCCCCCCGCATCGAGGCGGAGAGGCACCGGGGAGAAGTGACGGCCGTTGGCTGCCTCGTGGAACACAGATTACGAGTGGGGTCTGACATTCCGGGGCTTCCGGGAGGGCCCGCTGGAGCGTCCGGAATCGAGCGCTTCAAACCCCCGTGATGCATGTGTCGCGGACGGCGCCCGCAATCGCGCGGAAGCCGAAAATTCGGCCTGGGCGACGTTGTCAATGGCGGCTCGGGGCAGGCTGGAAAAAGCCCTGGTGTTTCCGTGGTTTACGAAGTGAGGACGTCTGACGTAGGGTGGGCGCCCCGGTAGGTACCGGGAATCCGGTGCAAACCCCCGGTGACTCGGATCCGCAGGCCGCGCCGCGTGCCTCGCGGGGAGGCTGTTGAGGTCGTGAGCGACGAGCGTCCGGACGCGCTGCTCAAGAGCGCACTCGAAAAGATCGTCTACTTCGAGGCGCGTGCCCAGCAGCTCCACAGCGAGCTGGCTTCGACGCGCGAGGAGATGGAGCACCTCAAGCGCGAGGTGGCGGAGACGCATCAGCGTGAGCTGGGGCTGCGCCGCGAGGTGGCGGAGCTGGAAGTCCGCGTGGGCCGCCTCCAGGCCGAGCGCGAGGAGCTCAACCGGCTCAACCAGGTCATGCGCGCCGAGCGCAACCAGATGATGGACAAGCTCCTGGACGTGGGCCGCATCCGCGCCAGTTCCCAGGAGCGCGACGACGAGGACGACGACCTGGGGCTGGACCTGGCGTCGTTCATCTCCCAGCTCCGCAGCGAGGTGATTCTGCGCGGGGAGGGCGGCCCGGTGGCGCGCGGGCTGGTGGTCCCCACGCGGGGCTCCGCCGTGCCGCTGCGTG
>JBKGHI010000133.1:0-22956 GCA_046520405.1 Myxococcus sp. 1LA
CCCAGTCCGCGCGGCCCAGCCGCCAGCGGACGCCCTCACGAACCATCTCCAGCCCCTGGCCCGCGAGTTCCGCCACGCGCGCCTCGGGGTTGAAGCGCGCCCCTTCGCGAATCAGCGCGGCGGCCAGACACCGGCTCGCGGGATGGTTGCTGCGCGACACCAGGTCGAACGCGATGTCGCGCGTCGCGGGCGTCAAGCCCGTCACGGCCGAGCGGTCCACCAACTCCAGGCGCCCCAACGTCAGTGTCCCCGTCTTGTCGAAGAGCATCTTGCGCACGCGAGGCAGCCGGTCCAGCAGGTCCGTGCTCCGGATGTAGAAGCCGCCGCGGCGCAGACGCGCCTGGACCAGCTCGTAGGCCAGCGGCGTGGCGATGCCGATGGCGCACGGGCACGTCACCACCAGCAGCGCGACCGCCACCTCCAGCGCCTTGTCCGGCCCGGCGGGCCACCACAGCGCGAGCCCCAACGCGGAGACGAAGAGCACGGTGACCACCCAGCGGCGCGACACGCGGTCCCAGAAGCGAGTGTGCAGCGCGGGGCCGCCCGCATCGGCGGCGCGCGACGGAGCAACGCCACCAGCGGCGAGTCCGTGAAGGACTGCTTCGCCTGGACCCGCACCGCCTCGCGCCCGGCGTTGAACGCGCCCGCGGCAGCGCCTCGCCCTGCCCACGCGCGCTCACCGGCTCGCCCGTAATCCAGTCCGTGGACACCCGGGCGCCCGAATCGAGCAGCACCGCGTCCACGGGCACCAGGTCTCCCGGCGCGATCACCAGCACGTCGCCGTCAGCCACCTCGGCGGCGCGCACGGTGGCGAGCCGGGTGCCCTCCTCCCTGCGCACGAAGAGGCCTTCCGCGCCGTCGTCATCCAGCAGGAAGCGCCGGTTGCGCTCCAGCACGCGCTGCTGGAGCCACCGTCCCACCAGCATCAACGTGACGAAGGTGTTGAGCGTGTCGAAGTACGCCAGGTCGCCGCGCCCGCCGCGCGCCTGCGCCAGCGACATGCCGAACACCAGCAGGATGCCCAGGGCAATGGGCAGGTCCAGGTGCAGCACGCCGCGCCGCAAGCCCTGGAGCGCCGAGCGGAAGAAGGGCCAGCCTCCCACCACGACGACGGCGGACGACAGCCACAGGCTCAGCCGCGTGAAGAGGCGGAAGACATCGCCGTCCTCTGGCGCGAGCCCCACGTAGAAGCTCACCGAGAACAGCATCACGTTCATCGACAGCGCGGCGCAGATGCCCAGGCGGATGGGCAGGTCCAGGCTCGCGCGCTCCGGACGCTTGCGGCTGGGGCCGAAGAGGTAGCCGAAGCCCTCCACGCCGCGCAGGAACTCCGCCACGTCGAAGGCGCCCCGCCGCCACTGCATCCGCACCTTGCCCAGGGCCGGGTCCACCGTCAGGCCCGCGCCGCCCGGCTGCCGGCGGAACAGCTCGTTCATCAGCCACACGCAGGCGGCGCAGTGGATGCCCTGCACGTCCAGCTCGAGCGCGCACAGCGGGCCGGGAATGGACTCGGCGCGGCTGATGAGCGGCTCCAGCCACGCGAACGCACGTTCCTTGCGCGGCTCCGGGGCCGGTGACGTCTTTCCTTGCGCGAGCTGGTAGTAGCGCGTGAGCCCCTGCTCCACGAGCAAGCCGTGCACGGCCTCACACCCCACGCAGCAGAAGTCACGCGCCGCGCTCCCAGGAGGAACGGGACTGCCGCAGTGGAGGCAGGCGGCTGGAGCAGGCTCCGATGTCGTGGGGGCAGGCATTCACGGTGTCACCTTGCGAACGGCATGCCTGTTGCGAAGCACGCGGTCATGTCGCCCGAACCGGCCGCGCTCGCCTCGATGCTGCACACCACCAGTCCCACCGTTGTCGCCAGCGCCCTGGGCGCGTTCGTGGTGGGCGTCACGGGAAGCGTGCATTGCCTCCTCATGTGCGGCCCGCTGGCCTGCGCGGGCCTCCCGGGCGTTCCAGGGCCGGAGCGGCGCAGGGCCGTCGTCGCCTACCAGGGAGCGCGCCTGGGCGCCTACGCGCTCGTGGGCGGCGCGCTGGGCCTGCTGGGCGGAGGCGTCACCCAGGCGCTGGCGGTCTCCACGCGCCCCTACCTTCCCTGGCTGATGGCGGTGGCGCTGGTCGCGTCCGCGCTGGAGCTGGGCAAGCGCCTGCGCCCGC
This sequence comes from Myxococcus sp. 1LA, assembly GCA_046520405.1. Classification (GTDB taxonomy): domain Bacteria; phylum Myxococcota; class Myxococcia; order Myxococcales; family Myxococcaceae; genus Myxococcus. The sequence continues at coordinate 2,158 of JBKGHI010000133.1, forward strand.
TGCCGGGCATGGCGAACCTGGCGCGTCACGTGACGCGCTGGGGCGCAAAGTTTTCGTGGACGGGCCGCGCGAGCGCAATGGGTGCGGTGACACCACTGCTGCCCTGCGGCCTCCTCTATGGCGTGTTCGCGGTGGCGCTGGCGAGCGGCTCTTTCGGCGGTGGCGCGCTGGTGCTCGCCGCGTTCGCGCTCGGTGGCCTGCCTGCCCTGCTGGGCGCCCAGCTTCAGGCAGCGCTGTGGAAGCACCGCCCGAAGTGGATGTCGCTGCTGCTCCAACGGGCAGTGCCCCTGGTGGCGGCGGCGGTGCTCATCTACCGCGCCGTGGGAACCGCCAACGGCGGCCCGAACTGCCACTGAGCGCCCGGGCCTTTCCGCCGCGCTACGGCGCGCTCGGGCCCACGTCGGTGGCCGGTGGATGACAGGCTCGGTGCGCCCCCCGGCGTCCCTTTCTTCCCGGATGGACCATGCCCAGATTCGGGCCGAGGGCCTCCTGCCCACCGGGAGGATGGGGAGACACACGCGCGGCCACCATGAAGTTACGCCTCACACGTTTCGCCGAGCGCATGGGCACGAGCTACTGGGTCGTCCCAGCGCTCTGTGTCATCGCGGCCATTGGCCTGTCGCAGCTCGCCCAGGCGCTGGACGCCCGCCTCACGCAACACGAGCGTGCCTGGTACCTCTTCCAAGGCGGCCCCGAGGGCGCCCGCTCCGTGCTGTCCGCGGTGGCGTCGTCGATGCTGACGTTCGCCGGCCTCGTCTTCTCCGTCACCATCCTGGTGCTCCAACAGGCCAGCAACCAGTTCTCTCCGCGCATCCTCCGCACGTTCCTTCGGGACCGGAAGAGCCAGGTCGCCCTGGGCATCTTCACGGGCACCTTCGTCTACGCCCTGCTGGGGCTGCGGAGCGTCCGGGGCACCTCGGAGAAACTGGACATCACGAGCCACGTCCCGTCGCTCTCCGTCTGGCTCGCGGTCATGCTCGTGCTGCTCTGCGTGGGCGCCTTCATCTTCTACATCCACCACGTGGCCCAATCCATTCGCACCGTGGTCATCCTCTCCCGGATCCACGAGGAGACCTGCGAGACGATGGAGCGCGTGTATCCGGAGGGCATCGGCCGCGATGCCGCGGATGCGTGCCGGGAGGAGCCTCAGGGTGCGCCTTCACTCGTGGTGCCCCATGGGGGCCGCTCCGGTGTGCTCATCACCCTGGATGAGGAGGAGTTGATGGACCGCGCGCGGCGCGCGGGCATCACGCTCGTCGTCGTGCCGATGATGGGCGACTTCATCCCTCACGGCGGCGCGCTCTTCGAGGTCTGGGGAGATGCCAGCTCGCTCGACGTCCAGGCCCTCCTGGACTCGGTCCAGATTGGCCAAGAACGCACGCTCCAGCAGGACACGGCCTTCGGCTTCCGCCAGCTCGTCGACGTGGCCGAGCGCGCCCTCTCTCCTGGCATCAACGACCCGTCCACGGCCATCCAGGCCATCGACCAACTCCATGACCTGCTGCGCAGGTTGGCCCTCCGGCGGTTCCCCAGCGCCCATCGGCTGGACGACCAGGGCACGTTGCGGCTGGTCTGCCCACGTCCCGACTTCGACGACTACGTGCGCCTCTCCTTGGACGAGATTCGCGAATACGGGGAGGGTTCCATCCAGGTGGCCCGCCGCCTGCGGTTCCTCCTGGAAGACCTGCTGAGGGTGGCGCCGGACTTCCGGCGCGGGGAGTTGGAGCACCAGCGCGCACTGCTCGACGCCAGTATCACCCGGAGCTTCGCGGATACACGGGTCGCGGAAGAGGCCCGGCGCGCCAGCCCCCAGGGCCACGGGCCCCACTGAGGCTCCCGGGCGCGCGCTCAACGCAGCGCGGCCACCGCCTCGAGCGCCGAGGGCTCGCCCGCGACCAGCAGCGCGTCGGATGGGGTGAGCAATCGGTCCGGATCCGGCACCGGGAGCATGCGGTCCTGGAGCACGTCATGCACGGCCACCACGTGCACGCGGTAGCGCTGCGGCAGGGCGAGCACGCGCAGGCTCTTGCCATACCAGGCCTCTGGCACCGGCATCTCCTGCAGGCCGAACTCCGTCCCCAACTGCACGTACTGCAGCAGCCGGCCACTGGTGATACGGCTGGCCAACCCCAGGGCGCTCTCCCGCTCAGGGAAGATGCTCTCGGTGGCCCCCAGCGCGTTCGCGATGCGCGCGTGGTCATCCGAACGGACCTTCACGTAGATGTCCTGGATGCCGGTGTCCCGCAGGGCGAGCAGCGCGAGGATGCTGGCCGAGAGGTCTTCACCCGTGGAGACGATGGCCGCGTCCGCCCCGCGAGCCCCGACTTCTTCCAGCACCTGGCGCTGGGTGGCGTCTCCCACCATGGCCTTGGATACGCGCGAGCCCAGGGCGTCAACCACCGCCGGGCGTGGGTCGATGGCGATGACGTCATGCCCCTGCTCATGCAGACGCGCGGCGATGACCGAGCCGAAGTTGCCCAGGCCCACCACGATGATGCGCTTCATCCGTGCTCCTTAACCAACGATGAGGTCCTCTTGTGCGGGGCGAACATGCCGCAGATGCGTCCGGGCGCGCAGGCTGAGCGCGGCGAAGAAGGACAGCGGCCCCAGCCGTCCCACGAACATCAACCCGATGACTTGCAGCTTGCCCGCCACCGTCAGGGAGGGCGATACGTCCATGGTCAACCCCACCGTGCAGAAGGCGCTGACCACCTCGAAGAAGACGGGCAGGAAGCTGGCGCGCGCGGCCTGAACCGACTCCGCCCCGTGCCCCTCCGTGAAGCTGAGCACGAAGACGGCGGCGGTCATCACGCCAAAGGCGATGAGCGCCAGCGACACGGTGCGCTCGATGGTGCCCTCCGGGATGGCGCGCCCGTGCAGCTCTGCATGCCGGCGCCCCCGGATGCGCGTGAAGGCGAGCGCGGCCAGCACCGCCAGCGTCGTCGTCTTCAACCCGCCCGCCGTGGAACCGGGGCTGCCGCCCACCACCATCAGCAGGATGGTGAAGAAGCCGCTCGCGTTGCTCACCTCGGCGTAGCTCACGCTGTTGAAGCCCGCCGTGCGCGCCGTGGCGGACATGAACCAGGCGTTGGCCACCCGGTCCACGTAGCCCAGGGGCGCCAGCGTCCCCTGCCACTCGAAGAGCGCGAAGAGCACCGTGCCCCCCACCAGCAATACGCCCGTGACGAGCAGCGCCGCGAAGGTGTGCACACTCATCCGCCGGGAGCGCTGGCCGCGGCTGCGCCACCAGCGCAGGGCCTCCTCGCTGGAGAGGTAGCCCAGGCTCCCCAGGATGATGAGGAAGGAGATGACCAGGAGCGAGAGGGGCGACCTGTTGAGCCCCACCAGCGAATCACTGAACGTGGAAAAGCCGGCGTTGCAGAAGGCGCTGACCGAATGAAAGACGGCATGCCAGGCCGCCTCCTTCCAGCCGAAGCGCGGCAGCCACAGCAGCCACAGCAGCAGCGCGCCCAACGACTCCACCCACAACGTGAAGCGCGAGACCCGCAGCGCCAGGGAGAGCACGTTCTCCCGATGCGTGTAGTCGATGGGCGCACCGACGATGACCTCGCTGCGGAGGGACAGCCGCCGGCCAAGGGCGCCGATGACGAGCGTGGTGAGGGTGATGAGCCCCAGGCCTCCCAACTGGATGAAGACGAGCAGCCAGAGCTGCCCCCAGCGGGTGAAGGCCGTCGCGGTGTCCACCACCGAGAGGCCCGTCACACACACCGCGCTCGTCATGGTGAAGAGCGCGTCGAGCAACCCCAACCGCGGGCCCGTATACAGCGCCGGGAGCCAGAGCAACCCCGCTGTCCCGATTGCGATGAGCGCCGCGAAGGAGAGCGCCAGCAACATCGCGGGCGAGATGGAGAACCAGCGCAGCCAGAGCCAACGAAGAGGGGAACGCAGGAAGGAGTCCACGGAGCGGGGGTGACCATCCACCAAGTCGGGGCGCTCCACCAGTTTCTCCCGCGCGAACCCGGCCGGAAGTCGGGCGAGGCGGACCTCAACCGCCGCGCCGCTTCGACGCGCGCTTCCCACCCGACGTGGCCGGCTCCTTCGGCAGGTGCCGCAGCCCCATCCACCCGAGCGCGGCGACGTGGCGCGCGACGTGGTCAATGGAGAAGGAGCGCCCGTCCTCCGCCCACCACTGCCCCACCTGCGTCACCATGCCCAGGAGCGCATTCGCGTAGATGGGCGCGACCTTGGGGTTGTAGCCGGCGTGCTCGAACTCGACCTTGAAGATGTCCGCCACCCGCAACGCCAGGTCGTCGATGACGCGCGTCAGGCCCCGGCGTCCCGCCGTCAGCGGTGAGTCGCGCGTCAGCACCGAGAAGCCCGCGGGCACCTCTTTGGCGTACGTCATGAAAGCCAGCACCGCCCGCTCGAACCGCTCACGGGGCGTTCCCGTGGCGATGCTCACCGACACGCGCGACACCAGGTCATCCATCTCCCGGTCCACGATGGCCGCGTAGAGCCCCTCCTTCGCGCCGAAGTGCTCGTAGACGATGGGCTTCGACACGCCCGCCTGCTGAGCGACCTCCTCGATGGAGGTCGCTTCGTAACCCTTCGAGGCGAAGACCCCTCGCCCCACCTCCATCAACTGGACCCGGCGGTCAGCCCCAGACAGTCGCTTCTTCGTCGCCACGTTGACCTCGAACCTACTGAACAGTAACTTACCCAACCGGAACCTACCGACACGTAACTCTCCGGTGGAGTTGGAGTCCCCCATGTATCCCGTCTCTCGCGGAGCCGTCTTGTCCGTCGCAGTCGAGTGCCTTGGCGTCCTCGTAGCGCGGAGCCGGTCGTGAGCGCCCAGGCCGCGGAGAAGCCGAAGCTGCGAGGCGTGCTGCACCAGTTCGCCGCCACGGGGGCGCTTGGCGCGGGTCTGGTCCTCGTCTCGATGGCTCCGACGGACCGGGCCGCGGCCGCCGCCGCGGTGTTCGCCGTCAGCCTGGTGGTGCTGTTCGCGGTCAGCGCGACCTACCACCGGGTGAACTGGTCCACGCGCGGGCGGATGTGGATGCGGCGCATGGACCACGCCTCCATCTTCATCCTCATCGCGGGGACCTATACGCCCGTGGCGCTGCTGGGCATCGCCGGGGCAGCAGGCAACCGCTTGCTGCTCCTCATCTGGGCTGGCGCCTTCGCTGGCGTCCTTCAGTCGCTGTTCTGGATTCAAGCGCCCAAGGTGGTGACGGCGGCGCTGGCCGTGGCCGTTGGCTGGACGCTGGTGCCGTACTTCGATGAAGCCCAGCGGGCCCTCACGGGCACCGACCTGGCGCTCATCCTCGCGGGAGGTGCCGCCTACACGGCCGGCGCGCTCGCCTATGCCCTGAAGCGGCCGAACTTCCTCCCCGGCGTCTTTGGCTACCACGAGGTGTTCCACGCCCTGACGCTGGTGGGCGCGGGGCTCCACTTCACGGTCGTCCTCCGGCTCGTCCGCGCCGCGACGGTGTAGGCGGATGAAGGCCGGATTCGCGAATCACGCGAGCCCGCAACTTCTTTTCGGGGCCCGGGTTCATGCCTCCAGACACCTTGAGCCGGTTCGGCCGGCCTGAGCCTGGAGGCGAACATGAAGCGGAACATCCTCGCGGTGGGAACGATGGTCCTGGGCCTGCTCACGGCGCTGCCGGCGAGCGCGGCGAAGGCGGACCGGCGGCAGTCGAACCAGCACGCGCGTATTGTCGAAGGCGTGAAGAGCGGTGAGCTGACGGGCCGCGAGGCCGTGCGCCTGTCCCACCAGCACCGCGAAATCCAGCGCGACATCCGGCAGGCCCGCCTGGACGACGGCCGCATCGACGCCCGCGAGCGCGCGCAGATCAACCGCGAACAGAACCAGCTCAACCGCCGCATCGCCCGCCAGAAGCACGACGGCCAGTCCCGATAGCCCTTTGGGGCAATGCCTCTGTCAACCGCCCGCGCATCCTCGACACCCGGCGGGGGCGAGGGTGCGCGGGCGGCTTGACTAGAATCTGGTTCTAGAATCAGATTCTAGTCATGGAGCGTAGACGCCGCAGCGCGACGGGCGAGCAGAGCCGTCGTGCCATCCTGGATGCCGCGCTGGATTGCTTCTCCCGGCTGGGCTGGGCGGCGACCACCATCGAGGACATCCGCAAGGTCAGCGGCGCCAGCGTGGGCAGCGTCTACCACCACTTCGGTGCGAAGGAAGGCATCGCGGTGGCGCTCTACATCGACTGCCTGCGCCTCCATCAGGATTCGCTGCGGGCCCGGCTGGAGAAGAAGCACGACGCGGAAGTCTTCGTGCGGACGGTCGTCACGCACCACATCGCCTGGTCCCGGGAGAATCCGGCGGCCGCCCGCTACCTCCTGCGCATGCGCCGGGAGGAGGCCGTGGCCGCCGCCGAGCAGGAAATCCAATCCGCGACGGGAGACTTCGTCCGGGAGGGCTTCAGCCGACTGAAGTCCTACGCCCAGTCGGGTGAGCTGCTGCCCCTGCCTTCGTCCGTCTACATGCCGCTGATGCTCGGGCCCGCCCAGGAGCTGCTGCGCGGCTGGGCCAACGGGCACGTCGAGCTCAAGCCCGGCATCGAGAAGGTCCTCGCAGATGCGGCGTGGCGATGCCTCCGGCCGGACTCCGCCGCGACCAAGAAGGTGCCGTGATGGCCGATGACGCCCTGCCCTCCACCGGTGCGCAGGTCTCGACGGAGGTCGTCCAGATTCCCGCCCGGGACGGGCTGCCCCTGGCCGCGACGGTGTACCAGGGGCGTCAGGACAACGGCGTGGCCGTCCAGGTCAACCCAGCGACGGCCGTGCCACGCAGGTACTACGACGCCTTCGCCCGGTTCCTCGCGGGCCGAGGCTTCACCGTCGTGACGTATGACTACCGGACCATGGGGGACAGCGTCGTCGACGCGCCCCTGCGCAACCAGGCCCGCTTCCAGGACTGGGGCGAGCTGGATACGCCCGCCGTCCTGGACTGGGTGACGGCCCGGTTTCCGTCGCACCGGCTCGCCGTCGTGGGCCACTCGGCGGGTGGGCAGATGTTGGGGTTGGCGGAGAACGCCTCGCGCATCCAGGCCGTGCTGCTGATTGGCTCACAGCACGGCTGGTGGCGGCACTGGCCGTTTCCCCAGGCCCTGGCGCTGGCGGCCATCTGGTACGTCGCGCTGCCCGTCTCGGTCGCGGTGCTGGGCTACTTCCCGGGCCGCGCCGTGGGCTCGCAGGACCTGCCGGGCGGCATCGCGAAGCAGTGGGCGCGCTGGTGCCGCAACCCGAACTACGTCTCTGATGAGCGCGGAGCGCCGCTGCGGCCGTACAACGACCGCATCCGGGCGCGGATACGGCTCTACAGCTTCTCCGATGACAACATCGCGCCAGAGGCCGCCGCGCGCGCCCTGCTCGACTACTACCCGAACGCGACGCGCGAGCACCTGCACCGCACACCAGCGGAGCTCGGCATGAAGCGCATCGGCCATTTCGGCTGGTTCCGCGCCAGCACGCCCGAGGCCGTCTGGGCGGAGGCGGCGGACTGGCTGGAACAGGTGAAGTGACTCCACCCCGAAACGAGGGCCTCATGAGCAACTTCATTACGGAAGAGACCGAAGGGTTCGTGCGGAAGATCGGGCTGAACCGCCCCGAGAAGCGCAACGCGATGAACATCGCGCTCATCGAGCAGCTCTCTGGGGCGCTGAGCCGGGCCGAGGCCGACGAGAACGTGCGCGCGTGCGTGCTCTTCGCGCACGGCACCGTGTTCACGGCGGGGCTCGACCTCATGGACGTGTTTCCCCGGCTGGGGGAGGCCCAGACGCTGTTCAGCGCGGCGGGCATCGACCCGTGGGCGACGCACGGCCCCGCGAGGACGAAGCCGCTCATCATGGCGGTGCACGGCAAGTGCCTCACGCTCGGCATCGAGCTGATGCTCGCGGCCGACATCACCGTGGCCTCCGAGGACGCCACCTTCGAGCAGATTGAAATCGACCGAGGCATCTTCCCCTTCGGCGGAGGCACGGCCCGCTGGGTGCGGACCATGGGCTGGGGCAACGCGATGCAGTACCTGCTGACGGGTGATGCGCTCGACGCGCGTGAAGCGCACCGGCTGGGACTCGTGCAGCGCGTCGTCTCGCGTGACGCGCTGATGGAGACGGCGATGGGCCTCGCGGCCCGCATCGCGTCGAAGCCACCGCTCGCCATCAAGGCGACCCTCGAGAGCGCGAGGACGGCCGTCCTCGAAGGCGAGCGCGCCGCGGCGGCGAAGCTCCTGCCGGCCATTCAGCAGCTCGCGACGACCGAGGACGTGCAGGAAGCGCTCTCCGCCCACTTCGAACGCCGGCCCGCCACCTTCCGCGGCCGATGACCGTGAAGACCGAGCCCTTCCGAGGTGAAGCCCTCACGCTGCGCGCCGTTGACGGCTTCCCGCTCGGCGCCAGCCGCTTTCCCGCGACAGCGCCCCTGCGGGGCCGCATCCTCGTCGCGGGGGCGACGGGCATTCCGCAGACGTTCTACGCGAACTTCTCGGCGCACGCGGCAGGGCACGGCTTCGAGACCCTGACGTTCGACTATCGAGGCATCGGCCGGTCGAAGACAGCGCCCCTGCCCGGCTTCCAGGCGTCGTTCCTGGACTGGGCGCGGCTCGACCTCGCCGCCGTGGTGGAGGCCCTGGCGGGCGACGACACGCCGCTCTTCGTCGTCGCCCACTCGTTCGGGGGCCATGCGCTGGGGCTCATCCCGAATCACCACCGCATCGCGGGCTGCCATGTCTTCGCCGTGGGAGCCGGCTGGCATGGCTGGATGAGTCCCCTGGAGCGCATCCGGGTGCTGATGCTGTGGAATGCCATCCTTCCGCCCATCGTGCGCTGGAAGGGGTACCTGCCGTGGAGCCTCCTCGGCATGGGCGAGGACCTCCCGCTCGGGGTGTATCGTCAGTGGCGTCGCTGGTGCCGCTTTCCGCGATACTTCCTCGACGACCCGACCCTGCCCGAGCTGGCGAGGCAATGCGCGCAGGTGCGGGTTCCCATCGTGGCCGTCAATGCCTTGGACGATGCGTGGGCGCCGCCGGCCTCCCGCGATGCGTTCTTGCTGCACGCCTATCCCAACGCCGTCATCGAGCGCGTCGACATTGACCCACGCGAAACAGGTCCCATCGGACACGTGGGCTACTTCCGGAAGCGCGCCAGCTCGCTGTGGGACTACGCCCTGGAGGGCTTCTCGACGCGCCTGAACGTGCCGCTCTGTTCGTCAGCGTGCGCCGAACTCGGCCCGCGGGGCTGACGCGCCGCAGCAACGTTATTCATGTCTGCGACTGCATTTAGACTCACGCGGATGAAGCCGCGCGACAACCCCGTGACCCTTCTGATTGCAGGTGCCGTCATGGCCGCGATTGGCCTGAGCCTGACGCTCGGGATGCTGAAGCCACAGCCCAAGGAGCCCACCGCGGAGGCCACGCCCCAGCCCTGGGCCATTCCGCACATCCCTCAGGCCATCCTCGCCCTGGGCATCTTCGGCTTCGGCGTCGCGTTGGTCGGGTATGGCTTCCGAAACCTGAGGACCAACCGGCAGCTCATCTCGGAAGGCGTGGCTGTCGTTGGCCGGGTTGTCCGGGGCCCGCATAAGCAGCCCCAGCAAAAGGGCATATTCGTCATCTACCAGTTCGAGGACGAACACGGCACCGTCCACAAGGGCATCCACGGTGTCTCCGCATTCGGGGACGCCCTCCTCCACGCCGAGGCGGGGCAGGACGTCACCGTGCTCTACGACGCCCGGAACCCCACCACGAACATGGTCGACCTGAACAACCTGCGCCCCATGGACGCCCCGCGCCGTCGCCGGCCCGAGGCGCCGTGACGCCGTGCCTGCTCAAGCCTGCTCGGTGCGCAGCGTCACCGGGTGGTCCTTGAGCCACGCCTGGCAGCGCTCGATGCGCGCGGCGGCGGCCGACAGGCCCATGCTCAGCAGCAGCGCGCGGTAGGGCTCGAAGGCCTCCGGCGTCCACGCGGTGAGCGCCTTGAGGTCGGCCAGCGCCACCATCTCCTCGGGCGAGCGCCCTTCCGCCTCCTTCCGCGCCGTGAGCAGCGCGGCCAGCGTCATGCGCGCGGGCTCCGCCTCGAAGGAGATGGCGGCATCCATGAAGGCCGCCCGGCTGGCGTCGTCCGCCGCCGCATCCTGCGCCTTCTCACGCAGCCTGTTGAGCAGCCCGGCGAGGAAGTCCTCGTCGAGCGCCCCCTTCACCGCCCGCATCAGCGCCGTCACCGCCTCCCGCCGCACCGTGGGCTCGGTGCCCGTGGGCAGGTTCTTCAGCGCCTGCATCGGCTCCCAGAGCGCGCAGGTCAGCCACAGCTCCTCTTCGGGCGAGAAAACGGCCGGTGACGTCGGAGCCCGCAGCCACGCCTCCACCCGGGCGGCGCGCTCCTTGGCCTCACGGGCGATGCGCTCGGCCAGCTCGGGGTCCTCCTGGACGTACTTGAGCAGCGCGCCCACGTCGCCGCCGCGCGCCTGCTGGAGGGCTTCCTTCGCCTCCTCCGGGAGGGCCTCCTCCTCCAGCCCCTTCACCAGCGCCTCGTACTTCTGGGACAGCTCCTTGTGTTTGGCGCTCCACTCGCGGAACTGCACGTCGAAGACGACGTCCAGCACCGGGATGTCCTCTGGCCGGGCCTTGCCCATCCGCTTGGACGCGGAGGCCAGCAGCGTGCCGACGCCAATGGCCCTCCGGTCCTCCGCGGACAGTCCCGGCGTGGACATCTTGGCCATCAGCGCGGCGCCGAGCGACGCCAGGAAGGCCGGCGTCCCCAGCTCGCGCGCCGTGCCCACCAGCAGTTCGCGCCGGGCGCTGGCGGCGTCCTGCTCCGCGTTCTCCGACAGCCGGGCCAGCTCCTTGCCGACATGGTCCGAGAAAGCCTTCACGTCGAAGCGCAGACCGGGCACCGGGCCCCAGTCCGTCAGCAGGTCCGCCAGCCGCTCCAGGGCGCCGGACAGCTTGGACACATCCGGGTCGCCCAGTACTTCCATGGCCGCTTCGAGGTCGGCCCTGGCGGACGAGGCGGGGGCGGCGGGCGGCGCGGCACGGGCCCGGTCCTCGGTGGCATGGCAGACCTTGTACTTCTTGCCACTGCCACAGGGACACGGGTCGTTACGGCCGGGCTTCTTCGAGCTCAAGAGTTCCTCAGAGGGTCGCGTGTGCGACAAGGGGAGTCCACGACGCTAGGAGTAGGCATCCCACCGGGCGGGAATCAAGCGGTGCCTGCATGGAATGACATGGCCTCCGCTTCCAGGCGCACAAGCGCCGTGATTTCCAGTCCTCCCTCCGCGCCCTCGTCGAGGAACCCGAAGCGTGAGTCGCGCTACAGGCCTTCCACCTCGAGCGCCGGTGGGATGACCGCGGTCAACGACACATTCACGAGCCGTCCCGTCGGCCGGATGTACCAGGCGCCTGGGGCAGGGTTGTGAATCAAGCAAACCTTGTTGGACCCCACGGTCGTGCCCGTACAGTCATACTCCGCAGTCGTGGGCTCCTGGCCCGCACGGACCAGGAGAGGCCCGAAGGGCATGGGGCCGGCGACGACCCTGAGCGCGGGAGCCCCCTCCGGGACATCGACGCGGAAGACGGGACCGGGCGAATAGACATGGAAGATGCCCGTCCGGTGGAGCAGCGACCTGCCGAACCACATGACGTCGACCCAGTCCGCGTACGAAGACACCCGGGTGTGCATGCCAGGGAAACTCGGGTCGGCGCAGAGATAGCCCCAACTGATCAGCCCAGCAAACACCCGCGTTCCATCCTTGAGAACCGAGAGCGGTCCCCCTGTATCGCCGAAACACGAATCCTTGCCGGGAGCCGCCGCCGCGAGTTGGGCCCCGGTGATGACCTCGTCGGGATAGGCGGCTTGTGCCGCGCTGTTGCTGAGGATGTCGACATCCACGGCATGCAGCATGTTAGGGAACGTGTGCGCATCCAAGGCGGTGACGCCCCACCCGGAGATACGCGCGGAGCTTCCCACGCTGGGCAATCCCGCGAGTTCATCGGCCGCGCTGAGGAGGCCAATGCCCTTCGCCTTCGGGCCGCTCAAATCGAGTGGCGCAGCCAGCCTGAGCAACGCGATATCGTGTCCCTGGTAGGCGTCAACGAAGCCCGAATGCACGAAGGTCTTGGAAACAGCTCGGTGCTGGCCAGCCGAACCGCTGCGCTGAGGCGTCCCCGCGACCACGGTGACGTTGGGCATCATACCCGGCAGCACGCAATGCGCTACGGTCAGGACCCAATTTTCATTGAGGATCACGCCACCACACAAGTGGAAGCCGTTAGACCGCAGGGACACCTGCCACGGATTGTCTTCAATCGTCGTGACGGTGCCCCCGATGATGGCCCGCTCGCTGGACGCGGCGGGCTCCAGCGCATTCTTTGATTCGAGGGCCTCGGGCCCACACCCCACCAGCAGGGACAGCGGACCCGCGAGGGCCCAACGGCTCTGTCTTTTCAATTGAAACATGTGAAGACTCTCAGGAAGCAGAACGTGTTGAATGCGTTGAACGAAGGAACCCTCTCTTATTCCTGTTCAGGCACCTTGGGGATGAGCGCGGTCAACGACGCATTCACGACCCGCCCCGTCAACTGGAGATACCAGGTGCCCGGAGCGGGGTTTCGAATCACGCAGGTCCTGTCGCTGCCAACGCCATAAGCGCGGCAGTCGAATTCGGTCGATGTCGGGACCGCGCCCTCACGAACAAACAGGCTTCCCAGAACGCTCCCGGCAGAGACGAAGACCTTGAGGAAGGGCGTCCCCTCGGGGACGGCGACCGTGAAGATGGCGCCAGGCGCCACGGCGGTGGTGATGCCCGTCCGATGGAGCAGCGTCGTCCAGATATGCGAATCAATCCAGTCCTCGTAGGAGGAGACGCGGGTGTAGACGTCTGGATAGAGTGGGCTGGCGCAGTTGTATTCCCAACTGACGAGCCCCGCCAGGACACGCGTCCCTCCCTTGAGGACCGTGAGAGGCCCCCCGGTGTCACCGATACACGGGCCCTCATCAGGAGCCACCGCGACCAGTTGCGCACCTGTGATGGGCTCGTTGGGATAGGCAGCCTGCGCTGCGCTGTTGCTGATGCTATTGACGTCCAAAGCGCGCAGCCCGACAGAGTAGGCGGCATAATCCGGGGAGACGTGCCCCCAACCCGTGATTCGCGCGGTATCGCCGACGTGAGGCAGCCCCGAGAGTTCATCTGCGGCCGTGAGGCGACTGATGGCCCTTGCATCCGGTCCACTCAAATCCAGTGGAACATTCAGGCCAATCAGCGCGAGATCCCCCGCCCGGGGCTAATGGACGTAAGAGGGATGGTTGACGATTTGAGAGATCAACCGATGCTGGCCCTCGGAGCCCAGCCTCCGGAGCGAGCCCGCGACCACGGTGATGGTCCAATCCTCGACGGGCCCGGTCACACAATACGCGGTCGTCAGGATCCAATTTTCGTTGAGGATCACGCCACCACAGTGGGTGAAACCGTTGAATCGCACGGAGACTTGCCACGGATTGTCCGCGATGGAGGTCGTCAGCGTCCCGCCGATGATGGGCTGTTCGCTGGCCGCGACAGCCGCCTCCGACTCGACGGATTCAGGTCCACAGCCAATGGACAGGAACAGCGTGCCGGCGAGAGCCCAACGAAACCTGGTTGCGTGTGAAGGCACTTTCAAACTCACTTGGAGAGGGACGGGGTGGACTGATTATGCGCGGAAGTCAGACATGACCGGACTTAGCACAACCACTCCTCCTTCACCCACGGTGGGCATACAGCCCCCCACCTCCCCAAGGCGTTGACGAAGCCGTGTGACTCAGTCCACGCCGGCGTCGAAGGCGGCACGCTCCGCATCGGTGAGCGCCAGCGGCTGTGCACGACCACTCGCCTGCGCCTCGATACCCGCCTCCAACACGGCCTGAACGGCCACGGCCTGGATGGGCGTCACGGGGTTGCGTGCGCCTCCCAGCAGGGCATCCCGGATGCCCGCGTAGTACTGCCGGTAGTCCCCCGCCGATGCGACGGTGGGCGCGCCGTCCTGCTCAGGTGACGAAGCCCCGTGCCAGGCCAGGCCTTCCGGTGGACCGCCCATCACCCGTCGAGGCACCTGCTGCTCACGGCCCAACGTCAGCCAGGAGCCCCGTGAACCATGCACGGCGAAGCGAGGCGTCATCGCCGCGATGAGCATGGACGCCTGGAGCACCACCTGCCGCCGTGGGTAGGCCAGCGTGTACTGGAACCAGTCATCCACGAAGGCGCCCTCACGCAACGTCTCGCGCGTGCCAGACACGGACTCCGGCAGTCCAAACAGTTGCAGCGCCTGGTCGACGAGGTGCGGCCCCAGGTCGAACCACACGCCCGCGCCCGGAACCGTCTGTTCCCGCCACTGGGCGCGGATCTCCGGACGGAACCGGTCGAAGCGCGACTCGACGTGGGCCACGTGGCCAGGGTGCCCTCCGCCAGCAGCGCCTTCAATGCCTGGAAGTCCGTGTCCCAGCGCCGGTTGTGGAACACCGAGAGCAGCAGGCCACGCTCTTCCGCCAGGGAACGCAGCGCGCGGGCTTCCGCCAGGGTGATGGTGAAGGGCTTGTCCACGACGACGTGCTTCCCCGCCTTGAGCGCGGCCTCCGCCAGCGGCGCGTGCAGGTCATTCGCCGTGGCGATGACGACCAGGTCCACGTCGGGGTGCGTCGCCCCTTCCTCATGGGAGGCGCAGAGGGTGACGTGCGGCAGCGTGGAGCGCACCGCCTCTTCCTGGCGTGAGGCGACGACTTGGAGCACCAGTCCGTCCACGCCTTGAATCAGCGGGGTGTGGATGTACCTGCCTGCGATGCCGTAGCCCAGCAGGGCCACGCGGAGGGGTGCTCGCCCAGGAGAAAAGGCCATGGCGCACCCTACCCTGGAAAGGGCCACGCCGCCCGACGAGCAGGACGGACGGCGCCACATCGTGAGCGACGCCCCCTTGTGCCGCACCTGCTTCCATGGCGCTTCCACGCCTCGCCAACGCTACTCAGCAACAAAGTCAAGCCGGACCTCAGCAACGAGCCCCTCGACGCGCTCAAACTTCCATCTATCAATCACATCGCTTCTCTCGACAAGAACACCACTCAAACAACCCACAACAACCAAACCACCTCACACAAACCCATAGTGGATTCCTTCGATTGACGGACCACAGACATCCATAAAGACTTCCATCCTGCCCGGGAGCCCCAAATCCTGCTCAATCCGACCCGCAGGCACTCCTGGCCGTCCCAGGCAGAGAGGAACACAGTCATGGAGAAGGAAACACAGCAGCCCATGCCGCCGCCTCAGCAGCCAGAGGTGAAGGCCAAAACAGAGCCCCGTGGCCCCACGGAGCAGGAAATGGTCCGCATGCGGTTCGTGGACCAGAACACGGTGCCATAACGGCGCGCAGACCTGTACCACCCCGCCACGCGATGCCGTGGCGGGGTCATCTCTCGAAGTGGGAGGTCTCATGCGCAAGCGTGCCGTGATGTCATCCAAACCCTTGCATGAAGAATCCGCCAAGACCGTGCCCCCGGTCAGCATCACGGAATTCTATACACGGCACGCGGAACTGTACGACGCCATCTGCGCCGACCGGGACTTCGAAATGCAGGTCTCCGCGATACTGCAGATGTTCTCGCCGGGAGAAAAGCCGCGGCGCGCGCTGGAGCTCTTCGCGGGGCCGGCGTACCACACGGGAATCCTGCAATGGACACATGGCATCGACACCTTCTGTGTGGATGCCTCACCCGCCATGCGGGAGGTCGCGCTGGCGCAAGGGCGGTGCCAGGCGGCGCAGTACGTGCTGGGGCGCATTCCTGAGGCACTGAACGAGTTGCCCGGCCGGTTCGACCTGGTCCTCGCGCCACGATACTCGCTGGGCTACCTGGACCGGCAGCAATTGCGCGCCACCCTGGCGACGCTCTCACGGGTGCTGCAGCCCGGAGGTCTCTTCATCGCGGAGCTCCACCAGATTCAGCTCCTGGTGAGCGGACTCGACCAGTTGGGCATCCGGTGCCGGGAGGCGCGGTTGGGGCGTCTGCGGGCTCGGTGCTGGTGGCCCGACGCGGGGCTGGCCTGGAGCGAGACCGACTGGAAGGTACGCATGGACGTGCGGGTCCGCTGGGAGGACAACGCGGGCGACGTAACGGACGAGCAACACTTTGTATCGGAGGAGCAGTTGTACTCCCGGGACGAGCTCATCGACCTCGCGAAGGCGACGGGTGGCTTCGAGGCGGAACCCCTCACAGCGCGGCATCTGGAGGCCTTCCCCGGGACCAGTCTCGTCGTGCTCAGGAGGCGTGGACATGTTTGACTATTCACACAAACCGCCTCCCGAGTCAGTCATCGTCCATCTGGCCCGTGAGCCGGGCAGCCCCTACGGCGTCGAGTTGGAGGAGGCGCTCAGCCAGAGGGCCCAGCGATATGGCTTTACGTTCACCAACGTCCCACACTTGCTGGGGGAAACGCCGCTTTCGTCGGGTGCGACCATCCGGCACATCATCTACTGCACGACCGGTGGGTTCTCATGGGGCACGGTGGAGCGCCTGGCGCACCTGCTCCAGTCATACTCCACCGTGAGCATTGCCTTCACGTATGCCTCCCGCAGCGAGATGCTCCTGGCGGAAGCAAACGTATCTCAAGCAAAGGCCCGCTTCGGAGACCGGCTCAACTTCCTCATGCCGGACGACTGTGACTCGCGGGGGGCCCGAGCCTCGCTTGACAAGTTGGCGGACAACGCCGTGTGTGACTCCGTCCGAATCAAGTACATGCCCGTTTCGCGGAGTGTAAGTCTCCCGGAGGTCGATGCCCGAGCCCGCGACTACTTCCAGCGGAGCGCACGCCTGTATGGCGAATACCGGCTCTTCCACCGCTCGCCGACGGATGGATATTTCGCGGTACGCGCCGCGGATGG
Organism: Myxococcus sp. 1LA; assembly: GCA_046520405.1. GTDB lineage: Bacteria > Myxococcota > Myxococcia > Myxococcales > Myxococcaceae > Myxococcus. The sequence continues at coordinate 19,046 of JBKGHI010000133.1, forward strand.
CTTTCTCATCACCGCGACGAAAACACACAAAATAGACTTCGACGGACGCCGGCTCGCCTTCGTTCATGACTATGACGAGGCACGAAACACCCTGGAGTACAGCGGCGCCTACCTGCCATCCTCGGACGCGGTCGAGGCCAGCGTCGTCTTCCGGGAGTGCCCTGACATCCAGTACCTCTACCACACCCATGCCAGCCGCCTCTTCACGCGCAACCCGGCCTTCCAACACTGGATGCGGGTGGGGCGCCTGCCCTACGGCGAGCCGGAGCTGGGACGCCAACTGGCGGCAGCCGTGCACGACTCGGCAGATGAAGGCTGCGTCATCATGGAGGAGCATGGCGAGGTGTTCTTCGGGACACGCGACGAGTCCCCTTCCCTTTTCTTCAGCCGGCTGAGCCGTTCCTGCGAGCAAGCGATTTCCATTGGCGCGCTGCCTGCGAGCGGCACCGGCGGATAGGACCCGGTCCAGCCCCGCGCTTAGATTCAGGTGTGCACGAGAGGAGAGACCCCATGAAGCCAGAGAAGCACGTGCAATTGGTCCGCGTCCCCCACGCCTATCGCTATGACGGAGTCGACGTCCGCGAGGAGCCCATCCTCACCCTGTTCAAGGGCTACCTGGACGGCATCGGCTTCGACAGCCATCAGGTCGCCGACTTCCACTTGCAGCGGCACCTTCGGTTCGAGGACACGCTCAACCCTCGAGCGACAGACTATGTCATCAGCGTCCGGCAGACCGGGGACCAGGTCCACTACCTGCGCCGGTACGTCAAGGCGCTTCGCGAGCACAGCGGCGCCAACATCTGGATTTATGGCCAGACGGGGCGTCTCGAGGCGCTGGACTGGCCGGAGAACGTGCGCATCATCGCCCATGATGAGCGGGTGCTGGCGGGGGCCCTGGGACTCCCCGCGCAGGGGCCGGGCTTCGATTCAGAGTTGACAGCGAGCCCCTACGCGCACCAACTCGACCTGCAGCCCTGGCAACGAGCGCTGCTACGAGGCTCCATGGAGACCACTCGCGGTTGCCACTATCCATGCCGCTTCTGCTTCATCAACGTGGGGGACAACTACCCGAAGCGCTGGCAGGTCCGCTCCACGCACAGCCTCCTCTCCGACCTCCGCCGCTACCGGGAACTGGGCATCCAGTCCGTGGCATTCTGGGACTCGGAGTTCCTGGGCGCGGTGCGCGCCGGGTACGAGGCTCGGCGGGGACTGCTGCGCGGCATCCGCGACGAGCTGCCCGGCACCCAGTACATGATCTGGAATCGCGCGGACACGCTGCTGGCCTTTGATGACTTCGAACTGCTCAAGGAGTCCGGGTTGGTGAACGTGTTCATCGGAGTGGAATCGTTCAGCCAGGCAGATCTCGATGCACTGAAGAAGCGCATCAAGGTCGCGGACATCATCCGCTGCGTGGAGCGGCTGAGGGACCTCGACATCCACGTGCACATGAGCTTCCTGACGTTCAACCGGAACACCACGCCCAGGTCGCTGAGGGAGAACCTCGACGTGCTGGAGCGCCTCATGAGCGTGAAGCCCCGGCTCCTGGGTCTGCCTCATTTCAGCTTCACCTTCGAGAGCAGCTGGGACGAGACGACGCTGCGGCCCCTGTCCAACAAGACATACATGGGCATCGATGTGATGATGCGCGCCCAACGCGTGGATGGGGCTTGCTTCGATGCACGGATGGAACCGCTCATGGAAGTCTACCGGCTCCTCAAGTACGAGTGGACCCGCAAGGTGACCGAACTCACCCTTGAACGGCTTTCCGCCAACGACGCCGAGCACGTGAAAATCGAGAGCTGGTTTGAAGGCTTGGGCCGGTTCTGCCTCGCGACAATGCGCGAGTACCTGGAGCGATATGAGAAGGGGACGCTGGGCTTCGAGGAGTTGGACGAAGCCCGCCAGGAGCTCTTCCAGAAGATGGGGAACTACTATCAGCGCCTTCCTGAGCGACTGCGGAGATTCTCGACCCTGGACGACCACGCTGGCCGGATCGAGTACGACGAAACGCGGCTCGTCGAGAAGGACGAGTACTGGGCCGCGCACATCCCCCATGCACCTGGAGAACTGGAGGCAGCTTGAAGCGGATCCTCATCATCGGTGCCAGCCGCGGCCTCGGACTCGCCCTCGCAGAGGGACTCCCCGAGCCAGGGGACCGCGTCTGGCGGGTGTCCCGCACTCAGTCACGGCCCGCGCCCGGCGAGTGGATACAGGCGGACCTGCGGCGTCCCAGAGAGGCCGCTGACGCGCTGGCGGCGGCGGTGGGAGACACTCCGCTGGATGCCCTCATCTACAACGCCGGCATCTGGGAGCAGGGACCGTTTGATGAGACGCCGGAGCAAGACCTCATCGACATCGTCAACGTAAACCTCACGTCCCTGCTGCTTTGCCTGCGGCGCCTCGCGCCCAACCTGCGCAGTGCCTCTTCGGCGCACGTCATCCTCATCGGCTCGACGTGCGGGCTGGAGAACGAGGGTTCGTCCGGTGTGGCGTATGTCGCCACGAAGTTCGGCGTGCGAGGCGTTGCCCACGGCGCGCGCGCACTGTTCCGCCGCGACGGCATTGGTGTCACCTGCATTTCCCCTGGCTCGATTGCCACCGACGTCGAGTACGCGGCGGGGCGCGAGAGCGCACTCGAGCGACACAAGGGTCAGCGGATGCCCGTGCATGACATCGTCACCCTCATCCGCTGGATATTCCAGACGTCAGGGGGAGCGTGCCCGAAAGAAATACAGCTCCCTTCACAATACGACACGGACGTCTAGGTGGACGCGAAGCGGTTGCCTCGCGCCTTCTGGTACATCTTCGCGGGAACGCTCATCAATCGGCTGGGCACCTTCATCGTGCCCTTCCTGAGCCTCTTCCTCACCGAAGAAGCGGGGCTGGCGCCGGTCTCAGCAGGGCTGGTCCTGTCATCCCGAGGGATGGGGTTCGTCGTGGCCGGTCCGGTGGGCGGCTGGCTGACGGACCACGTCGGCCGGCGTGCAACGATGCTGATTGGCCTGGTCCTCAGCGCCGTCTCACTCCTGGCGCTCGGCCTGTCGCGTGCGTTTCCCGCCCTGCTGTTACTCGCGTTCGCGGAAGGGCTGTCCTCTGGCATCCCCTGGCCCGCCTCTTCCGCGATGGTGGCGGACGTTGTTCCTGCCGAGGCGCGCCCGCGCGCCTATGGCCTCATGTACTGGGGCGCGAACATGGGGACCGCGTTCGCCATGGTGCTCGCCGGTGCGCTGGCGGAGCAGGGCTTCTGGGCGCTGTTCGTCGCGGACGCGGTGACCACCCTTGTCTTCGCGCTGCTGGTCTGGCGGATGCTGCCCGAAACGAGGAACGCCGATGCACCCGAGGAGGTGGCCCCTGGAGGACTCGCGGCAGACCGTTCCTTCCTGGGCTTCGCGTTCGTCATGTTCATCTTTGCCGTACTGCTCGGGCAGAGCAGCACCGTGCTGCCGCTGAGGATGCGGGAGATGGGCTTGACCTCCTCTGACATCGGCGTGGCGTTGGCCGTCAACGGCGGGCTGATAGCGCTGTTGCAACTCAAAGCCACCCGCCTCCTGACCGGCTTTCCCCGAGTGGGAACGCTGGCGGTGGGTGGGCTGCTCGCGGGGGTAGGCTTCGCCATGCACGGGCTTGACGCATCACTGGCCGCGCAAGTGCTGGCGGTGGGCGTCTGGACGCTGGAGGAAATCCTCACCATCCCCACGGCGGAGTGGCTGACAGCAGAAGCAGCGCCTCCAGCCCGGCGCGGTGCCTACCAAGGTGCGTACATGATGGCGTGGTCATTCGCCCTGCTGGCTGGCCCACTGCTCGGAACCTGGTTGCTCGAGCGCAGTGGAGATAGCGGGCTGTGGATGACCTATCTGGGCCTAGAGCGCCGATCAGGTTACAGCGAGGGAGCAGGCAAGCGGCAGGGGAGC
>JBKGHI010000134.1:0-22872 GCA_046520405.1 Myxococcus sp. 1LA
GCCCGCCGCCCTGGTCGCCGCGCTGCTGTCCGTGGCGCGGGGGCTGGCCGTGTTCGACCCGGCGCTCGCGGAGCTGCGCGGGACGTCTCGCGCCACGCTCACCGCGCGGAACTCCTCGCCGGACGCGCTGACACCCCGGGAGCGCGAGGTGCTTGGGCTGCTCGCGGAGGGGCTGTCCAACAAGGTCATCGCGGACCGGCTGGACATCAGCGAACACACCGCCAAGTTCCATGTGAACGCCGTGCTGGCCAAGCTGGGCGTCCAGCGGCGCACGGAGGCCGTGGTCCGCGCGGCGAAGCTGGGCCTGGTCACCCTGTGAGCGGCGGGCCGCCCCGTGGAAGGCGCTGCCCCGCGTCCACCCCGGGTGCTAGGCTCCAGCGCGCATGGCCAACCAGGACTGGGTGACGCGCCTGCTCACCGGGCGCGCGACGGCGGACAAGCAGCTCAACGTCCACCTCTCCGAGCGCGACGGCGGCAGCCTCCACGACAAGATGCGGCAGGCGTACTGGTGGATCACCAACAACGCCGTCATCTGTCCCTACTACGACTTGGAGTTCGGCTCGTCCGCGTCCCTCAAGACGCCCGCGGGTGACGAGCTCCACCTGCCCGAGGACACCAGCTACAGCTCGTTCGTCCTCATCCCCCTGCTCACCCTCTTCACCTGCCGGCGCGCGCTGCTGGTGGGCGGGCCGGGGCGCGGGAAGACGACGTCCGCCATCCTCATGGCGCTGCTGTCCGGCATGGGCCGCGACGAGGTGCACCGCGGCATCCAGCGCGGCCATCCGCAGCTCTCCATCTCCGATTTGCTGGGCGCGCCGCTGCCCTCCGACATGCTCAAGGCGGAGGACCTGTCCGCGGTGAAGGTGAGCTGGCGCAAGTGGATTGGCCAGCGCGTCAAAATCATCGACGAGTACAACCGCATCCCCACCAAGACGCAGTCCGCGCTCCTGTCCCTCATGGCGGAGGGCTACGCGGAGATGATGGACCAGTACGTCTACGCGGGCCGCTCGTCCTGGTTCCTCACCGCCAACGACGACCAGGGCGGCGGCACGTTCCAGGTCATCGAGGCGCTGAAGGACCGCATCGACGTGGTGGTGCGCGCGGTGCCGTTCAACTCGGGCTTCATGGACCAGCTCCTCCAGCGCCTGGAGGCGGACAAGTCCCCCGAGGAGCTGCTGCCCAAGGAAATCGTCTTCACCCCCGGCGAGCTGGAGCGCGCCTACGCCTCCATCCTGGAGGTGGAGGTGCCCAAGGACGTGCTGGAGCGCATCGCCTTCTTCCTGGGGCAGTTGGACTTCTGCCGCATGGCCTCGCCTCGCTTCGAGTTCAAGCACAAGGACACGCTCAAGCTGGCCGGGCAGACGGTGGCCGCGGTGTGCAACGAGCAGTGCCCGTTGGACAAGAAGGTCCACCTCTGCACGCAGACGGAGAACGGCGTCAGCGTGCGCGCGTACCAGACCATCCTCCACTTCGCGAAGGCCATGGCCTTCTTCCGCGGCCACCGCGTCGTGGAGTTGGAGGACTTCCGGCAGATTGCCCCCTGGGTGCTGCACGAGAAGCTGGTGCCCAACCCGCGCAGCGCCTTCTTCGAGGTGAAGGGTCACCGCATGCTCCTCCAGGACCGCGTGGCCTGGCTGAGGAACATGTTCGACATGGCCATGGGCCACTACGACACGCACCAGCCCATCCGCCGCAAGGTGACGGCGCTGCGCCATGAGCTGGACAAGGGCCTGTCTGGCGTGGACCTGCGCACCACCGAGAAGCGCATGTCCCAGGTGACGGTGCTGCTCAACGAGCTGCTCACGCGGCACGAGCTGTCCGGCCCCATCTACGAGGACGTCATCCACCTCAAGTCCCTGTACAGCCGCTACCGGAACTACGCGACGTGGCTGAAGGAGAACCCGGGCGGCCGCCAATGAGCACCTTCACCGACGAGTTGGAAGCCAACGCCCGCGCCCGCTTCGTGCGCTGGGATTCCGCCCTGTGGAAGGAGCTCACCGGCGGCGCCGCGCAGCGGCTGGGGCAGTCCCTGCTTGAAGCGGGCACGCCGGCCGCGGAGGGCGAGGAGCTGCTGCGCGCCTACCTCCAGTTGGGCGCGGAGGCCGTTGGCCTGGGCTACCTGTACCCCGCGAGCGCCGGCCGGCAGAACTTCTTCACCCTGGCGTGGTCGGACCTGATTCCCCGCCTGCTGGCCGCGGTGCCGTCCCAGGAGCGCTCGCAGGTGTTCGCCCAGTTGTGGAACCTGGGAGAGAACCTGGAGTCCGCCCCGCCGTGGGTGCAGCGCATCTTCTGGCGCGTGGGCCAGGGGCTGACGTCGCTCCAGGACATCGAGGTCCGGCTGCGCGAGACGTCCGCCGTGGCCCTGGAACCACCCGACGCGCCGCTGGGCGCGCGCTCCCAGGCGCACTGGGTGGACCTGTCGCAGGAGGACAGCCGCTTCCTGCCCGGTGCGATGCACTTCCTGTCCCCCACCGTGGTGTGCGTGCATGACCGCCACCGTCAGGCCGTGGCGGGCCGTGACGCGGCCACGCAGGGCATCTGGCTGGCGCAGACGCCCGTGACGTTGGGCGCCATGGGCTGCCGCGAGGTGCCAGAGCAGACGAGCGTGGAGAGCCCGCACCTGGACGAGGCGCTGCGGGAGGACCGCGCGCGGACGCGTGGTTCGCCACCCTGTCCAATGACTGGCGGGTGACGGCCACGCTGCACACCTCCCAGCACGTGCTGGTGTTCGTCCCGGCATGAGCCCACGGCCGCCGCGCATCACCCCGGAAGACGTGGCCACGAGCTGGCGCGACGCGCTGGCGCTGTGGGACGTGCGCGTGCAGCTCAGCCCTCCCGAGCCCCACGTGGGCTTCAACCCCGACGCCAGCCACGCCCAGGAGCCGCTCGCGTACATCGACCTGGTGAAGCGGCAGGTCTTCGTCAACTTCAAGCTCCTGGAGGCCATGGAGGCCACTGGCAGCCTCACCGCGGTGCTGGCGCATGAAATCGGCCACCACGCGCGCTTCCCGCACACGCTGGGCTGGGACGCGGAGCTGCGCGTGCGGGAGCAGCGGCTGGTCCCCGGCCTGAAGCAGTCCCTCACCAACCTCTTCTACGACTTGCAGGTGAACGAGGTGGTGGGCCGCACGCACGCGGAGGCGCTGTGCGCGGTGTACCGGGGCTTCCAGCGCGTGCAGGGCGGCGGGCTGTCGCCGCTGTTCTTCTTCTACCTGGCCATCTACGAGGAGCTGTGGGGCCTGCCTCCGGGGAACCTGGTGCCCCCGGCGCACCTCAAGCCGATGGAGGAGCGCTTCCCCGGTGTACGCGCCGAGGCGCGCATGTTCGCGCAGACCTTCTACGCGCTGCCCAGCGGCAAGCTCCAGTTCCTCTACTTCTGCGCCACCTTCATCCGCTACATCGAGAGGCCGGCGGACCTGGCGTTCAGCCTGCCGCTGGGCGGAGACGTCTCCGTGCCGGACGCGGACGACCTGGATGCCGCCATCCACGGCAGCAGCCGCTGGGACGACGCGCTGGCCGAGGCGGAGAAGCAGGGCTGGCTGGAGCCGCTGAGCACCCGCGCCAAGGACGAGGACGCGCTGGACACCATCTACCGCGTCAGCGAGCACCTGCCCGGCAAGGGGGGCGGGACGCTGCGTCGGGCCCTGGTGGCGAAGCACTACAAGCGGCTGGTGGACCAGCACATCCTGAAGCTCCCCTCCACGCCCTCCCAGCCGGAGCCCTACCTGCGCACCACGCCCCAGGCGTGGGAGTACGGCGACGACCCATCCAGCATCGACTGGACGTTGACGGTGCTGTCCCAGGGCCACCTGGCCGCCGTGTCCCCCCTGCGCCGCGAGCTGGAGGCGGACCTGCCGCCCCCTTCCGAGCTGGGCGTGCCGTCCGTGGAAATCTACCTGGACACCAGCGGCTCCATGCCCAACCCGGCGCAGAGCCTCAACGCGATGACGCTGGCAGCCCAGGTGCTGTCCGCCTCCGCGCTGCGGAAGAAGGCCACGGTGCGCGGCATCGTGTACTCCGACAGGAACCCGCTGGTGTCGCCGTGGATGTACGACGAGGAGAAGGCGCGCGACTTCCTGCTGAGCTACATCGGCGGGGGCACGCAGTTCCCCTTCGACGTGATGGAGGAGCTGTCACGCGAGCGGCCCGATGCGCTGCGCCTCATCATCTCCGACAGCGACTTCCTGTGGAACATCGACGCGGAGAAGGACCTGGCGCCGGTGCTGGAGTCCATCCGCCGCTCGCGCCTGGTGGTGGCCGTCCTCGCGCTCCCCGACGAACTTCGCGCCCGGAAGGTGCTGGCGCCGCTGCTGCGCGAGCGCCGTTTCCGGCTGGTGCTGGTGCGCTGGCCCTCTGACTTCGCGAAGGCCGCCGCCGACCTCGCCCAGGCATTGCTGGAGAATTGAGTCCCATGGCTTTCGACATCCGCGAGATTCAGACGCAGCTCGAAGCAGCCCCCATCGTGTCGCCGTATTCGCACGATTTGGCCCTGGCCATCATCTGCGACACCTTCCGGCTGGCGAAGGTCCGCCCCCCGTCACGGGCGGACTGGGGCGCCATGGAGGACCGGGCCCGCTCCCCGCTGTGGCGCGAGCAGGTGGTGATGCTGGCGCACGTGCTGGCGTCCTCCGCGCTGCGGCAGGAGACAGTACAGACGCTGAGCCGGAACGACGACGCGACGACGCTGCTCCAGCGCTTCTTCCAGGATGTGGCCCCGCTGACGGCGGAGATGATTCGCTCCAACACCTTCCGCCGCGAGGAGTTCGTGCGCAAGTGGGTGCGCGTGGTGGGCGGGCAGTGCACGGGCGAGTCGCCGAAGGGCTCCATCTCGCGGCTGGAGCAGCTCGACTACCGCAAGGCGGAGGCGGAGATGCGCCGCGCGGAGGAGGCCCGGAAGCAGGAGGCGGAGAAGCGCCAGCAGGCCCTCCGCGAGGCGGAGCAGCGCGCCTCGGAGGCGCGCGGGTGGCGGGAGTGACGGCGGGGCTGTCCCCGGACCTGCGCGTCGCGCCTCGCGCGAACATCCGCCGGGACACCTTTTCGCAGCGCCCCCACATCCCCTGGGCGGAGTCCATCGCCGACGGACTGGCCCGCTTCGCCTCCCTGGCCGACGAGGACTCGGCGCGCGCGGACCTGGACGCCCGGCTGTCCCTCCTGCGCGCCGCCCTGCGGGATTCGCCGTACCACGCCGCGAGGCTCCACGCGGCGGGCCTCCACCCGGGGGACCTCCAGACGCTGGAGGATTTGCGTCACCTGCCCTTCCTGGACCGAGAGGCCCTGGCCGCGCACTGGGACGCGGTGCCCACGCTGCCCGCGGACGCCGATGCGTGCGTGGTGGTGAAGAGCTCCGGGTCCACCGGGGCCCCGGTGAACGTGGTGAGAGACCGGCGCGACTGCCTGCACATGTGGGCCGTGCTCCGGTTCCTCGTGGCGCGCGCGGGGGCGGTGCTGCCCGCGCGTCCCCGGGTGGTGCTGCTGGACGCGCTGCCGGGCGGGCTGGAGTACTCCGTGCGGCTGCCCATCCTCCAGGACGGCGCCCTGCACCGCATCTCCGTGCTGCGGGAGGACGCGCTCCAGCGCCTGCGCCGCGTGCGGCCCGCGGTGCTCTTCTCCGAACCGGAGGGCCTGCGGTGGCTGGCGGCCCAGCGCGACGTGCCCACGCCCCGGCTGGTGCTCACCTCCGCGCAGCACCTGCCGGCCGGCCTGCGCGCGGAGCTCGCGAGCGCGGTGCCCGCGCCCGTCCTCAACTACTACGCCACCACGGAGACGGGGCCGCTGGCCTGGGAGTGTCTGCGGCCCGAGTCACCGGGCCGCTTCCACGTCCTGGCGCCCGATGTCTGGCTGGAGCCCGGCCTGAACGAGGTGGTGGTGACGCGGCTGCGCCCCAGCGTGCTCCCGCTGCTGCGCTACCTCCCGGGTGACGCGGGCAACGTGCGGCGCGACGCGTGCGCCTGCGGGTTCCACGGGTGGACGCTGGAGCACTTCGGCGGACGCGGGGCCTGCCACTTCGTCACGCCTTCGGGCCGGGAGGTGGACGCCTGGGCGCTGGCCTGGGTGTTCAAGCACCATGCGCTGCGTGTCTTCCGGCTGACACAAGTGGAGACGTCACGCTTTCAGTTGGAGCTGGCGGGCGCGAGCCCTTCCGACGTGGCGCCGCTGAGCGAGCGACTGGCCAGCGCCCTGCGGAACCTGGGATGGATGCAGCCACACGTGGACGTGTGTCACGTGGACGTGTCAGCGCTGGCCACTGGAACAAAGCCTCTGCCGTTCCGCGGGCTGCGCTGAGCAGCCTTGCATGTCAGAGCGGCGAGCAAGATGTCATGCAGTGAGTTCCGGTGCTTACCTGAGAGGTGCGTGGTTCCTCCCCGATGGTATGCAGCCGGCCGGGAGCACGCCCCTGACCATGCACGCGCGTCCGGAACGACATCACCCCCTCTGGGCTTCACGCGCCGGACGCTACGGCGTCGCGCTCGCCTCCTTCCTCGTCGCGTGGGGCATCCAGGCGGGCATGGCGTCGTTCATCCCGGCCACTCCGTTCCTGTTCTTCTTCGGCGCGGTGATGGTGTCCGGCTGGTGGGGCGGCTGGGGTCCCGCGCTGCTGACGACGCTCCTGTCCCTGGTGGTGGTGGACTTCTACTTCTTCGAGCCGCTGCGCAGCATCACTCCGGACGCGGGAGGGGCTGTCTCGCTGGGGGTCTTCGCCGTACTGGCGCTGCTGATGACGAAGCTGAACGTCATGCTGCGCAAGGCCAACGCGGAGCGGGCATTGCTTCTGGAGCGTGAACGCGCGGCCCGGAGCGAGGCGGAGGCCGGGCAGGCACGGCTCCACGCGCTCTTCCGGGACGCCCCCGCCTGCATCATCCTCCTGAGAGGTCCCCAGCACGTCTATTCCTTCTCCAACCCGATGAACAACGCGTTGATGGGGAGGACCGACCTGGTGGGGAAGGAGGCACACAAGGCGCTGCCCTGGGCGGACGCGCGGGGCTTCATCACCATCCTGGACGAGGTCTACCGCACCGGCGTGCCCTTCGCTGGCAACGCGGTGCCGTTTCCCCGCGTCCTCCCCAACGGCGAGACGCAAGAGGTCTGTCTCAACATCGTGTACCAGCCCACCTGGAACGAGAAGGGCGAGGTGGACGGCATCGCCGGCTTCGGCTTCGACGTGACGGACCTGGTCCGCGCCCGGCAGCGCGCGGAGGCCCTGACGCACGAGCTCCAACTGGCCGAGGCGCGCGACTGGCTCCTGGCGGAGTCGGGCGCGGTGTTGACGTCGTCGCTCGACGACGAGGCGACGCTGCGGAACATGGCGAAGCGGGTGGTGCCCACCTTCGCGGATTGGTGCGTGGTCGACGTGGCCGAGCCGGATGGAACGTTCCGTCGGCTGGAGGCGGCGCACTTCCGGCCCGAGGACGACGCGCTGGCGGAGGAACTCCTCCGCCATGGGCTCCTGCCCGAGGGCAATCCGGGACACCCGCCCACGGTCGCCCTGCTGAAGGCGGAGCCCGTCTACATCGAGCACCTGACGCCCGAGCGCGCCCTCGAGCTCGGACACAACGCGGACCACGCCCGGGTGATTCGGGCCCTGGGGCCCGTCTCCTTCATCTCCGTGCCACTGATTGCCCGTGGGCAGGTGCTGGGGGTCCTCAGCTTCATCCACGCCTACTCGGACCGGCACTACACGGGGGCGGACCTGGCCTTCGCCAAGGAGCTGGCCCACCGGGCCGCGCTGTCCATGGAGAATGCCCGGCTCTACGCCGAGGCGCGGGAGGCCATCCGCCTGCGCGACGAGTTCATGTCCATTGCCAGCCACGAGCTGAAGACGCCGCTCACCCCGCTGAGCCTGAAGCTCCAGGCGCTCGCGCGGGAGCTGGCCCGGCATCCCGGACCGATTCCGCGCAACGTGGTGGAGAGCTACGTGGACGTGGGCGCGCGTCAGGTGAAGAAGCTGGCGGAGCTGGTGGGGGACTTGCTCGACGTGTCTCGCATCGCCGCGGGGCGGCTGTCGCTGGCGATGGAGGAGATGGAGCTGGGCCCGCTCGTCCGGGAGGTGGTGGCCCGGTACGAGCCCCAGGCCGCGCGCACGGGGTCCGCCTTGCAGTTGGACGCGGAGGACCTCTGCATCGTGGGCCGGTGGGACCGGCTGCGGCTGGAGCAGGTCATCACCAACCTGGTGGACAACGCCGTGAAGTATGGGAATGGCAAGCCCATCCACGTTCGGCTGGAGCCGTATGACGGCGGCGCGCGGCTGACGGTGCGGGACGAGGGCATTGGCATCGCGCCCGAGCACCTGCCCCGCCTCTTCGGCCGCTTCGAGCGCGCCGTGTCCGAGCGCAACTACGGCGGCCTGGGCCTGGGCCTCTACATCACCCGCACGCTGGTGGAGGCCATGGGCGGCCGGGTCCAGGTGGAGAGCACGCTGGGCCAGGGCTCGCTCTTCACCGTGGTCCTCCCCAGCAACCTGGGCGCGGAGCAGGCGGCCCACGCGCCCTGACCGTCGCCCGTGGCCCCGAAAGGCATGCGCTTTCCGGCCCCTGTCGTTAGAGGGGGCGTCACCACGAGGAAGGAGCGAGGGACATGGAGACTCGGAAGCTGGGAAGGCAGGGCCCCACGGTTTCGGCGCTGGGCCTGGGCTGCATGGGGATGTCCGACTTCTACGCGGGGCGGGATGACGCGGAGTCGGAGGCCACGCTGCTGCACGCGCTGGAGCGGGGCATCACCTTCTTCGACACCGCCGACATGTACGGCTCGGGCGCCAACGAGCAACTGGTGGGGCGGGTGCTCAAGCCGCACCGGGCGAACATCGTGCTGGCGACGAAGTTCGGCATCGTCCGCGACCCGGCGGACCCGCACAAGCGCGGCATCAACGGGCGGCCGGAGTACGTGAAGCAGGCCTGCGAGGCCAGCCTGCGCCGGCTGGGCGTGGACGTCATCGACCTGTACTACCTGCACCGGCTGGACGCGCAGACGCCCATCGAGGAGACGGTGGGCGCCATGGCGGAGCTGGTGCGCGAGGGCAAGGTGCGCTTCCTCGGCCTGTCGGAGGTGGACGCGGACACGCTGCGCCGGGCGACGAAGGTGCATCCCATCTCCGCCCTCCAGAGTGAGTACTCGCTGTGGAGCCGTGAGCCGGAGGACGGCGTGCTCCAGGCGTGCCGCGAGCTGGGCGTGGGCTTCGTCCCGTACAGCCCGCTGGGACGCGGCTTCCTCACGGGGCAAATCAAGCGCTTCGAGGACCTGGCGCAGGATGACTACCGCCGCTTCTCGCCCCGCTTCCAGGGGGAGAACTTCACGCGCAACCTGGAGCTCGTCGCGCATATCGAGCGGCTGGCGAAGGAGAAGGGGTGCACCCCGGCGCAGCTCGCGCTCGCGTGGGTGCTGGCGCAGGGCCAGGACCTGGTGCCCATCCCCGGCACCAAGCGCCGCAAGTACCTGGATGAGAACGTGGGCGCGCTGGAGGTGACGCTCACGGCCGCGGACCTGGCCGCCATCAACGCCATCGCGCCGCCGGGCGTCGCCGCGGGTGAGCGCTATCCGCCGACCATGCAGTCCACGCTGCCCAAGGCGTCCCAACCGCGCGCCCGGTGAGGTGAAGCAAGGTGGCTTGAAGCTGGGGTGCCTTCCGCGGCGGCTCAGCTTCGGGCGCGAGGAAGCTGGGCGTGCGGCCGCCAGTCGCCGTCGCCGCCCAGGCAGTAACGGCAGGTGGCCAGCGGCGTCTCCCGTTCGAGGTACCCGAGCATCTGGCCCAGCAGGTCCGGCGCGTCGAGCGGCACGCCGTCGACCTCGCCCAGCGCGGGCATCTCCGGGTAGGTGCGCCCCAGCACCGTCGCCACATGCGGCGGGCGCGTGCAGGCGTAGAAGCGGCCCGCGTGGACCAGGTGACAGCGGACCTTCAGCCAGCACCGCGCGTGGACGCCTCGCACGGCCTCTTCGGTTTCGTGCGGCGCATCCGGCGTGAGCTGCTGGAAGGCGTCGATGCGCTTCACCGTGAGGTGGACGCCGTGCTGCGCACAGCGCTCGGTGATGCGGGCGATGGAGCGCTCCGGCAGCGGCGCGGAGGTGTAGACGGACAGGGTCATCCGGTCCAGACGCTCGTAGACGGCGTCGGGCGCGCTCTGGGCGAGGAAGCCGTTGGTGGTGACGGACACCTGCCGGGAGATGCCCGAGGCGCGCACGGCGTCCAGCACCGCGGGCAGGTCGGGATGGAGGAAGGGCTCGCCCCCCGTGAGCTTGAAGACATTGGGCCGGAGCGCCCGGGCCAGTTGACGCAAGTCATTGCCCAGGGCGGCGGGGTCCACGGACCAGGCGGGCAGGTGCGGTGACAGCGGGCAGCACTGCTCGCAGCGCAGGTTGCAGTGCGTGGCGACGTGCGTCTCCAGGGACCAGGTGAGGATGCGTCCGTCTTGGAGCTCGTAGCGCACGACGGGACTATACCGAGGTTGCCCGGGGCCCCTGGCGCTTGTCACAGTAGCCGCGTGTCTCACGCTTCTGGCGGCCCGCTCGCCACCCTGCCCCGCTACCAGTCATCGGCGCGTGTGGCGTCGTCCGTGTGGCGGCTCGGCCCCTCGGGGCTCGCGCCGGGCGCCGTCGCCGCCTTCCTGTGCCATGCGCTGCGGCCCGAGGAGAGTGTGTTCCAGGGCGTGCGCAGGGTGCCCGGGCCATTGCCTCGCGTGCGGCGCGACGCTGAGGCGCACGTGGATGAAGACGGGCTCGCGGAGCGGCTCGTGGCCGCGTTGGCGGACAGCGTGGGACGGCACATGGCGGCGGGCGAGGTGGACGTGAGCCTGAGCGGCGGCGTGGACAGCGCCACGCTGTGTGCCCTGGCCGCGCGACAGGCGCCTGGACGCGTCCGTGCCTGGACCATGGACGTCCACTTCGCGGATGCCACGGAGCGGCGGAATGCCCGGACGGTGGCCAGCGCGGCGGGTGTCGAGTTGGTGGATGTGGCCGTCCCCGACGCGGTGCTGCCCGAGCTGTTCGAGCCCGCCGTCCTGAGCCAGGAGACGGCCATCCTCAACGCCCGCGCCGTGGCCAGCTTCGCCTTCTACGCGGAGGCCCGGCGGCAGGGCGCTGCCACCCTGCTGAGCGGCGCTGGCGCGGACGAGGTCCTCCTGGGCAACCCGGAGGCGCTCGCGGGCGCGGCGACACGCGTCGTGGAGGACCGGCGCCTCGCGCGCGAGGTGCTGCGCCCAGGGCCTGTGGACAACTTGGGGGTGGATCAGCGGGCGCGGCTGCTCCCGTGGGAAGCAGGGCTGGCGCCCGGTGACGAGGATCACCCAGAAGAGGTCCGTTACGCGGCGTGGGTGCTCTGGGAGCTGGTCCTGTCCCCTGAACTCCGGAGCGCGGGCGCACACGGCGTGGACGTGCGGACGCCCTACCTGGACGCCGGCTTCGCGGACGTGGCGCTGGCGCTTCCCCGGGGCGTGCTCGCCCGGCACGACGCCGGCAAGTGGCTCTTCCGGCACGCGGTGCGCGCGCTCGTGCCCGACGCGGTCCGGCTCGCTCGGAAGACGCCGCGTTACGCGCACACCGCGCTCTCCAGCCCCGTCCGCGCGCGGTGGCTGGAGCTGTACCGGGAATGGATGACTCCCTCCCGGCTGGGGCCGCTGGAGGTCATCGACGTGGGCGCGGCCCGGGCGCTGCTGGAGCGCTACGCGCGGCTGGACCCCGACGCTCCCGAGGCGAGCGGCCTGGACCGGCTGTTGATGCGGCTGTGCTCACTCGCCATGCTCCACGCCCACGCCCGCGCGATTTCGCCATGTCCCGAATCCTGATTGCGACCTCCCCCGAGAAGGGCCACCTCAACCCCATGTCCGGCGTCGCGCAGTGGCTGCGCCGCATGGGCCACCACGTGGGCTGGCTGTGCATCCCCGAACCCGCGCCGCAACTGGAGCGGCTGGGCGTGGAGGTGCTGACGTTGTCCCACGCCGAGGCGTCCGCGCCCACCATCGAGACGGGGGGCGAGGCGCTCGCGCGGCTGGTGCTCGACGAGGCGGCGCTGGGGAAGTGGATTCGTGGGCTGCTGATCGAGGCCGTGCCCTCGCTGCTGACGCCGGTGCGCGAGGCCGTCGAACGCTTCCGCCCGGATGTCATGGCGCTGGACGGGATGCAGTACTCCGCCGTGCTGGCCGCCCATGACCTGCGAATCCCGTGGGCGGGGGTGTCGTCCGCGCTGTCGCTGCTGGAGCCACCCATCGAATATGGGCTGCGCCGCAACGTGCGCGCACTGGCCGGCGAACGACAGGCGCTGTTCGCTCGCCACGGCTTCGATGCCCGCTTCCGCAACTGCGAGTGCCTGTCGCCAGACCTCAACGTCATCTTCGCCACCGAGGCCTTCCTGGGCCCCGACGCGGGACTCCCGCCCGCCACGCATCTGGTGGGCCCGTCGAAGCCGCCCGAGGCGCGCGGTGACGAGGTGGACTTCCCCTGGGAGCGGCTGGGCTCCAAGCCCGTGGTGTACGTGTCCTTTGGCAGTCAGATTTCCTGGCAGCCGGAGGTGTTTCGCACGCTGGCCGAAGCGGCCGCCCCGCTGGGCGTCACCGTGGTGCTCAGCGCGGGTGAGCTGGCTGATACAGATTTTGTCTACACGCTTCCCGGTGATGTCGTCGCTGTGCCATACACACCGCAGCGACAACTGCTTCCTCGGGTTTCCGTAATCGTGTCTCACGGTGGCGCAAACTCCGTCATGGAGGCGCTGACCGAAGGCGTTCCGATGCTGCTCCTGCCCGTCTGCAACGACCAGCCCATCCAGGCGCACTTCCTGACGAACTCGGGCGCGGGCCTCGTCCGGGAGCCGCGCACGCTCTCCGTCGAGGACTGCCGCGCGGCGCTCCGTCAGTTGCTGGAGCCGGGGACGGCGCTGCGACAGCGGGTGGCCGACATCGCCGCGTCCTACCAGGCCCACGACGGCGCGAAGGAAGCCGCTGAGCGCATCGTCCGACTCGGAACGTGAGTCATTCCATGCATGACTGGGACGTGCGGCGACTGGTGCTGCCGGGTGTATCACCGCTGGAGGTGTGGAACCTGCCGGTGCTGCGGCGTGAGCTGTGGGAGTTGCTCGGGGCACCGCGCGTGGACGAGGACCGGCGCGCGGGCGTTCCCGAGAGGGCGCTTGCGGGACGGCTGGGCCCGGCGCTCGCGGTGGCGTTGTCGACCCTGGCGAAGCGGCACGCCGTGGATGCCGTGTGGCTCAGTGGTGGGCTCATCTGCCTGGAGGGGTTTGGCGAGATGCTCGCGAGCGTGGCCACCACGCTTCCCTGCCCCGTCTACGCGGCGGAGCGTCCGCTCTTCGCTCCGGCCCAGGCGGGCCTGCGCCTGTTGGCGCCATTCGCGCCCGCCCATCCGGTGGCAATCGACGTGGGGCAGACGGGCATCAAGTGCGTGAGTCACACGGCGGCTCCGCGCATCTTCGAGCGCGATACGGCCCTGCTTCCCCGGTACTTCATTGGAATGGCGCGTCCCACGGACGGGCGCCACGTGAAGGCAGCGGTGGCATTCATCGCCAGTGCCCTGCGGGTCTTCTCGGCACAGCCACCCGATGCCCTGTGCCTCGCGCTGCCGTGCCCGCTGGATGCGATGCTGGTCCCGGGAGGCTGCACCTACGGTTGGGAGGGCCGTGCTTCACTGGTGGCGGACATCCTCCAAGCGGCCCTGGGGCGGGAAGGCCATGGAACGGCCCTGGTGCTCAATGACGCGGAGCTGGCAGCGGAGGCGGCGCGGCGTGACTCGCGGCTCGCGGGCCACTCACGTGTGTTGTGCCTCACGCTGGGGTTCGGACCTGGCGGCGCGCTGTTGGAGCGGCGCTGACAGGGCGCGCCTCCGGGCTCAGTGCAGGTCCAGTTCCTTCTTCGGTGCGATGTCGGGGCGCTGCTTCGTCACCAGCGCCTTCGCGGTGCTGAAGAGCACCTTGAGCTTTCCACCCGCCGGATGGACGTATTCGGCGTGCTCGGGCGTGAAGCGCAGCAGGGCGATGTCACCCTCGTCCGGCCCCTTGGGGAACCAGGGCCTCCAGCTGGGCTCCCACAAGTCATGGATGGCCCTCCGGTCGCGGACGATTTCCACCACGCCCGATACGGAGAGATAGGTGGCGCTGTCTTCCGACGCGTGGAACGCCAGGGAACAGTGTGGGTCCGACTCCAGGTCCTGCACCTTCTGCGTGTCCGCCCAGGTGGCGAACCAGAGCACGGAGCCGGACTTGTGCTTCTTCGCCACGGCCATGGGCCGCGTGTGGAAGTGCCCATCCGCGCCACGGGTGGTGAGGAGCGCGGTGTCGTAGTCCATCAACAGCTCCTCGAACTCGCGGCGGTCGCCCTGGACGACGCCCTGCGGCTGTTTCGTCGTGCTCTCGCGTGGCTGTTCCATGGGGCAGACCTTTCGTTCGGCATCGTGAAGTCCCAGGAGAACGTAGGGATGCGCGGGCCGTGAGGAAGCAGTGAGGCTGGAGACTCGCGGACCGCTCCCCTGGTGGGCTGGTTGCCGCGGCAGGCAACCGTCCGCGACCAGCGAGCTCCCGTGAGAATCAAGCATTTCGCCCTGCCCCTCCGGCGCGGCCCTGCAGGTCGCTGTTCGGAAATGTCGGGGGTTTTGTGGCGGCGCAAATGTCCCGACATTTCCGAACAGCGAGTTCCCAGCGCGCGTCCGGCCCCCGCCTCGGGTCGAGAGCGACGCGGGAGGCTTCGAGGCTCTTAGAACCTCGGCAACGACAGCAGATTGTCAGCGGTCGTGTTGTTCGGGCTCGACCGCAAATACGGCGGATTTGCCCGAACGACCTCAACCTTCGACTCGCTGCGGCCGACCTGGACTCGAACATCGATTCCCTGGTCAATCCAGGCAACGATCGTGGCTCGCGTACTTGATTCGCTGCCGCCAGTGGCCCGATTCACCCACTTCAAGTGGGTAATGTGCTCAAGCCGCTCGCCACCCGACAGCCTCACCGCCGTGATGTAGATCATTGTGATGCCTCCGCATTGAGCAACGAATGCGCTCCGTTGCTTGAGAAAAGATGCATTGAGGCACGCGATTCGTATGTACCTCTCCAGAGGTACCCATGAGCCCTTCGCCCCCGGCTTAGACCTGGTAGCCTGGCGCGGTTGACGAACCAGGACATCGATTGGCCCATCCGGGTCGCCGCCATGAACGCGCTGCAACAACTGGTGCGCCAGCATGGCGAGGTGCTGTCCTGGGAGGTCATCAATCGAGGCTTCACGTACCAGGGCGAGACGCTGCACTTCGCCAACCGCGCACGCGGCATCTTCTGGCCTCGCCACATGCGCGAGACGGCGCTGTCCATCAAGACGACCGTTCCCCGCGAGGGCCGCGAGGCGCGTTACGACGACCTGCGGTCGAACGAAGGTTTCCAGTACCGGTTCCAGGGAACGGACGTCGAATCACGCGACAACCGGCGGCTCGTGCGGGGCATGGAATGGGATGTCCCGCTCATCTACTTCTACGGCATCGAGCCCGGCAGCTACCGCCCCATCTGGCCCGTCTACATCTCCGAGGTGAATCCAGCCGAACTGAGCTTCACCGTCGTCTCCGCCGCTCCGGACGCGGAGATGCTGACGCCCGGGCTCCACGCGGCGGACCCGAAGCTCCTGAACCTGGAGCGCCGCTACGCCACAGTGCAGATGAAGAAGCGGCTGCATCAAGCCGCCTTCCGGCAGCACGTGCTGCGCGCCTATTCGCAGCGCTGCGCGGTGTGCAGGTTCCCCCGCCTGGAACTGCTGGACGCGGCGCACATCCTCCCCGACCGGGACGAGCGTGGCCGGCCAGAGGTTCCCAACGGGCTCGCGCTCTGCAAGCTCCACCACGGCGCCTTCGACACGGACCTGCTGGGCATCCGTCCTGACGGCATCATCGAAATCGCGCCGCGACTGCTCGCAGAGCGCGACGGACCCACGCTGGAGTACGGACTCAAGGGCTTCGCCGGAAAGGCGCTGAGCGTCCTGCCAGCGTCCCCTGAACACCAGCCGCGCCGTGACTACCTGGAAGCCCGCTACGAGCGCTTCCTCAAGGCCGGCTGACCCGATGGCCAGGGGACCTCCCCAAATGGACAGGCCAGCGCCCTAGCCAGTCCGCCGATGTGGCGCCTTTTCGAGGCCTTTACCTTCTACCTCGAAAGGAACGCACCATGTCCACCGGCCTCCTCCAATCCCTCTCTCAATCCCTCGCCTCCGTCGTCGAGCGCGCCTCGCCTGGCATCGTCCGCGTGGAGACGCGGCACCGGCGCGGTGCCACTGGCATCGTCTGGGACACCGAGGGCCACATCCTCACCACCAGCCAGGCCGTGGAACACGAAGGCCGGCTTCAAGTCGGCCTGCCCGACGGCCGCACCGCCTCAGCCGAGCTCGTCGGCCGCGACGCCAGCACCGACCTGGCCCTGCTCAAGGCCGAAGCCACCAGCCCCACGCCGCTGACACCCGCGCCGTTGGACGACGTGAAGGTGGGCCACCTCGTCGTCGCCGTGGGACGCCCGGGCCGCACCGCGCGCGCGACGCTCGGCACGGTCAGCACCCACGGCGAGGGCTGGCGCACCCACGCCGGGGGCCGCGTGGAGCGCTACCTCGAAACGGATGCCGACCTGCCCCCTGGATTCTCCGGCGGCGCCCTGGTGGACACCGAGGGCCGGCTCATCGGTCTGCTCACCGCCGCCTTCTCCCGCACCGCCGCCGTCGTCATCGCCACGGACACGCTGTCGCGCGTCGTCACGGCGTTGAAGGAGCACGGCGGCATCCGGCGTGGCTACCTGGGCGTGGGCGCCTATCCCGTCCGCCTGCCCTCCCAGTTGAGCGCGGAAGGCGAGCACGGCCTCATCTGCCTCTCCGTGGACCCGAACGGCCCCGCGCACCAGGCGGGCCTGCTGCTCGGAGACGTGCTGGTGAGCCTGGGCGGACAACCGCTCCATGGCGTGGAGGACCTGCTCGGCGCGCTCAGCGACGAGAAGGTGGGCACCACCGTCCAGGCCCGCGTGCTGCGAGCCGGAGAGGTCCGCGAAGTGCCCATCACCGTGGGCAAGCGCGCGTGAAGGGAGGACACCATGAAGCTGCTGCAACAGTTCTCGGATGACCTGGAATCACTCGTGGCGCGCGCCTCGCCCGCCGTCGTCGGCGTGGAGCACGCGCGGGGCCATGGCACCGGCCTCTTCCTCACGCCGGACGGCTATCTCCTCACCAACCGCCACGTGGTGGTGCGCGGCGCACGCAAGCTCACCGTCCAGCTCTCCAATGGCGAGGAGCTGCGCGGCACCCTGGTGGGCAGTGACGCGCCCACGGACCTCGCCGTGGTCCGCGCGGAGGGCGGTGACTTCCCCACCCTGCCGCTCGCCGAGCCGGAGTCGGTCCGCGTGGGCCAACTGGTCATGGCCATTGGCAACCCGTTCCATCTGGAGCAGTCCGTCTCACTGGGCGTGGTGAGCGCCATCAACCGCAGCATCAGCCTGCCCGATGGCGTCATGCTGGAGGGCATGCTCCAGACGGATGCCGCCATCAACCCGGGCAACTCGGGCGGCCCGCTGCTCAACACGCGCGGGCAGGTGGTGGGCCTCAACACGCTGGTGTTGCCCTATGCGCAGGGCATCGGGTTCGCGGTGAGCGCCACCACGGCGGCCTGGATTGCCAGCCTGCTCATCCAACGCGGAAAGGTGGACCGGCGCTTCCTGGGCATCTCCGCGACGGCGGTGAGCCTGGACGCGCGGCTCACCCGGGAGAACGGCCAATCCCGCGCGGTGAAGGTGCTCCGCGTGCAGGACGGGACACCCGCCCACGAGGCCGGCCTCCAGGTGGATGATTTGCTGCTGACCATCAATCAGCGGCCGGTGAACAGCGTGGACGACCTCCAGCGGCTCATGGCGCTGGCCACGGAGGACGAGGTGACGATGGACCTGCTGCGCAAGGGTGGCGGCCGCAAGACGGCCCGGGCACGGACGCGACCTCGCATCGAGCCCGTGGCCGCCTGACTCAGGCCAGGCCCCCGCGCGGCGTCCTGCCCTCCGCGTCCGGCATCTTCCCCTGGAGGAGCAGGTTGTCGTTCCGACAGAGGCTCTTGTAGGACCACACCCAGAACGAATCTCCAGGGCGTGACTCCTGGAGATATTCGTCCAGCACGTCGGCATCGTCACAGATGAAGCGGTGCGGGGCCCGGGTCTCCCGGTAGAAGCGGTGCTCGATGATGAGCGGGCTTTCGTTCGCCAGCATCTCGCGCAGGCGGCTCAACGTCTCCGGGTCGGTGATGCGCGAGCCTTCGAGAGTCCACGCGTCCATGGGTGCGGTGCCGCGCCTTTCTTCCCACGCGCTGAAAAGGGCACGGGGATGATAGCGGATGACTCTGCTAGGACAGCCCTTCC
Source organism: Myxococcus sp. 1LA (assembly GCA_046520405.1). Classification (GTDB taxonomy): domain Bacteria; phylum Myxococcota; class Myxococcia; order Myxococcales; family Myxococcaceae; genus Myxococcus. The sequence goes on from JBKGHI010000134.1 coordinate 18,335, forward strand.
CGAGCAAGCCCACGTCACAGCCGCGCGTCGTGCGATGGCTCGGGCCGGTGCTCGGTGAAGAGCTCGTCCTCGTAGCACCACGCCCACTCCTCGCCCGGCTCGAAGGACTGGACGACGGGATGGGCCGTCCCCTGGAAGTGCTTCGTGGCGTGCCGGTTCGGCGAGGAGTCGCAGCACCCGACGTGGCCACACGTCAGACAACGGCGCAGATGCACCCAGCTCGCCCCCATGGCCAGACACTCCTCGCAGCCCCGTGAGCGAGGGGATGGGTCACCCGCCTGTTCGATGTGCTCGCAAATCGGTTCCATGTGACACCCCTTCTGGACGTCCAGCGCCCTCCACACCGTAGGCACTGAGTCACAGACCCTTCAGCGGGTGCCGGCCGGGACGGCGAGCCACCGAAGCCCCGTCCCCTTCACGGCCCGGCGGATGGCACGCGCCTGCCCCCGGGCACACGCTAGAGCCACATGGCCACCACCGCCCCCGACACCACCGTCGCCTACGACAGTCCCCGGGGGAGGGGCGTGCTGCTCGCCAGCGTCCTGGGCAGCGGCATGGCGTTCCTCGACTCCACCGCCGTCAACGTCGCCCTGCCCGCCATGGGCCGTGAGCTGCACACCGGCCTGTCCGGCCTCCAATGGGCCGTGGACGCCTACCTGCTCACGCTCGGCTCCCTGGTGCTCACGGGCGGGGCGCTGGGCGACGCAAAGGGACAGCGCCGCGTCTTCCTGCTGGGCATGGTCGCCTTCACCGTCACGTCGGTGCTGTGCGGCCTGGCGCCGAATGCCTGGACGCTGGCCGCCTTCCGCGCCGCGCAGGGCGTGGGGGCCGCGCTGCTGGTGCCCGCGAGCCTCGCCCTGCTGCGCACCTCGTTCCCGCCCGAGGACAGGCAGCGCGCCGTGTCCGCCTGGGCCGGGCTGTCCGGCGTCACCACCGCCGTGGGGCCGCTGCTGGGTGGCTGGCTCGTGGACGCGGGCTCGTGGCGCTTCGTCTTCTTCCTCAACGTGCCCCTGGCCGCGCTCACCGCGTGGGCGGCGCTGCGCCACGTTCCGGACATCGCGCCGAAGTCGGGGACACACGGGCTGGACCTCGCGGGCTCGGTGACGGCTGCGCTCGGCCTGGGCGGACTCATCTACGCGCTCATCGAGGGCCCCGCCCATGACTGGCCCCTGGCGGCCATCGTCGCCGCGGGCATGGGCGCGGTCCTGCTGGCGGGCTTCTTCGCGCTGGAGGCGAGGCAGCGAGACCCGATGCTCCCGCTCACGCTCTTCCACTCGCGCACCTTCTCCGGCGCGAACCTCACCACGCTCGTCGTGTACTTCGCGCTGGGCGGCGCCACGTTCCTGGTGGTCCTCGCCCTGCAACAGCAGCTTGGCTATTCGGCGCTCGGCGCGGGGGCGGCGTTGCTGCCCATCACCTTGCTGCTGCTCCTGCTCTCACCGTCGGTAGGCCGGCTGGCGGGGCGCATCGGCGCAAGGCCGCTGATGACGGCGGGCCCCCTGCTGGCGGGCGTGGGGCTGGCGCTTCTGACGCGCATCCAACGTGGCGGTGACTACGTCAGCACCGTGCTGCCCGGCATCGTGGTGTTGGGCCTGGGACTGGCGCTCACCGTGGGTCCGCTCACGGCGGTGGTGCTCGGCGCCGTCGAGGACCGCTATGCGGGCATCGCCTCCGGGGTGAACAACGCCGTGGCCCGCATCGCCGGCCTGCTCGCGGTGGCGCTGCTGCCCCTGCTGGGCGGACTGGCCGGCGACACCAGCGTGGACTTCCTGGTGGGCACCCGGCGCGCGCTCTGGGTGTCCGCGGGCCTGTGCGCCGTGGGCGCCCTGTGCTCGCTGCTCACGATTCCTCGCGAGGCGGGACGCACGCCCTCCGCGCGGCAGGAGGCACGGAACGGGCGAACCTTGAGCACCCCACACACGGCGCGCACGTCCTCCGCGCCACAGGGGCGCGGAACTGGCGAGCCCTGAGCAGGGCACGAGGGAGACACCCCCACCGCGCGGCATGGATACGGAACGGGCGGGCGCTCAGCACAGCAGGCGTAGCATCGTGTGCTCGTACCGCGACCGAAGCCCACATGCGTCAAACCGCTCTCGCAGGTGGAGCCCGTCACGGCCCCACCCGGGGAGACGGTCCCTCAGCGGCGTCCGTGCTCATCACTCAGCGGCGGGGCCTCGCGCGCCGGCTCGGTGCCCTTCTGGGCGCCATAGCCCCCGATTCCCTTCTGGAGGATGCGGTCCTCGCCCACGTCCTCGTCCGTCACGTCGCCGCGCAACGCGCCCTTCTTCTGGTGCCGTGCCTCGCGCTCCAACTCCTCCGGGCGCGTCGTGTCCATCCGCTCGTCGCCCCGCACGGGGCTGCCCTTGTTGTCGGCCATGGTTGTCTTCCCTTTCAGAGGGAAAGGTCCGAACCGTCCTCGCACCGGACAAGGCACCTGCCCTGACGCCGCCGCTCGCCGGCCAAGCAGAAGGCCCCCGTCCCCAGACAGGGACGAGGGCCTTCGGGAATCAACGCAGCCGCGCTTCGCGCTAGCTCTTGTACTTCACCGTGCAGCCGTAGGGCGTGGTGGTGCTGGCGGGGACGGGCTTGCCGCCCACCACCGCGTCCACCGCCGTCTTCACGTGGTTGGCCGGCTTGGCATTCTTCCCGCGCGGGTCATCGTCGATGGCGCCCGCGTAGCGAACCACGCCCTGCTCATCGATGACGTACATGTGCGGCGTCGTCTTCGCGCCGTAGGACTTGCCCACCGTGCCGCTCGCGTCCTGGAGCACCGGATAGGGGAAGCCCTCGTCCTTCTTCCACGCCGCGGACTTGTCCGGCGTGTTGTGCGCGGTGGAGTCCACCGCCAGCCACACGACCTTCTTCGCGTCGAAGCCCTTCAGCGTGGTGACCATCGTGTCGCTCTTGTAGTGCCGCTGCACGAAGGGGCACTCGGGGTTGGTCCACTCGAGCACGACGACCTTGCCCTTGTACTGCGCCAGCGTGTGCTCCTTGCCGGACTCGTCCTTCAGCGTGAAGGACGGCGCGGCCTTGCCGACTTCCGCATCGGCGAAGGCCGGAGCCCCGACGAACAACGTGCCCAGCGCGAAGGCGGTGAAGACCTGCTTCATGGCGTTCCTCCTGAGTTTGGGACAGCGCAAGAGACAGCGATGCTTCAGTGATTCGAAAAGCCCGCGGCGCAGAGGACGTTCGCCCCGTTCCCCAGCTTCGAGGGCGCGCACTCCGCCGCGCGCTTCACCGCGTCCGCCACCAGGCCCGGGGTGAGCAACTCCGGCAGCACCTCCGGCTTGCCGGGAGCGCCCGGGCTCAGCACCAGGTACATGGGCACGCCCGCCCGGCCGTGCTCGGCCAGCTTGGCGGTGATGCTCGCGTCCCGCCGCGTCCAGTCCGCGATGAAGAAGGCCACCTGGTGCTTCGTGAAGGCGTCACGCACCTCGTCGGTGGACAGCACGGTGCGCTCGTTGAACTTGCACGTGAGGCACCAGTCCGCCGTGAAGTCGATGAACACCGGCTGGCCCGCAGCCAGCGCCGCGTTCACCGCGTCCGCGCTCCACGGCTGCGCCGTCGCCACCGTGGAGCCGAGCCGCGGCGCCGCCGCGGGGCCCTGTTCCTCGAAGCGCAGCGTCACCAGGCCGGACGCCAACAGCACACCGGCGGCAACCCCCACCGTGGCCAGCTTGCGCACGCCATCCTGCGCCTGCCCCTGGCCATACAGCCACGTGACGAGCCCCACCGCGACCAGGAACGCCAGGAGCCGCGCCATGCCGTCCACGCCGGCCAGCCCGCCCATCACCCACACCAGCCAGACGGTGGTGGCCAGCAGCGCGAAGCCCAGCACCTGCTTGAAGCGCTCCATCCACGCGCCCGGCTTGGGCAGCTTCTTGGCCAGCCCGGGCACCAGCACCAGCACGCAGAAGGGCAGCGCGAGCCCCAAGCCCAGCGCGGTGAACACCGCCAGCACCGTCAAGGGCCCGGCCGCGAAGGCGAAGCCCACCGCGGTGCCCAGCAGCGGCGCCGAGCACGGCGTGGCCAGGACGACGGCCAGCACGCCCTCGCCAGCGCTGTGCATCAGGCCGTGGCTCTGGTCCACCTTGCCCGCCAGCGCCGTGCCATCCAGGCCCACGTTGAAGACGCCGAAGAGGTTGAGCGCGAAGGCCACCAGCACCGCGCACACGCCCGCGACGAAGAGCGGCTCCTGGAACTGGAAGCCCCAGCCCACGCTCGCCCCGCCCGCGCGCACCGCCAGCACGCCGCCGGCCAGCAGCAGCATGGTGCCGATGATGCCCGCCGCGTAGGCCGCCGCGTGCGCACCCACGCGGCCCTGCTCCTGCTGCACCATGCGCGTGAAGCCGTAGGCCTTGAGCGCCAGCACGGGGAACACGCACGGCATCAGGTTGAGCAGCGCGCCGCCGAAGAAGGCGAACACCAGCGCCAGCCCCAGGCCCATGGACGACTCGGCCGCGGGCGGCGTGGCGACGGCGGCGCCCACCGGCTTCACCGCGGCGATGCTGTCCTTCACCGACGGCGGCTTCACCGCG
>JBKGHI010000135.1:0-22820 GCA_046520405.1 Myxococcus sp. 1LA
CCCAGAGCTGGTCGCGCGCGCTCGCATCCCGGAACACGTCCACGAAGCGGGTGTCGTCCTCGTAGCGGATGCTGTCCAGCGCTCGCACCGGGACATCCACCACGGTGACTTCGCCCGGGCCCGCGGAGGGCTCGCGCTGCCAGACGACGAAGGCCGCCACCAGCGCGACCGCCGCCAGGGCCCCTTGCAGGGCCAGGTCCCGAACCTTCATCGCTCACCTCCCGCCACCGCGGGGCGCGGCGCGCGGCGTCCCCGCCGGCGCGTCATCACGAAGCCCACCGCCAGCACCAGGGCCGGGCCCAGGAACACCGTGGCGTAGAACCAGAGGACGTCCTGCTCCCGCGTGTGCTGGATGGGTGTGTCTTCCTCCGAGGACACCGCGCCGGAGATGGACTCCTCACCGGTCAGCCACCGCAGCGTGTCCACCGCCAGGTACGCGTTGCCCATGTTGCCCAGCAGCAAGTCCCCCACCGCGTCCGCGTCCGCCATCACCACGGCGCGCATCGCCTCCTGGCCGGCCGGCGCGGGCTTCTCCACCGCGATGACCAGGGGCCAGGGCCGCCGCGTCTCGCCCGCGTCCAACGTGAAGTTGGCGTTGGCGTCCGCGAAGGTGGCGCCGTGCGCGCGCACCGACACGTCCTGCGCGATGCCGCCCGGCAGCGGCTGAATCTGCTCCAGCACGCCCGCGCCCACGAAGACGGCCGGCGCCTGTCCCGCCAGCGACGACAGCGAAGTGACGGACGGGTGCGAGGAGAACGTCGCCGTGCCCAGGTTGCCGCGGTCGCTCTGCTGCCGCGAGGTGCGGAAGTACACCTGGTCATTGGCCAGCGGCGTCTTGAGGAACTTCAGGCCCAAGGGCTCCAGCAGCGGCTGGAAGTCCGGCCCCTCCGGCTCCAGCGCCAGCCACAGCCGGCCCCCTCGCGCGGAGTACTCACGCAGGGCATTCAGCTCCTCGGGGAGGAACTCCTGCGTCGGCCCCGCCACCACCACCACGGAGGCGTCACGCGGCACCTCAGTGCCCAGGCCCTCGGAGACGCCGAGCGGCCGCACGTCCACGTTCTGCGCGCGCAGCAGCTCCTTCAGCTTCTCCACGGACGGGCGCATCGTCTCGCCCGGCACCGCGCGCGACTCGGCGCGCTCACCGTGGCCCGCCGTGAAGTAGACAACCCGGCGAGGCCGCGCCACCGTCAGCAGGCGGCGCTGGACCTCCTGGTCCAACCGCTGGAGCTGGCCGCGCGCCCGCTCGATTTCCAGCCCCACCGTGAGGGGCTCCTTCCTGTCACCGCGCGCCAGGACGATGGTGCCGTTGTTGTGGACGCCCAGCGCCCGCGCCCGCACCGGCTCCACGGCCTGGTCCAGCCGCTCCACGTTGAGCAGGCCCGGACTCTCCACAGCCAGATCCCGGAAGTACTGGCCCACGGCCTCACCCACCTCGTTCGCGGGCGGGAAGAAGAGCGTCACCTGGAGCGGCTCATTGAGCCCGCGAATCACCTTGCGCGTGCCGTCTCCGGGCTTCGCGGTGCGGAAGTAGGACAGGTCCCACACCGCGTCCGCCTGGGTGGCGACGAACATGGACGCGAAGGCGAAGATGAGCACGAAGGCCAGCCCCAGCCCGGAGTACAGCGCGCTGCGGACGCGGCCCGTCTCCAGCACCGGCGCGCGCGTCATCGCCGCGGCGGCGACCTCCACCATCGCCAGCGGCAGCAGGCAGCACGCGAGCAACGCCGGGAAGAGCGCGGCCAGCGACACCGCCAGCCGAGGCGCCTTCTGCGACAACGGCCCGCCGAAGAGGCCCGCGCCCGCGTCCGACTGGAGGAAGTAGAGCCCCAGCGCCAGCAGGCCCACGCCGTACAGGCCCGACACCCACGCCTCGACCGCGCGTCGGTCCGCGCTGGCCGACCGCATGCGCGCGAAGCGCCAGCCCAGCGCGCCCACCGCCACCACCACGCCCAGGCCTGACAGGACGGTGCGGCCCGTGCCGATGCCGAAGATGCGCTCACCGATGAAGACCGCCAGCAGGCCCGAGACGAAGGCCAGCGTCACGGGGAGTCCCCCGCTCGAAGAACGGGCGCTCATCGCCACCTCCGCGCCTCGAGCACCCGCGTGGCCGCGAACAGCGCCACGTAGGTGACCACGAGGTAGTAGACGACGTCACGCACGTGGATGAGCCCCGCCTGGAACGGCGGGAAGTGCTGATTCCACAGCGACATCGCGCTGAAGACATCCGCCAGCGGCTGCTCGGTGATGCGAGCCAGCAGCCAGCACAGGATGAGGGCCACCAGCATCACCGCGGACGTAATCGCCGCGAGCAGCTGGTTGCGCGCCAGCGCCGAGCCGAAGGTCCCCACCGCGAGTGACGCGCTGCCCAGGAGCAGCAGGCCGAAGTACCCCGCCGCCACGTGCCCGAAGGACACCTTGCCGTTCACCAGCACCAGGAACGGCATGTACACCGTGCACGCCACATACAGCGCCAGGAAGGCCAGCCCCGCGAGGAACTTGCCCAGCACGATGTCGCGGTCTCGCAGCGGTGACGAGTACAGCAGCGGCAGCGTGCCCGTCTGGCGCTCCTCGGCCAGCAGGCGCATGGAGATGAACACCGAGGCGACGACGGTGAAGCCGCTCGAATAATAGAAGAACTGCGACAGCACCTCGGCGGAGCGCTTGCTGGCGCCGCCCAGAGCATACGCGTTGAAGAACAAGCCGTTCAACGCGAGGATGACCGCGATGATGACGTAGCCGCTGAGCGTGCGCAGGTAGGCGGACAGCTCGCGGCGGGCGATGAGCAGCGCTTTCACGCGCGCACCTCCTGGCCGTGTGTCAGCCGCAGGAAGATGGATTCAAGCTGACCGGCGCCCTGGTCCAGCCGCAACAACTCCAGGCCCGCGCCCACCACCGCCCGCGCCACCTGGGGACGCCGGTCCGGCGAGGCCCGCACCGTCAGCGCCACCAGGCCGTCCGCCGCGCGGTCCACCTCCACCGCGCCGAAGCCCTGGAGCACCTCCACCGCGCGCGCCTTGTCGCCGCGCACCTCCAGTTCGATGGTGCCCCGGCCGCCCATCTTCGCGGCCAGCTCCTCCTCCGTGCCCTGCGCCACCAGCATCCCCTTGTGGATGATGAGCAGCCGGTCACACGTCTGGGAGATTTCGGGGAGGATGTGGCTGGAGACGAGCACCGTGTGCGCGCCCTTCAGCCCGCGGATGACGTCGCGCATCTCCACGATTTGGCGCGGGTCCAGGCCGCTGGTGGGCTCGTCGAGGATGAGCAGCGCGGGCTTGTGCACCAGCGCCTGAGCCACGCCCACGCGCTGGCGGTAGCCATGGCTGAGCGTGGAGATGAGCTCGCCGTGGACGTCGCGAAGGCCGGTCTTCTCCTCGGCCTCGCCCACGCGGCTGGCGGTGTCCCGGGCCGTGACGCCGCGAAGCTGCGCGACATAGGCCAGGTATTCACCCACCGTCATCTCGTCATAGAGCGGAGGCACGTCCGGCAGGTAGCCGATGCGCTGGCGGACCTCGTGGGCATTGCTCACCACGTCATGGCCGTCAACGACGACGCGCCCCGAGGTCGGCAGCAGCACGCACCCCAGGACCTTCAGCGTCGTCGATTTTCCAGCGCCGTTGAGGCCCAGGAAGCCAATCACCTCTCCCTGGCTGATGGTGAAGGCCAGCTCCCGGATCGCCGCGTGCTCACCGTAGTATTTGGTCAGCCCTTCGACCTGAATCATCAGGTGTCCTCTCCCCTTCGAATGCGTCGTTTCTTCTGGCGCAGCGGAGGGGATTGTCAAGCGCCGGACCCGTCAAGAATGGCGGTATTCAGGGCCCTCCGTCGTGCGACCCAGGGTGAAACGCAGCGCGCCCTCCAGGTCGGGAAGGAGGAAGGCGAACCCCAGCCGCTGGGCCGCTTGGGGCACGATTCGCGCGCCGTCCAGCAGCGCCTCCTGCCCCATCTGACCGAAGAGCGTGCGGACCACGGGCGTGGGGACCGGGAAGACAGCCGGGCGCCGCAGCACCTTGCCCAGGGTCCGGGCGAAGTCCGCCTGTCTCACGGCCCCCGGCGCGACGGTGTTGAGGGCGCCGCGCGCCGCCTCCGTGAAGACGGAGAAGTGGATGAGGCCGAGCACGTCCTCCAGCGCCACCCAGCTCATCCACTGCTGCCCGGAGCCGATGGGCCCGCCGCCGCCCGCGAGGAACGCGGGCAGCATCTTCGCCAGGGCGCCCTCGCGCGCGTCCAGCACGGGGCCGATTCGCAGGTGCACCACGCGGATGCCGGCGGCCTCGGCGGGCGCGGCGGCGGCTTCCCATTCGCGTGAGACCTGGGAGAGGAAGCCCTTCCCGTCGGTGCTGCTCTCCTCGGTGAGGAGCTCGTCGCCCCGGTCGCCGTAGATGCTGCTGCCGCCCGCGGAGACGAGCACCTTCGGCTTGCGCTTCATGCGCGCCAGGGCCTCGGCCAGGGTGCGAGTGCCCTGGGTGCGGCTCTTGAGGATGGCGTCCTTGTATTCGGGGGTCCACCGCTGACCGGCCACGTTGACGCCCGCGAGGTGCACCACGGCGTCCACGCCTTCGAGCGCGTCGGTGTCCACCTCGCCCTTGTCGGGCGCCCAGGCGACCTCGTTCCGGGCCGGGTCCGCCTTGCCGCGAACCAGGCGCTTCACGGTGTTGCCGCCAGTGGTGAGGAAGGGCACCAGCGAGGAGCCGACCAATCCCGAGGCGCCGGTGACGGCGATGGTGAGCGGTCCCTGCCCCGCGAAGGCGGCGTGGCGCTTGAGGTCCTCGCGGGTGACGCGGTGCCGGTACGCGAACATCCGCTCCAGGGTGCGGCGCGCGAAGCCTCCGCCGAAGAGGCTGCCCAGGGGGCCCACGGGGAGGATGTACTCCACCTCGTCGTCCAGGATGGACGTGTCCGTGGTGGGCTCGGACCACATCCGGTGGGTGTGGACCCACTTCGTGAAGGGGCCGGACCGCTGGGTGTCCTGGAACATGGCGCCTTCGGCGTAGGCGGTGTGCTCGGCCACCATGCGCTGAGGGATGGGGCCCACGCGCATGCGGACGACGACACGGGCGCCGGAGCGGATGCCGTCGCCGGTGCGCTCCAGGACCTCCATCCGCTCCCAGGGAGGTGCCAGGCGCTCGAACGCCCCTTCCCGGGCATGCCAGGCGAAGAGGTTACTGGCCGTGACGGGCATCCGGCTGCGCGCTTCGAAGACGTGCGACTTGCCCATGTTCCCTCCTGGGGCGACAGTGCGGCGGCGCATGATTGCTCCAGAGTCCCTTGAACGCGCGGTGGAATTGCTGCGGCACGGTGGTGTCGTCGCCCTGCCGACGGAAACCGTCTACGGTCTGTCCGCCAACGCGGAGGACGAGCTGGCCGTGCGCCGCGTCTTCGCCATCAAGGGCCGCCCCGCCACCCACCCGCTCATCGTCCACATCCCGGGCGTGGAGCACCTGGGTTCGTGGGCCCGTGAAGTCCCGGAGGCCGCGCGGAGGCTGGCCGAAGCCTTCTGGCCCGGGCCGTTGACGCTGGTGCTGAAGCGCACCGCGCGGGCCACGGATGCCGTGACGGGTGGACAGGACACGGTGGCCCTGCGTGTACCGAATCACCCGGTGGCGCTCGCGGTGCTGCGGAAGCTGGGCGGTGGACTGGCCGCGCCGAGCGCGAACCGGTTCGGGAAGGTCAGCCCCACGACCGCGGAACACGTGCGGGAGGACCTGGGCCGAGATGTGGACCTGGTCCTGGATGGAGGCCCGTGCACGGTGGGCGTGGAGTCGACCATCGTGGACTTGAGCTCGGAGGAGCCCGCGATTCTGCGGCCGGGTGGACTGGCGGCCGAGGACGTGGAGCGGGTGCTGGGGCGGAGGGTGCCGGTGCGGACTTCGACCAAGGTGCGCGTGTCGGGTTCGCTGGAGTCGCACTACGCGCCGCGGGCCGGTGTGGTGCTGGTCGAGGCCGGGCAGGCGGTGGCGCGGGTCCAGGAGCTGCGTGGACAGGGATTGCGCGTGGGGGTGCTGGGACCGGCGAGCCTTGCATTGCCGCCCGATGTGCCGCGCTTCGATGTGCCGGATGAGCCCGCTGGGGCGGCGCGTGTGTTGTACGCCCGGCTGAGGGAAGCGGACGCCCAGGGGCATGACGTGTTGGTGGCGTGCCTCCCGGCAGAGAGCGGGCTGGGCATTGCGGTCCGGGACCGGCTGTCTCGAGCCGCCGCGCCACGGGGGTAGCGATTACGCAGACGGGGCCCACCTTCGGTACAGTGGGCCGATGGCGACAGCGCACAGCGGGCCCAGCAGTTCGTCCATTCACATGAGCTGGGTCCGATGGTTCGGCTGGACATGCATCGCAGTCCTGGCCAGCCTCGTTTTCGCATACATAACCAAAGGACTGGGGGCTGCGACGTCCTACAACCTGAATGGATTTCCGCGCATCCACCTTTATGCGGGCGAAATCCTTTCGGATGTATCGGCTAGCCTTGCGCAGTGCCTGGCCGTCTTCATGTACGGGAGGAAGGGCCAACCCGCCTTCTGGACTGGCATCATCGTCACCGAATTCGTTCGATTTGTCCCTGGGGCAGCACTGCTCACTGCGATTGCTGCGACCACATCATTCGAAATTGGAACGCTGCACTACAGCCCCTTCGTCTGGTGGCCAGTGAGAGCCCTTGTCGCAGCCGCATGCCTCGGTTGGCTGTACATGAAACGAGCGGGTCCAAGCGTAGGCCAGCTGTTCGTCTCGGCACTCACCAGTGTTTCACTGCTGTGGCTGGTCAGCATGCCGCCCTACCCGCACGCCATCGACCTCATCCTTCCAGGGAGAAGCCAACTCCTTTGGGAGCTGCTCACGCAGTGACCTGGAATCAAGACGCACGGCATTCATGTTGGTGACTCCCGAGAACGTCCGACGGCAAGGTCACGCCGAGAAGGCAGGGCGCTTGCAGTTCTACGTGGTCGAAGAAGACAGGGCCGCTGCGTTCACTGGAAGCCTACGAGCCGTGCCTCCCTGGGGACTCCCAGGCGTCATTCCCTGCGACACATGTGGAGCCGCTGGTGGCTGGGCTGGGCTCCAGTACCCCTGCGTAGACTTGTCGGGCCACCCGGCGCGAAAGGCGTTCGAAAACCCAGGCCGGCAGGCCACCTTCGAGGAGTTCTCTCGATTGAGGGAACTGGTCCGACCTCTCGCTCCCAGTTGGGCGCGACTGGAACCGGGCGCAGATTTTGGTCCGCCCACAGGCACGGGCAGCGGGACCTTCGGCGACCTCTTCATGCAGAACCCCTGGTCGCTTTACATCCGACGTGAAGCCGTGGAGCGCCTTCAGGCTGCGGGCGTTCAAGGTCTTTCAGGCTGCACGTTGAATGTGCAGTACCGCGGCAAGAACCCACCTGATTTGCTCGCCATGCAGTTGGAACTTCATGGACGACTGCATCTTGATGGCGTGTCTCCTGAAATGCGGCAGCCCTGCTCGACGTGCGAGATTCCCCACCACGAGCTACCTCAGCCTCCGACTCTCGACCTTCAGTCGATACCTGAGCCTCCAGATCTTTTTCGGCTACACGACTGGCCCACATTCATCGTGGCCAGCGAACGAATGGCGGATTCCGTGCGACGGCTGTCCTTGACGGGAGTCCGCTTCAACGAACTCGCGGCCCGATAAGGGAAGCGGTTTATTAACCCGCATCAATGAAGGCGGGGAGCAGCCTCCCTACTCTCGAGACCACAACGTCCCTGAACGTTCTGGAGCCCTCTCGATGAGCACCACCCGCCTTCACTCCCGCGCTCTGGGAGTTCTCTTTCTCCTTCCGTTCTTCGCCTACGGCATCGGCACCGCGCTCGTCACCTCCGTCCTGAAGGAGCCGGAGCACTTGGCCGCAGTGGCCGGTCAGAGGCCGTTGTTCGTCGGGGGGCGCGCTGCTGCTCCTGTTGAACTCCATCCTCGTCGTCGGGATTGGCGTGCTGTGCTTTCCGATACTCCGAGCGCGGAGCCCGAGCAGCGCCATCGCGTACGTCTGCACGCGGGTCATGGAGGCGCTACTCCTCAGCATCGGAGTGATTTTCCTCCTGTGCATCCTTCAGCTCGGAGAATCCGCGCAAGGGCAGATGGCACCTGAGCTGGTGACCCTCTCCGGACTTCTCTCGAAGGGGAACTTCTTGGCGTACCAGCTCGCGATGTTCATCCTGGGGGCCGGCAGCGTGGTGTTCTGCCTCTCGCTGTACCGCGCCCGGCTTCTTCCACCGTTGCTTCCGCTGGTGGGCGCGGTGGGCTACGGGCTCCTGGCGCTGGGGGCCGTACTCGAGCTCTTCGGGCTGCCGTGGGGCACCCTCTTCTCCGGCCCTGGGGGCCTCTTCGAGCTGTTCCTCGGCGGCTGGCTCATCGCCAAGGGGTTCCGAACCGTTACCCCTTCCGTCGCGGCGTAGCCGGCTTGCCGCGCGTAGCGATGCGCTTTCGGATCCGGCTCAGTGACTCGGGCTGCACGCCGATGTAGCTGGCCAGTTGGTACTGAGGAATCCGCTGAAGTATGTCCGGCCGCGTCTTCGAGAGCTTGAGGTAGCGCTGCTCCGGAGTATCGGTGAGGTACGAAGCGAACCGCTCCTGCTGTTCCGCCAGGACCTTCTGCATCGTCATTCGAGCGATGCTCTCAAAACGAGGGAAGCGTCGATACAGGTCCCCCTCGCGTTGCTCCGTGCCGACCACCACCGTGGTGTCTTCCGCGCAGACCAGGAAGTGCTCCGCAGGGGTCTGGTTCACCATGCTGTGAATCGAGAGGACCCATTCGCCCTCGGTGAAGAACCCGTTGCTCCGCTCTTCACCGTCGACGACGGAGTACTGGCGGATGCAGCCCTGGAGGACGAAGTAGGCCTCGGTGCAGACCTGGCCCGCCATGAGCAGGTGCGTGCCTTTCGGGCAGGTCTTCACCACCATGCTGTCCAGGATGGCATGGGCTTCCTCGTCCGACAGAGGAGCGATGCGGCGGAAGTAGTCGACGAGCCTGTGTTTCATGGGAGCACTGCGCGACCGGAGGAAGCTCCATCATCCCACCTGGCCGGCGGACGTGACCCTAAAATGTGCAGTCGGCCAGGGCACCGGACCGGCCAATCGGGTCGCGGCTCCGAGTCGCGCAGGAGTTGAAAATGGCCGCCCCCATCACCGCCAGCCACGTACTGGTATCCTCCGCGAATGGAACCTCCAGCGGCTTCCACCTCCGCGCAGAGCATCAGCATCCCTGAATGGGGCCGCTGGGTCGGCTGGGCCTGGCTGTCCAGCATGGCCATCGTCGCGCTTGAAGCGTTCCTCCGCTTCGGACCGCACTACACGCTCACTGGCGGATGGGAGTGCATGTTCCAGCGCTATGCGTTCCCAGATGCGCTCATGTGCATTGCGCAGCCCCTTGCCGTCATCATGTATGGCAGGAGAGGCCCCAGCGCGCTCTGGACGGGTATCGTTACCAGCGAGTTCAGCAGGTACGTGCCCTCCACCGTGCTACTCGCCTGGCTGGCAACGTCCCCTCAGTTTGATTCTGGAATAGGTCCCCTGCACCACACCGCGTTCTTCTGGTGGACGCTGCGGGCCGTCGTTGCGGTCGCGGCCATCCTCTGGCTCTGCTCGAAGCGAGAGCGCCCAACTTGGCGGATGACGCTCGTCTCAGGACTCGCGAGCATCGCGCTGCTGGGGCTGCTCAGCCATCGCCTCAACTACGGCATCAATGCGCCCCTTCCTTGGTGCGGAAAGGTCGTCATCGCCTTCACGGAGCTTCTCTCGCATTGAGCCAACACGAATGGGCTTGAGCGACGCGCTCGCGAATCAACCGTCGTCACTCGCCCAGCCTGCACGGATGTCGGCGACCATCTGCAAGGCCTCGGCATCCGCAGAGGATTGAGCGATGGACTCAGCTCGTTCCAGGCACGAGCGTGCGCTGTCAGCTTGACCTTGCTGCCAGCGAAGACCCGCCAAGGCGAGAAGTGGGGTCGCGTCGTGTCCTGCGGTGGCAACGGCTTCTTCGAAGTAGAGCGCTGCCTGTTCAAGGTCCCCAACTCCCACGCAGTGGACTCCCGCTGTTCTCGCCAGGAGAGAAGTGTTGGCGGGTCGTTCTTCGCTCGACCGGGTGCGAGCCAGAATTGCTTCGAGGAAATCGATGGCCTCGCCCACCCGGCCTGCTAGAGCGAGCTCGGACGCGGTACGAAGGGGGTTCTTGCCACTCACGTTGGTCCTCCTGAATCAGGCTGACGGCGCGCGCATCCAGTATCATCGACGGATGGAGACCGCGCACAGTGCATCCACCAGTCCCTCGGTTCACATGGAATGGCTCCGCTGGGTGGGCTGGACCTGGGGCTCTGTCATCGCGAGCCTCGCCATCGCAAGGGGATTTGCGTTCGGAGGGAGCTACACGATGAGTGGCGGGCAGGGCGACTGCCTCGGCCTGGGTTCTCCACTTTCGGAGCTCCTCGTTGGCCTTGCACAGCTCCTTGCCGTTGTCATGTTCGACAGGAAGGGCCCGGGCGCGTTCTGGGCCGGAATCATCACCACTGCGTTCGTTCGTTACGTGCCCTCCGCAGCAGTGCTTGGATGGGTGGTTGTCACCACGCCCATTGAAGTGGACAGCCTTAAAGGCTCTGCGGTCTTCTGGTGGACGGCCAGCGCCGTCCTCGCAACGGCGGCCCTCATCTGGCTCTGCTCAAAGCGAGGGTCTCCTGGCTGGATGCGGATGGCTGTCTCGGGACTGGCAAGTGCCTTCCTCCTAGTGTTTCTCAGCCAGTGGACGAACGACTTCTACGTCAATCCCATCCTTCCATGGAGAAGCATGCTCCTGTGGCAAATCATCGCTCAATGAGCCCGATGGGAAGTCAGGCGCCACCGAGTGACGGCGTAGGTGAGCACAACGAGGAACCGCCCACTGAGTCCGAACGAAAAAGAGCCATTGTCCGAAGAGCAGCGCGAATCAGCCCTGAAGGCCATTGTGGGCGCAGACCGAACTGCCATCGTCCCAGCAGCCCAGCTCCTCTCGGGAGACCCGACGACCACGGGCAGGCTGATACCATTGCTCGACACAGCGAGCAGCGCGGACTCACGGCAAGGAATCCTCTACGCGCTCTCCTGGCACGGAGACCTCAGGACCTGGGGCCTCATGGTGCGCATCTTCGCGGATCCCCAAGAGGATCCCGTCGTGCGCGGACAAGCAGCAGAGGGCATCGCCTACATGTTCTCCCAGGTCAGACCTGGGACCGCCGAGTTCGAGCTCGCCGCCAAGGCACTGCTGTCGGCGCTGGAGGATCCATCTCTCGAGGTCCGCTTTAACGCGATCTTCGCTCTCGGAGCGTCGAACCATCTCCCCTTCGTTCCGGTGCTCGAAGCGCTGGTCAAGGACCAGACCCCAGTCTCCGGCTGGGTTGAGACCATTGGCGAGAAAGCCGCTGCAGCGATTGAATCACTGACCTGGGGCAAGACGTGACGGGCTGGCGCGCATGGAGGGGTGCCCGCTTCGCATCCGCGTGAGCAGCACGGTACGCTCTCGAAATGGTCCCGTCTCCGACTGCGAGCGCAGCCCTGGCAAGCCCCCGCCCCGAATGGCGTCGAATCTTCGGTTGGACCCTGGCAGCGGTCTTCGCAGTCGCGCTCTTTGAATTCGCGAGCAAGCGGGTCTCGTACGAGTGGGGCTACACCATGACGGGCGGACATGGTGACTGCATGGGCTTCGGCGACGGAGCCTCAGACCTCCTGACAGGCCTTGCGCTCCTCATCGTTGTTCTGATGCACGAACATGCAAGCCCGAAAGCCTTTTGGACTGGCATCGTCACCACCGAATTCATCCGATTCGCTCCTGCTGCCGGCCTCATCACATGGGTTTCCGCCTCGAATCCGTCCGAAGTGGAAACACTGCTTCGCTCCGCCGTCTTCTGGTGGCCACTGCGAGGCATCATTTCCACGATGGCCTTCATCTGGCTCTGCCTGAAGCACGACAGACCGCGTTCGCTGGCGGTGTCGATGCTCGCAAGCCTGTTGGTCCTCGGGGCCCTCAGCCTGCTGAACAGGGAGCCCTCTTTCAATGCCGCGCTCCCCTGGCGAACCCAAAGCCTTTGGACCCGGTTCCAACATTGAGACGCCAGAACACGCGCGAAGCACGGAGGGAGCGCAGCGCCAGTCACGCGTCAACTCCGTCATGGCTCGTCATCCAGTGCGGCAAGATTCGCGCGCAGAATGTCCTGAAGCAGCATCGAGCGCGTCACATCAGTGAGCAGGAATGGCTCTCCCTGCGCAACGCGGCGGGCAAGGTCTCGAACGTCGTTCCAGTTCAAGCCGTCCACGTCAGTCCCTATCGTTGGTAGCAAAGCTCGTACGGCCACTCACGCTGCCCTTCAATCTTCCTGGCAACGTCCTCCCTCCAAAGCCTGCACCTCGATGCGTGCTTGGGCTTTGGCCGTAGCACAAACAGTCCAACAATCGAAATCAGTGCCGAGTCCGAGGCCCCTCCTCTTCCCCAGGCGGAGCCAGTCGCTGGGACAGCAATCCCAGCAACTCCTGGGTCGACAGCCGTCCCGCCGCGTCCTTCCCCTCCAGCACGCCCGCCACCAGCGCGCGCTTGTGCTCGTGCAGGGACAGCATCTGCTCCTCGATGGTCCCCCGCGTCACCAGACGGTACACCGTCACCGGCCGCTCCTGGCCAATCCGGTGCGCGCGGTCGGAAGCCTGGTCCTCCACGGCGGGGTTCCACCACGGGTCCAGGTGAATCACCGTGGTCGCCGCCGTGAGATTCAGCCCGAAGCCACCGGCCTTGAGCGAAATCAGGAACAGCGGAACGTCGCCCTCCTGGAACGTGCGAACCCGCTCGGCCCTAGCCCCCGCGGGCGTCTGCCCATCCAGGTACTCGTAATCAATCCCCTCCGCGTCCAGCACCTCGCGCACCAGCGCCAGATGCGACGTGAATTGGCTGAACACGAGCGCGCGATGTCCCTCCGCGCGAAGCTCCCGCACCAACTCCATGAACCGCTCCAGCTTCGCCGACTCCAGCTTCGAGCCCGCGTCATACAACCGCGGATGTGAAGCCAGCAGGCGCAGCCGCGTGAGCGCCGCCAGGATTTCGATGCGCCGTTCCTGCTCCTTCATCTTCGGCTTGCGCGTCTCCAAATCCGAGAGCGCCGCCAGCCGCGCGTCCTCGTAGAGCGCCCACTCCTCGGAGGACAGGACGATGGGCACCCGGATGTCCGTGCGCGGAGGCAACTGCGCTTCCACCTGCGCCTTCGTCCGGCGCAGCAGGAAGGGCTGAAGCACCCGGGCCAGCGCGGGCGCGGCCGTCGGGTCCACGCCCCGCTCAATCGGCGCGGCGAAGCGCGAACGAAACGCCTCCCAGCTCCCGAGCAGCCCCGGGAAGACGACAGCGAAGAGGCTCCACAGCTCGCCCAGGTGGTTCTCCAGCGGCGTGCCGGAGAGCGCGAACTTGAAGTCCCCCTGGAGCGCCCGCGCCGCACGGAAGCGGTGCGTCGTCGCGTTCTTCAGCGTCTGGGCCTCGTCGAAGATGATGGTGGAGAAGCGCAGCTTTGACAGCCGCTCGATGTCCCGCGTGAGCAGGCCATAGCTCAACACCAGCACGTCCTTCGGCCCCAGCCGCTCCAACGTCTGGCCCCGGTCCGACGCGTCCGAGAACAACGTCATCCGCAGCGACGGCGCGAAGCGCTGCGCCTCCTCCATCCAGTTGAAGGCCACGGACGTCGGCGCCAGCACCAGGGCGGGCCCCAACTTGCTCCGGTCCAGGAGCACCGTCAGCGCCTGCACCGTCTTGCCCAGCCCCATGTCGTCCGCGAGCACCCCACCCGCGCCCCACGACGCCAACCGCGTCAGCCAGCGGAAGCCATCCAGTTGGTAGTCCCGCAGCGCCGTCTTCAGGCCCGCGGGCACCCGCGGCTTCAGCTCCTTCGCCGCGAAGATGCGCTCCACCAGCGTCTGCCACGTCTTGTCCGCCTCGACGTCCGCGCCCGCCTCCTGAAGCGCCGTGAGCGTCTCCACCGCGGAAGGCCCCACCTCCAACCCGTGGCGCGTGGCATGGGCATGGTCCGCCAGCCGCTCCAGGTGCTCCCGCAGCGCCCCTTCAATCTCCACGTAGGACGTCGCGTCCACCTGGACCCAGCGCTCCTTGCGCCGAGCCGCATCCAGCAGCCGCGCCAGCTCCACGCGCTCGCCTTCCACGGAGAGCCCGCCCAGCACGCCGAACCAGTCCCGCTTCCGCTCCAGGATGACCTTCAGCGCCTGGGGCGCGGGCGCACTGAACAGCCGCACCGGCGCCCCCACCCACTCCAGCTCCGGCCGAGGCTCCACCTCCGTACACGCCGCGAGCACCGCCAGGCCGCCCTGCGCACTGGTGAAGCGGAACGTGAAGGGCAGCTCCTCGGGCTCCGCCGTGTCCAGCGGCAACCGGGCCTGAAGCAGCTCCGCCGTGTCGCGCTCCTGAACGAAGTCCCGCACCGCGTGCACCGCCCCCGTGCCTCGCCGGATGTGGACGTCGCGCGCCCCCTCCCCCGGAATGAACGTGGGGCTGTCAGGCAGCGGGCGGGCACGCAGCTCCACGCGGACCGCGCCGCTCGCATGCGCCTCCATGCGCACCACGGAGACGTAGCGCAGCGGCACCGACTCCCCCATGACGCTCCGGGGCAGCGCCACCGGCACGCGCAGGGACAGCTTCGACAACTGGTCCAGCAGCGCGACGTGACTCTCCGGCGGAAACGCATTGCCATGGCGGTTCAGCGCCGTCAGCAGCGCGCGGACCTCGGGCCCCGCGTCCAGCACGGTGAGCACCCGCTGTCCGTCATCCCAGACGTAGAGCCCCTCCTCCGGCGGCGCCTTGCGAACCCGCTCCAGCATCGCCGAGGGCAGCGTCGCGCCATCCACGCCCGCGCTCACGATGACCACTCCGTCCCGGTCCTCGGCGACGAGCCCGACCTTCGCGCGCTCGATGCGCACCAGCAGGTCCGGGTTCTCATCCAGGTGGATGCGAGGGTGCCCCACCAATTCGAAGAGCAGCGCCCGCGACGCGGGGGCCTCCGACTCCGGCAGCAACGCCGCCAGCCGCGCATCCGCCGCCGACAACTGAGAGCCATGATCCTGGAGCAGCTTGCGCCGGCTCACCTTCGCGCCCGTGCTGCGCTGCCCTTTCTTGTTGCGCTTGTGCACGTACGGCGCCAGTTCCACGCCGTATCCGTTGATGACATCCAGCCGCCAGGAAACCTCCCCACCCCCAGGCCCGCCAGGACTGTCGTCGACGGCCCGCTCCAGCGCCCGCAGCGCGCGCTCCCAGCCGGGACGGACCAACTCCTCCAACTCCTCACCAAAGGTCTCCGTCCAGGGCTGACGCAGCCACAGCAACGCCGTGTCGATGGCCGCTAGCAAGTGGACGCAGAACGTCGCGCCACAGGAGCAGTCCCCCGTGACTTCGGTGGGAGAGAAAATCAGCCGGGCCTCGGGGAGGATGAAGCCCGCGTGCGCGCCCACCGGCAGCTCGGAGATGCGTGTCTCGCGGAGGCGGAAGCCCGGAAGCGGCGCGTCGTACTGCATCAGGTCCGGCACCAGCGCATGAATCGGCCGGGGGGCGACGGCGGCCGGAACCCGCGCACGCAGCGCCAGCAGCAGGTCATGGACGCGGTGCGTGCGGGGCTCGGTGGGCGGAGCGAGCCGCTCCTCGAGCGAAGCCCGTGACGCCTCCGCGCCCAGCCGCTCCGCCTCCACGAAGCGCCAGGCGAGCGTGGGCAGCAGCTCCTTCATCCGGGGCGACGGCATCGCCTCCGTCATCCAGCGCGCCAACGCGTCCGTGCTCAACAACTCCACCAACCGGCGGCGGGCAAGCACGGGACGCGCCTGAGGCAGATATGCCGCGTCCACCAGCGGCATCAGCACCGCCAGGCTCAGCCGCGACAAGTGCTCGAGCCCCTGCGCCCGCAGCCACGCCAGCGCATCACTGGCCGTATCGAACAAGGGAGTCACGGACTTATCGAGCGGCGCGGACATGCCCCCGCTTCTTCGCAAAGCAGGCACGAAACGCAAGCAGGGCCGTGGCGCGAAGCCACCAGACGCCCGGCTGCCCGGCGCGGCCTTCCGTATGCCTCCGCCGATATGGGCGCGCGGGCCATGACGTTGTCACACGCACCGCGCACGCCCCCCCGCCCTCTCAAGGAGCCCTGCCGATGACGATGAACCCCGGGTTCGCGAGCATCCTCATGCTGCTGGTGTTGACGGGCTGCACGAGCCAACGCAAGACGCTGCTGGAACGCACGAGCAGCTACGTGGTGTACGACATGCCCGCACGGCAGGTCATGAAGGCCGCCGAGGCCGTCCTGAGCGAGCGCGGCTATGCCCTGCTTCCCAGCACGGACCCGATGTTCCTCATCACGCCGTGGAAGGTCTCCGGCAACTACGACGTCTTCACCCACTGGTCCCGCCTCTACGTCGAAGGCCACAAGCGGCCCGACGGGCGGTTCACCGTGCGCGCGTACCAGATGGCCGCGAACATGCCCGCCCGGACGCAGTCGTTGCCGACGCCGGAGAAGACGACCATGACGGCCCCCGAGGAGAAGCAGAACATCATGCCCACGGTCCTGCTCTCCGCGGAGCCCGTGCTGGTGCGCTCCGCCAGGCCCGACATCCGCCGGGACCTCGAGCTCGAATGGGCCATCATGGAGCGGCTCGACCCAGACTTCGCCGGACGCGTCAAGACGCAGGTCGACATCTACCTCGCCCAGACATCATCGAAGCGGCCGGGTGACGTACTTGAATGACCTCGCCTGCTTCGATATCCCGCCAGGGCTGCCAAGGAGCGTCCCCGCGTGAAGCGAAGCGTGTTTGGCCTGGTCCTCGCCCTGTCTCTGACCGCCTGCAAGGAAGAACCTCGTGGGAAGATGGAGCCCATCCCTCGCCCGCCGGGGATGAAGGACGCTCCGCCTCCCGCGGAAGCCGCCCCGGCGCAGGCCGCGGAGCCCCCCGCGGACCCCTCGAAGGTGGTCCTCCGGTGGAAGCTCGCCGCTGGCGCGCCCACGTCGTACCGGCTCGACATCGAGCGCACCGGTGGCGCCCCCGCCGCCACCGAGGAGGCCGCTCCCGCCAAGGGCGCCAAGGGCAAGGGCAAGGAGAAGCCCGCCCCCGCCGCCGCGCCTGCCGCGCCCTGCCCGCCGCCGTCACCTACGCCCTGGAGCGGACCGACTCGGGCGACTACCGCCTCCGCGTCATCTCCGTGGGCAGCAACGCCGAGGCGGACATCGGCACCCTGAGCGAGCGCGGCTTCGTGCTCGACGGCCTGCAGGGCGCCACCCGCAACACCGCCACCCTGGTGCTGGAGCTGCCCAGGGACCCGGTGGGCGCCGGTGACACCTGGTCGCTCGGCACCGAGCTGATTCTCGCCGAGGCGCTGGGGCCCCAGTTCCAGGCCGGCCAGCCGGAGCGGCGCAACCGCGTGAAGCTCGCCAGCCTGACGCCCGCCGACGGCGGCGAGCAGGTGGCCACGCTGGAGTACGACATCTCCGAGAAGCTCGGCGGCAAGGTCCGCGCGAAGGAAGCCCCGCCCACCTCGCCCGCGCGCGCCGCGGAGGAGGACGCGGACGCCGCGGACTCAGAAAGCCCCCGGGGCAAGTCCGCGCCGGAAGCCAGCGCCAGCGCAGAGGTCACCATCACCGGCCGTGGCGAGTTCCTGGTGAAGGCGGGACGCTGGCGCTCCTGGGAAGGCACCATCACCTCGGTGACGAGGGGCGGCTTCCCCACCGCCGCCCTCCAGGTGCCCACGGGCTCGCTGAAGCTGCGCCTCAGCGCGGCGGAATCGGCGGCGCCGACGCCAACGGCCCAGCCGCAGCAGTAGGCGGGCCGTCCGACTCGCGCACCATGCGCACCACCGCGTCCACCCACGCCGGGTGGGCGTTGAGGGAGGGGACGAGCGTCAGCGACTCTCCTCCCGCCTCGAGGAACTGCTCCCGGGCGCGGAGGCCAATCTCCTCCAGCGTCTCCAGGCAGTCCGCGACGAAGGCCGGGCACATCACCGCCAGTCGCTTCACGCCCTTCTTCGCCAGCTCCGGCAGCACCTCGTCCGTGTACGGCTTCACCCACGGCGTGCGGCCCAGCCGCGACTGGAAGGACACGCTCCACCCGTCCGCCGGCAGCCCCAACCGCTGGGCCAGGCCCCGCGCCGTCGCGTAGCTCTGCGCGCGGTAGCAGTGCTGGTTCGCGTCCGTCATGGCGTCGCAGCATGAAGCGGTGGACAGGCAGTGCGCCCCCGTGGGGTCGCTTTTGCGCATGTGCCGCTCCGGCAGGCCGTGGAAGCTGAAGAGGACGTAGTCGGCGCGCGCCTCGTCAATCACCGGCCGCGCGACGGTGGTGAAGGCCTCCAGGAAGCCCGGGTGCTCGAAGAAGGCTGGCACCGCGCGCACGAAGGGCACGTCCCAGGACTGGGCCAGCACCTCGTAGGTGCGCGCCAGCGAGGACGCGGTGGAGGACGCGGCCTCCTGCGGGTACAGCGGCAGCACGGTGAACTCCGACACGCCGCGCGCCTTGAGCGCCGCGATGCCGTCGGGGATGGAGGGCGAGCCATACCGCATGGCCAGCACCACCTCGTACTCCCCCGCCAGCCGCTCGGCCACCTGGGCCGCCAGGGCCTGGCTGTACACGAGCAGCGGCGAGCCCTCCTTCATCCAGATTTTGCGGTACGCCTCCGCGCTCTTCGCCGGCCGCACCGGCAGGATGATGAGGTTGAGCAGCGCCCAGCGGGCCACCGGGTGGATGTCGATGACGCGCGGGTCGTTGAGGAACTCGCGCAGGTAGCGGCGCACCGGCCCTGTCTCCGGGGCATCCGGCGTCCCCAGGTTGACGAGCAGCAGCCCCCGCTTCGAAGTGGGCGTTGGCATCAGTGCAGGGAGTTGGGGAGGGTGAGCGCGAACTCGGCGATGCGCGCGTCGAAGCGCGTGCCGTCCGGCCGGACCATGTCGTAGCTGCCGCGCATGGTGCCGAAGGGCGTGCGCAGCATGGCCCAGCTCGTGTACTCGAACCGCTCTCCGGGCCCCAGGTGGGGCTGGCGGCCCACCACGCCCTCGCCCCGCACCTCCTCCACCTTGCCCGTGGCATCGGTGATGACCCAGTGTCGCGCCATGAGCTGCGCGGGCGCGTCACCCTCGTTGGCAATCTCCACCGTGTACATGAAGGCGAACTGCCCGGACTCCGGAGCGCTGCGCTCCGGCCAGTAGGCGGGCTTCACGGTGATGCGGATGCCGTCGGTGGTGGCGCTGGAGGACATGCCCCCAGATTTGGCGGCAACCGCCGTCACTTGCAAGGAAAACGCTGGGTTGGAAGCCCCGGCGCCCTGCCTAGGTCTTGGCGCTTTCCCGGTCCTGCCCGGGCTCCGGCTGCTTCGGCCACACCAGCGAGGCGATGATGGCCGCCACCAGCACGCCGGCAATCACGCCCAGGGAGATGCCAATGGGGACGTGGATGTCGAAGAAGGTGATGAGCATCTTCACGCCCACGAAGCCCAGGATGGCGCTCAGGCCCACCTTCAGGAAGTGGAACTTGTCCATCAGGCTGGCCACGACGAAGAACAGCGAGCGCAGGCCCAGAATCGCGCACACGTTGGACGTGTAGATGATGAAGGCGTCCTGGCTGATGCCCAGCACCGCGGGGATGGAGTCCAGCGCGAAGAGCAGGTCCGTGGCCTCCACCACCAGCAGCACGATGAAGAGCGGGGTGAACTTGCTGCGGCCGTCCTCCCGCACCATGAAGCGGCTGCCCTCACCCAGGCGGGCCACCGGCAGCACCCGGCGCGCGAACTTCACGATGCCCTTCTGCTCCGGGTCAATCTCCTCGTCCTTGGACACCAGCATCTTCACCGCGGTGAAGACGAGGAACGCGCCGAACAGGTAGATGAGCCAGTGGAACTGCTTCACCAGCGCCGTGCCGGCGATGATGAGGCCGGCGCGCATGACGAACGCGCCCAGGATGCCCCAGAAGAGGACCCGGTGCTGGTGCTCGGGCGCCACCCGGAAGTAGCTGAACACCATCAGGAAGACGAAGAGGTTGTCGACGGAGAGCGCGTACTCCACCACGTACGCCGTCAACCACTGGAGCCCCACGGTGGGCCCCTGGTAGTGCCAGATGCCCGCGCAGAAGATGAGGCTGAGGGTAATCCACACCAGCGTCCAGAGGCCCGCCTCCTTCGGCGTCACCGCATGGTCCTTGCGGTGGAACAGCCCGAGGTCCATCGCGAGCATCGCGAGGACGAAGACGTTGAAACCCACCCAGAGCGCGACTTGCGTGTTCACGTATCAATCCTGTTGCAGGGTACGGCGGGGCGCACCCTACCGGCGGGATGCCCGGGCGTCGACCCCTCCGTGAAACCCGCTGGAGCCCCTACTTTCCTCCAGCGGGCACCTTCCGGCCCGCCGGGGCTACTCCGTGGCCGGGCGGCGCAGCACGGCCAGGGAGCGGCCCACCACCTGCACGGTGCCCCCCGCCGGCGTGTGTGTGCGGGGCGACTCGCCTGACACCGCCGTGTCCACCACCAGCTCCCAGTCCGCGCCCCATTCGACGGCGGGCAGCATGAAGGTGATGGGCTCGTGGTGCGCGTTCATCAGCACCAGCACGGTGTCGCCGACAATCCGGTTGCCTTCGTCGTCCGGCGCGGCGATGGCATCCCCGCCCAGCAGGAACCCCAGGGAGCGCACGTAGGGCTTCTCCCAGTCGTCCTTGCGCATCTCCTTGCCGTCGGGCCGGAACCACGCCAGGTCCTTCAGCTCGCTGTCCCACATATGGGCGCCGCGGAAGAAGCGCCGCTTGTGCAGCACCGGCTGCTCCCGCCGCAGCTTCGTCAGGGCGCAGGTGAAGTCCAGCAGCGCGCGCTGCGTGTCATTCAGCGCCCAGTCCACCCACGACAGCGCGTTGTCCTGGCAGTAGGCGTTGTTGTTGCCCTTCTGCGTGCGGCCCATCTCGTCGCCGGCCACCAGCATGGGCACGCCCTGGGACAGGAAGAGCGTGGCCAGGAAGTTGCGCTTCTGCTGCTCGCGCAAGGCGTTGATTTTCGCGTCCGTCGTCTCGCCCTCCACCCCGCAATTCCAGGAGTGGTTGTCGTTGGCGCCGTCGCGGTTCTCCTCGCCGTTCGCCTCGTTGTGCTTGTCGTTGTACGTGACGAGGTCGTGCAGCGTGAAGCCGTCGTGCGCGGTGACGAAGTTCACGCTCGCGGTGGGCTTGCGGCCGGACAGCGCGAACAGGTCCGAGCTGCCCGTGAGGCGGTAGCCAATCTCCGCCGCCTGCCGGTCATCGCCCTTCCAGTAGCGGCGGATGGTGTCGCGGTACTTGCCGTTCCACTCGCTCCACAGCACCGGGAAGTTGCCCACCTGGTAGCCGAAGTCACCCACGTCCCAGGGCTCGGAGATGAGCTTCACCCGGCTGAGCACCGGGTCCTGGTGGATGATTTGGAAGAAGGCCGCGCGGGTGTCGTAGCCGTGCCTGTCCCGGCCCAGCGTGGTGGCCAGGTCGAAGCGGAACCCGTCCACGTGCATCTCCTCCACCCAGTAGCGGAGGGAGTCGGCGATGAGCTTCAGCGCGTACGGATGCGTGGCGTTCCACGAGTTCCCGCACCCGGTGACGTCCATGTAGTAGCGCGGGTCCTTGTCCGTGAGCCGGTAGTACGCCGCGTTGTCCAGGCCCTTGAAGGACAGCGTGGGCCCCAGGTGGTTGCCCTCACAGGTGTGGTTGTAGACGACGTCGAGCAGCACCTCGATGCCGGCGCGGTGGAGCTGCTTCACCATGCGCTTGAACTCGTCCACCTGCCCGCCCAGCGAACCCGAGCCGCTGTAGCGCGCGTCCGGCGCGAAGTACCCCAGCGTGTTGTAGCCCCAGTAATTGACCTTCTCGCGCTGGATGAGGAAGGGCTCGTCGACGATGTGCTGGATGGGCAGGAGCTCCACCGCGGTGACGCCCACCTTCTTCAGGTGCTCGATGCTGGCCGGGTGGGCCAGCCCCGCGTAGGTGCCCCGTAGCGCCTCCGGGACGCGCGGGTGCAGCTTGGTGAAGCCCTTCACATGCACTTCGTAGATGAGGGTGTCGTGCCACGCCACGCGGGGCGGGGCGTCCCCTTCCCAGTCGAAGGTGTCCGGCCCCAGCACCACGCCCTTGGGCACGGCGGCGGCGTCATCGCGCGCGTCGAAGGCGAGGTCGTCCTCCTTGGCGCCCGGCGGATAGGCGTAGATGGGCCCCTGGTAGTCCACCTGGCCGTGGATGGCCCGGGCATAGGGGTCCACCAGCAGCTTGTGGGGGTTGAAGCGCAGGCCCTTCTTCGGCTCGTAGGGGCCGTGGACGCGCAACCCGTAGAGGGTTCCGGCGGCCAGCCCGGGCACGTAGCCGTGCCACACCTGCTGGGTGTTCTCCAGCAGGGGGAAGCGGCGTGTCTCCTTCGCGGGGTCCTCCGGGTCGAAGAGACAGACCTCGACCTTCTTCGCGTGCTCGCTGAAAACGGCGAAGTTGACTCCGTGCCCATCAAACGTGGCGCCCAGGGGGTACGGCTTCCCTGGAAGCACCTCGGCCCTCCTCATCCGGTGCTCCTCTCCAGCAGAATCACCGGAAACTCCGCCAGGAGCGGCCCCAGGGGCAGCACCGCGCCACCCGGTCCACGCTCGGGCCGCACCTGACGTCCGGTGAACACTTCGCGGAACATCATGCCCGCATATGCCTCCGGAAGGTCCAGGAACGTGCTGCCGTACGCGCCCGCCAGCCCTTCGGGGGACGCCAGGGCGGACAGGGTGTACCGCGGTGCGCAGGCCACCACCACCGCGTCCCCGTGCTCGCGGGCGAAGGCCACCGCGGCCCGGGCCCGGGGGCCCGGTCCAGCTCCAAC
>JBKGHI010000136.1:0-22720 GCA_046520405.1 Myxococcus sp. 1LA
GCCCCGTCCAACCCGCCGCCCGTACCGCCCCGTCCAACCCGCCGCCCGTCCTGCCCCGTACCGCCTCGCCCTGCCCGCCCCGTCCGCTGCTGCATCACCCCATAGCAGGGCGCGTGCCGCGCGCTGTTCGGCCCTCAAGATCAGCATTTCCAAGCACTTGGAGACACGCCCCCAGCCCCATGGGGCCGGCACCATTTCCGTTCCGGTAAGAACTCCGGTCAGCCTCCGATGGAATACCGTCCCACCCATTCAGGGTTGCCCGACGATGCCGCTCAGAACCAAACGGTGGTGTGTGCCTTCGGAGCCAGATGACGGCTTCCGTGTCCTGGTGTGCCGCTACCGGCCCCGAGGTCTGCCCAAGGCCAAGGAGACCTGGGATGTGTGGCACAGCAACCTGGCGCCCAGCCCGGAGCTCTTCGACGCCTTCTATGGAAAGGGCCGCACGCCCATCACCCTGGATGCCTACCGCGAGCAGTACATCCAGGAGATGGCGTCCCAGCGCGAAGCCATCACCGCGCTCGCCACCCGGGTGCGACAAGGTGAGACGGTGACGCTCCTTTGTTCAAAGGACTGCATCCTCGAACAGGTCTGCCACCGCACCATCCTGGCCGGACTCATCGCGGCCGAAGCCTCCCACGCGCCTTAGAGCGACTCCGTCCACGCCTGGCGCCGCCCCGTCGCCGAAGCCCGGGCAATCACATCCAGCAACCGATGCAGCTTCATCGCCTCGCTGAAGTCGGGCGCCAGCCGCGTCCCTTCGGCCACGTCCCGCGCGTACGCCGCGTACACGTGCCCCACGTCGTGCGCATCCGGCCCCAACTCCCCACGCGGCAACCAGGCGTAGTGCGAGGGAGCGGGCAACGGCTCGAACGAATCCTCCTCCTGCTGCGTCCCGGAGAGCTGGAGGTTCTCGGACAGGAGCAGGTCGCCCTCCGTCCCCGTGAAGTGGAAGAAGATGCCTCCACCACTGCGCTTGCCGCTCTCGAAGTGCGCGGAGACCACCGCGCCACTCTCCAGCGTTCCATCAATGAGGACCTGGTCTGGCGCTGTCACGGGAATGACCTCGTCCGTATCGACCAGCGTCGTCTCATTGAACTGCCGCGCCACGATGCCCGCCACATCCCGGAGCGGCCCCACCGCCGAGAACAGCGTGTCGAGATAGTGCGCCGCGAAGATGGAGAAGGTGTTCGCGCCATTCTCCACGTCGGCGGTGTACGCCTCACGAGCCTTGCGGCGCGCTCCCATCATCGGGATGGCCGCATGCAGCGTCACCGAACGCAGGGTCCCTACGTAACCCTCCGCCAGCAGGTCGCGCAGATAGCGCACGCCAGGCGACAGCCGGCGTTGCAGGCCAATCACCGTACGGACCTTCGCTGCCTCCGCCCGTTTCGCGAG
Source organism: Myxococcus sp. 1LA (assembly GCA_046520405.1). GTDB lineage: Bacteria > Myxococcota > Myxococcia > Myxococcales > Myxococcaceae > Myxococcus. The sequence continues at coordinate 1,396 of JBKGHI010000136.1, forward strand.
CGCGGCCGCCTGCGCCGTCGAAGTCCCCAGCGGCCACTCGCAGAACACGTCCTTCCCCGCGTCGATGGCCGCGCGGACCAGCGCGTCGTGCTCGGGCGCCTTCACGGAGACGACCACCAGGTCCACCTCCGGATGCGTCACCAACGCCTTCGGCCGGTCGAACGCATGGGGAACGCCATGGCGGCGGGCGACCTCGTCCGCGTGCTCCTGATTCGTGGCGCACACCGCCGTCACCGCGTACTGCGGCAACATCCTGAGCGCGGGCAGGTGTCCGTACAGCGCCCAGCCGCCGCTCGAGCTCGCCCCGATGATGCCCACCCGTATCTTCCGCATGCGCGCTCCCGGTGCCTCAATAACCGGGGGCAGCATAGGCGGAGGGCCACGCCTCCAACAGGCATCCGGGAACGGCAAAGCCGCGGCCGGGGGCGGCGGTGGCTGTGCACCGTCTCGCTCCAGACCGCGGCCGTCCCCGTGCGGCGCGGACTACTTGCTCATCTTCTCGATGGAAGACGCCATGTTCTCCGTCGTCTTCTCCACGTTGAACCGGGTCCGCACCTGGTCCCCCTCCTTCAGCTCACGCTTGAGGTGGCTGCTGATGTCCCGGTGCTTCTCGATGGTCTTCCCATCGATTTGCGTGGAGTGGTTCACGCCGATGGGCACCACCGCGCCGTTCTCATCCTTGATGTAGACCTTGTCCCGGCGCATCGCCACCACGGAGCCGCTCAGCTCCTGTCCCTGCATCTGGCTGCCGCCCGTGCCGGGCATCTGCGAGCCACTGCTCGGTGGCTCCTGCATCGACGGCTCCTGTGGCATCGGCGGTTCCTGTGGCATCGACGGTTGCGGTGGCATCGACGGCTCCTGCGAGCCCTGAGCCAGTGCAGCCCCACCCCACGCCAGGCCCGCAATCATCCCCATCACCTTGAGCTTCATGACCGACCCCTTTCGTCCAGGAGGGCGCACCTCGCCTCCGAAGCCAACCGTGGCCACTCGCCGCCGCGATGCCAGCCGGTGCCAGGGTGCGACCTGCCCTTCCTGACCGGGTGTCACGCTCGTCCCTCCCTCCTCGCGGTACGATGACAGCCAGGCCGCGAAGAGCCGCGGCGGCTCAGTCCGCCCGGAGCGCCACCGCGGGGGAGACACGCGCGGCACGGCGGGCGGGCAGCAGCACCGCCAGGAATGCCACCGCGCCCAGCACCGCCGCCACCAGCACGTACGTCACCGGGTCCGTGGGCCGCACCCCGCTCAGCAGGTGCGTGAGTCCGCGGCTGGCGGCCACCGCCAGCCCCAGCCCGATGACGAGCCCACAGGCCGTGAGCCCCAGGTAGCGGCCCAGCACCATGCCCAGCACCTGCTGCTCACGAGCCCCCAATGCCATGCGGATGCCCAGCTCGCGGGTGCGCTGAAGCACCGCGTAGGCCACGACGCCGTAGAGCCCCACGGCCGCCAGCACCATCGCCACCGCCGCGAACGTCCCCGCCAGCAGCACGTAGAAGCGCAGCGGCGCCACCGTGTGCTCCACCACCGAGGCCAGCGTGCGGACACTGCCGAGCGCCAGGCTCGCGTCCAGCGCCCGAAGCTCCGCGCGAGCCGCGGGCGCCAGGTCGAGCGGCGCGCCCGTCGTCCGCAGCAGCACCACCATGCTCGTGGTGCGCGCCTGCACGTAGGGCACGTACACCTCCGGCAGCGCTGGCGCGCCAAGCCCCTCCAGCGCCATGTCCTCCACCACGCCCACCACCCGCCCACCCATGGCGCCACTGCCCCAGTCCATTCCGGTGTCCAGGGTGCGGCCCAGCGGGTCCTCACCGGGCCAGAAGCGGCGCGCCGCCTCCGCGTTGACGAGCACCGCGCGCCCACCCGCGCCCTGGTCCGACGCGGTGACTCCCCGGCCCTGGAGCACCCTCACACGCAGGGCCTCCAGCGCGCCCGGCGTCACGATGCGGACGCTGGCCTGCCAGGGCTCCGTGCCCTCGGGAACGGGCCGCACCGGGTCCTTCACGGGCACCGTCCACCGGGCCCCATCCAACGGAAGGCCATTCACGGCCCCCACCTGCACCACGCCGGGCAGCGCGCGAAGCCTTTCCAGCAGCGCGTCATAGAACGCCGCGGGCGCGGCGGTGCCAAAGCCATAGTGCCGGGGCGGCAGCTCCACCTTCACCGTCAGCACCCCCTCGGGGTCGAAGCCCGGCTCGGCGCGTTGCAGGTGCACGAAGCTGCGCAGCAGCAATCCCGCGCACACCAGCAACAGCACCGCCAGCGCCGTCTCCGCCACGATGAGGGCCGAACGCGTCCGGTGTCCCGGCGCGCTTCCACCACCGCCGCCCACCACCCGCCTCAAGCCACGAACCAGGTCCAGGCGCCCGGCCTGGAGCGCGGGCACCAGCCCGAACAACAGCGTGGTCAGCCCGGCCAGCCCCGCGGTGAAGACCAGCACGGAGCCATCCAGCGACACCTCCTCGATACGGGGAATGTCCCGGGGGCCCACGCGACCAGCGCATCCATCGCCCACATCGCCACCAGCAGCCCCACGGCCGCGCCCAGGCCGGCGAGCACACCGCACTCCACCAGCAGCTCGCGGGCAATGCGGCCACGGCTGGCGCCCAGCGCGATGCGCACGGAGACCTCGCCTTCACGCGAGGCCGCGCGCGCCAGGAGCAGGTGCGTGAGGTTCGCGCACGCGATGAGCAGCACCAGCCCCACCGCGCCCAGCATCATCAGAAGCGACGGCCGCACCTTGCCCACCAGCATGTCGCGCAGCGGCTCCACCCACGCGTCCTTGCCCTCATTCGTCTGGGGATACTGCTCCGCCAGACGGCGCGCGATGGCGGACAGCTCGGTGCGCGCCGACGCCAGGGCCACGCCCGGGCGAAGCCGGCCATACACCTCCAGCCAGTGCGCGCCTCGCCCCTCCGGCTTCGTCATGCCCTCGTCCCAGAGGAGCGGGTTCCACAGCTCCGAACGGGAAGGGAAGTCGAACCCCGGCGCCATCACCCCCACCACCGTCAACGGCTCCGGAGCGCCCACGTCCACCGAACGACCCAAGACCTCGGCGCTTCCGCCGAAGCGCCGCTGCCACAAGCCATGGGAAATCACCGCCACCTTCGGCGCGCCGGCCGGACGTCGTCCGGCTGCAACGCCCGGCCCATTTGCACGCGTGCGCCCAGCATCGGGAAGAAGTCGCCCGTCACCAGCGCCGCCTGAATCTTCTCCGGCGAGGTGTCCGCGCTGTCCGCCGCCAGCGTCACCGCCACGGACGTCGCCGCGGACAGACCCTCCAGCGCGCGGCCCTGCTCGCGCAGGTCCATGAAGTCCAGCACGGAGGTGGGCCCGGGCCCCTGCCGTCCCTGACTGAACACCCGCACCAGCCGCGCATCGTCATGCATGGGCAGCGGCCGCAGCAGCACGGCGTGCACCACACTGAAGATGGCGACGTTGGCGCCAATCCCCAGCGCGAGCGTGGCCACCGCGACCAGCGTGAAGGTGGGACTGCCACGAAGCCTGCGCAGCGCGAAGCGGAGGTCCTGGCCCAGGGTCATCGTCATATCCAGGACACGCGAGCATGCCGCGTGCCATCCACGGCGTACAGGCCACCTGCGCGAATCGAGAAGCAGGGTTGCTCGGGCATGGGAATCCAAGTCCCGCGAACGGACATCACGGCCGGCTCCGCGTGTCGTTTCCCCCCCACTCGTCCGCTGTCCGCGATTATCCCTCCGCCGTTCCCAACCCGAGGAGCTGCGATGAGCCAGAGCCGGACGAACGAAGCCATCCAGAAGCTGGGCATCCATCACCCCATCATCCAGGGCCCCTTCGGAGGCGGCCTCTCCACGGAGCGCCTCGCGGCGGCGGTGTCCAATCTCGGCGGACTGGGCTCCTATGGGGCCTATCAGCTCCCTCCCGAAGAGATTGGCCGCGTGGCGGAGCGGATTCGCGCGCTGACGGACAAGCCCTTCGCGCTGAACCTCTGGGTGTCCGACCATGACGCGGGCGGAGATGCGCTCAGCCCGGATGAGTTCGACCGCGTCTACCGCCTCTTCGAGCCGTACTATCGCGAGCTCGGCGTGGAGAAGCCGGCCATGCCCGCACGCTTCCACCACCGCTTCGAAGACCAGGTCGATGCGCTGCTCGAAGCCCGGCCTCCCGTTTTCAGCTTCGTGTTCGGCGTGCCCCCCGCCTCGGTCCTGGCGGAGTGCCGGCGCCGGGGCATCCTCACCTCCGGCGCCGCCACCACGCTGGCGGAAGCCGAGGCCCTGGACGCGGCGGGCGTCGACCTCATCGTGGCCACGGGCTTCGAGGCCGGCGGACACCGGCCGTCCTTCCTCGCGCGCGCGGAGGACTCGCTGATGGGGACACTGGCCCTCACGCCGCTCGTCGCTGACCGGGTGAAGGCGCCCGTCATCGCGGCGGGTGGCATCGCGGATGGCCGGGGCATTCGCGCCGTGCTCACGCTGGGCGCCCAGGCCGCGCAGTTGGGCACGGCGTTCCTCGCCTGCGAGGAGTCAGGGACGACGGACGCCCACCGCGAGCTGCTCTTCAGCGACCGCGCGAAGCAGACCACCTTGACGCGGGCCTTCACAGGCCGGCTGGCGCGCGGCATGCGCAATCGCTGGACGGAGGAACGGGCCTCTCAACAGACAGCGTTCGCGCCCTTCCCCATCCAGAGCTGGTTCCTGTCGAAGCTCAAGCCCGCGGCCGTCAAGGCGGGCCGCACGGACCTCGTCTCGCTTTGGGCAGGACAGACCACCCCCAACCTGAGGCACCGGACCGTGCCCGCCCTGATGGAATCCCTCATCAAGGAGCTCTCGGCCTCGTGAAGCGGCGCGCCGTCCGCCCGGCCAGAAATCATCCAATTGTATTTGAATATGACATACATCTCCACGTCAGTGGGGGCTCTCAACAAGAGCTGGCCGGAAGCTCGTACGAGGACCCCACAAATGCAGCCCCACACGAGACGTGTTCCCTGTGCCACGGGAATCGCGACGCTGTTGACTGTCGCGGCGTGTGGCGAAGTCCCCACTGGAAATCCCTCTCCCACGGAAGCCTCGGCCACGCCCCGAGCCGAAGCCCGAACCCAGACACACACCTTGCAGCAAGCCGCGTTTCCCTTGCCCGACTTCATCGTCAAGTCGGTGACGGCCCCCGCGACCATCGGCATCAACCAACCCATCACCGCCACCGTCGAGGTCTGCAACCAGGGCACGCAAACGAGCATCGCCCAGGTGGAGTTGCTCTACTCCCCTGACGCCGTCATCACCGCGCCTTTCCCAACGCCCGGTGCGGAGCCCGACTCCCTGTTGGCCCTGAGGGAAGTGGATGACCTCGCGGCCGGCCAGTGCCAGACAATCTCCGTCGACATCGTCCATCGACCCTGGCCCCTGGGAATCAACAACTACCTGGGCGCCATCGTCAGCACCTTCCCAGGCACTGAGTTCTTCGAGGACAACAACACCCAGGTGAGCGCGCCCATCCTGGGCACGTACTGAGCCACGAAGCGACTTCGTGAAGGTCAGGGGCCGGCGCGGGGTTGAAGCCACGCGCCGGCCTCGCGCATTCAAGAGCCACAACGCCCTCGCATGCCGCATCGCGCCAAAGCGCGCACTCCAATACGCACGGCCACGCGCCCGCACGCCCGTCCGGACTCCGGGAGGTCCGGCGCCGCCATATTCCGCGCCCGCACGGGGATGGCCAACGTGAGGGGATGTCCCTCGCCCGGGACTTCAAGGAGCCTCGCCCATGGCCCAATCGGACATGCCGGTCCGCCTCGACGTCTGGAGCGATTACGTCTGCCCCTTCTGCTACCTGGAGCTTCCCGTCCTGGAGCAGCTGCATGCCCGGCTGGGGGCGGCGCTCGACATCCACTGGCGCGCGTTCGAGTTGCGCCCAGCCCCCGCGCGTCCGCTTGCGCCAGTGAATGAGCCCCCACGGTCGGCCTGGTCCCGCGCTGTCTACCCGATGGCCGAGCAGCGGGGCCTGACGCTGAAGCCACCACCGGTGCAATCTCGGAGCCGGCTGGCGCTCGAAGCCGCCGAGTTCGCCAAGGACGCCGGCGCCTTCTCCCCCTTTCACGAGGCCCTCTTCCGCGCCTTCTTCCAGGACGGCCGGGACATCGGCGACCCGCGCGTGCTGGGAGACCTGGCGCAGGACGCGGGCCTGGACCGCGAGTCCATGACGCGCGCGCTGGAGGCGGGCCGGTACACCGCGCGCGTGCTCGCCGACGAGGAAGAAGCCCAGCGCCTGGGCATCCGCGGCGTCCCGGCCATGCGGCTCGCGGGGGCAGGCCCCGTGCTGCTGCTGAGCGGCGCCCAGCCGGAGGATGCCGTTCGCGCCGCCTTCACGCGCGTGCGCCCCGGGCCCACCCTGAGTGCCATGCACTGAGCGCGTGGACACCGCCGTCCTGGCGGGAGCACTTCGCGCCGAATAGGGTGCCAGCATGGAGCACCGACCGACCCTCGTCTTCGCGGATGGCGCCTGTTCAGGAAACCCCGGCCCGGGTGGCTGGGGAAGCATCATCGTCACGCCCGACGGCTTGGTGACGGAGCTGGGCGGCCACGAGCCGGAGACCACCAACAACCGGATGGAGCTGACGGCCGTGGGCAAGGCCCTGCGCCACCTGGAGCGCTCGCCGGGCCCCATCCACATCCACACGGACTCCACGTATGTGATTCAGGGCGCCACCAGGTGGGCCTTCGGCTGGAGCCGTCGCGGGTGGAAGACGGCCGAGGGCGGCGAGGTCGCCAACGCCGTCTATTGGAAGCGGCTGATGGCGCTCCTGGCGCAGCGCAAGGAGAACCACGCCGCCGAGGCCGCCGCCGTGGCGTGGTTCTACATCCGGGGCCACGTGGGCGTGCCCGGCAACGAGCGCGTGGATGCCATCGCCGTGGCCTACTCGAAGGGGCGCGACGCGCGGCTCTACACCGGCCCGCTCCAGGCCTACGGCGTGGCGGTGCACGACCTGCCGGAGGACATGTCGCTCCCTCCAGAGAAGCCCAAGGAGCAGCGCGAGGCCTCGGCCAAGGCCTACTCCTACCTGAGCCAGGTGGGCAGCTCCGTGAAGCGCCATGCCACCTGGGCCGCGTGCGAGCGCCGGGTGAAAGGGGTGTCCGGTGCCCGCTTCAAGAAGACAAAGAACGCGCTGGATGAAGCCAAAGTGCTGGAGGATTGGGGCTTCAAGGGACAGGACGTCCCGTCCGAAGACTAAGGCATCCCCTCCAAGCCCATTGCTCCGCCGGTCCATTGCGCCTATGGGTCGGTGCGACTCCCATCCCGCGAGGACGCAGCATGGCTCAAGAGCCTCTCCACATCGCCTCGGAGTTCCCGGCCCCGTCGGTGGAAGACTGGCGCCGGCTCGTGGACAAGGACTTGAAAGGCAAGCCCTTCTCCGCGCTCCAATCCCAGCTGGAAGGCGGCCTGTCGCTCCAGCCGCTGTACACGCAGCAGGACGCCGCCACCGCGCCCCCCGAGCCCCCGGGCGTGGCCCCCTACCTGCGAGGCACCCAGGCCCTGGGCCTCACCGAGGGTGGGTGGATGGTGTGCCAGGAGTACAGCGAGCCGGACGTGGCGCGGGCCGCCGAGGCCCTCCGCACCGACCTGGAGCGGGGCGCCTGGGGCGTGTGGCTCCACCTGGGCGAAGCACACGGCATCCGCGCGCTGAATGCCGCGGCCCTGAGACAACTGCTCGCCCACGCGCCGCTCGACACGACGCCGGTGCACCTGGAGTCCGAGTCCGACCCGCTGGCCTCCGCCCAGCACCTGCTCGACCTCGCGGAGCAGACGGGCGTCACCCGCGCGGCGCTGAAGGGCAGCCTCGGCGTGGACCCGCTCGGCATCCTGGCCCGAACGGGTGCGCTGCCCGGAGGACTGGACGCCACGCTGGCGAAGGCGGCCCCCCTGGTCACCTCGCTGCGTGAGTCCACGCCCGGCCTGCGGGTGCTGCTGGTGTCTACGCGCGCCTACGCGGACGCGGGGGCCACGTCGGTCCACGAGCTGGCCTGGGCCATCGCCACGGGCATCGCGTACCTGCGCGGCCTGGAGCGCGCGGGTGTCTCGCCGGACGTCGCGGCGCGCTCCATCCAGTTCGCGGTGTCCGTGGGTGGACAGTTCTTCCCGGAGATTGCCCGGCTGCGCGCGGCGCGGCTCCTGTGGTCCAAGGCCGTGGCGGCGTGTGGTGGTTCGCCGGAGGCCCAGGCCATGGTGCTGCACGCGCGCACCGCGAGCACCACGAAGACGCAGCGCGACCCGTGGGTGAACATCCTCCGCGCCACCGCGGAGTCCTTCGCCGCTGTCGTCGGCGGCGCGGACAGCATCAGCACCGCCCCCTTCGATGAGCCCCTGGGCACGCCGGACGCGTCGCCCGCCGGCTGGCGCGCAACACGCAGCTCATCCTCCGGGACGAGTCGAGCCTCAACCGCGTCGCCGACCCCGCGGGTGGCAGCTACTACCTGGAGCAGCTCACGCAGGACATCGCCCGCGCCGCGTGGGCGGAGCTGCGGCGCATCGAGGCGCTGGGTGGCATGGAGCAGGCGCTCACCAGCGGCGACGTGACGCGCGTGCTCACGGAGACGCACGCGGCGCGCGAGAAGGCCGTGCGCAATCGCAAGCTGCCCATCGTCGGCGTGAGCGAGTTCCCCCACCTGGGCGAGGCGCCTGTCCAGCGCGAGTCCCGCGCCTCCGCGGCCACCGCGTCCGCGGCGTCGGGCCCGCTGCCCCTGCGACCCGTGCGCGTGGCCGAGTCCTTCGAGGCGCTGCGCGACGCGAGCGACCGTCACCTCACGGCGCACGGCGCGCGCCCCAAGGCCTTCCTGGCCAGTCTGGGCACGGTGGCCGAGCACACCACCCGCTCCACCTGGACGGCCAACGTCCTGGCCGCGGGTGGCGTCGAGCCCGTGGACGCGCACGGCTTCGCGGACATCGCGGATGCGGCGGAGCGCTTCGCCGCGTCGGGCGCGACGCTCGCCGTCATCTCCGGACCGGACGCGCTGTACCCCGAATGGGTCCCCGCGTTGACGGCGGCGCTGAAGGCCAAGGGCGCGCGCGCGGTGGCCGTGGCGGGACGTCCCGGTGACCACGAGGCCGCCTTCCGCGCGGCCGGCGTGGACGCCTTCATCTTCGCGGGAGCGGACCTGTTCGCGCTCCTGTCCTCACTGCACCAGCAGCTCGGAGTGGCCTGATGCGCACCCACGTACCGGACTTCTCGGGCATCGACTTCGATGCCCCCGAAACGCACGCCGCCGCGCCCACGCGCGACCAGCAACTGCGCCAGGCCGGCGAGGCCACGCGCGACGCCGAGCGCTGGGACACGCCCGAGGGCATCCCCGTCAAGCCGGTGTACACGCGCGAAGATTTGGAGGGCGTGGAGCACCTGGGCTCGCTGCCGGGCCTGCCGCCCTTCGTGCGCGGCCCCTACTCCACCATGTACGTGCAGCAGCCGTGGACGGTGCGGCAGTACGCCGGCTTCTCCACGGCCGAGGCCTCCAACGCCTTCTACCGCCGCAACCTCGCGGCCGGTCAGAAGGGCCTGTCCATCGCCTTCGACCTCGCGACGCACCGGGGCTACGACAGCGACCACCCCCGCGTGGCGGGTGACGTGGGCATGGCGGGCGTGGCCATCGACTCCATCAAGGACATGCGCATCCTGTTCGACCGGATTCCGCTCGACCAGATGAGCGTGTCCATGACGATGAACGGGGCCGTGCTCCCGGTGCTGGCGCTCTACGTGGTCACCGCCGAGGAGCAGGGCGTGCGCCCCGAGCAGCTCAGCGGGACCATCCAGAACGACATCCTCAAGGAGTTCATGGTCCGCAACACGTACATCTACCCGCCCGGTCCGTCGATGCGCATCATCGGCGACATCTTCCGCTTCACGGCGGAGAAGATGCCGCGCTTCAACAGCATCAGCATCAGCGGCTACCACATGCAGGAGGCCGGGGCGACGCAGGACCTGGAGCTGGGCTACACGCTGGCGGACGGCGTGGAGTACGTGCGCGCGGGGCTCGCGGCGGGACTGGGTGTGGACGCCTTCGCGCCGCGCCTGTCCTTCTTCTGGGCCATTGGGATGAACTTCTTCATGGAAGTGGCCAAGATGCGCGCCGCCCGGCTGCTGTGGGCGAAGCTCATCAAGGGCTTCTCCCCGAAGACGGACAAGAGCCTGGCGCTGCGCACCCACAGTCAGACGTCCGGTTGGAGCCTCACCGCGCAGGACGTCTTCAACAACGTCGTGCGCACCTGCGTGGAGGCCATGGCCGCCACCCAGGGCCACACGCAGAGCCTGCACACCAACTCGCTGGACGAGGCCATCGCGCTGCCCACGGACTTCAGCGCGCGCATCGCCCGCAACACCCAGCTCTATCTCCAGCTGGAGAGCGGCACCACGCGCGTCATCGACCCGTGGGGCGGCAGCTACTACGTGGAGCGCCTGACGCACGAGCTGGCGCGCAAGGCGTGGGCCCACATCCAGGAAGTGGAAGCGCTGGGCGGCATGACGAAGGCCATTGAAGCCGGCCTGCCCAAGCTGCGCATCGAGGAGGCGGCGGCGCGCACCCAGGCGCGCATCGACTCCGGCCGCCAGGCCATCATCGGCGTGAACAAGTACCCGCCCGAGCGCGAGGACTCCATCGAGATTCTCAAGGTGGACAACTCCGCGGTGCGCGAGGCGCAGATTGCCCGGCTGCGCGAGCTGCGCGCCGAGCGCAACGCGGAGGACGTGCGCCGCAAGCTGGACGCGCTCACCGAGGCGGGCCGGCGCGGTGAAGGCAACCTGCTGGCGCTGGCCATCGACGCGGCCCGCGCCAAGGCGACGGTGGGCGAAATCAGCGACGCGCTCGAGAAGGTGTTCGGGCGCTACGAGGCCACGGTGCGCAGCGTGACGGGTGTGTACTCCAGTGAAGCGGGCAAGGACGCCACGGGCATCATCGACGCGCGCGCCAAGGCGGACGCGTTCCTGGCGCGCTTCGGCCGCCGGCCGCGCATCCTCATCGCGAAGATGGGCCAGGACGGGCATGACCGCGGCCAGAAGGTCATCGCCACCGCGTTCGCGGACCTGGGCTTCGACGTGGACATCGGCCCCCTGTTCCAGACGCCCGAGGAGTCCGCGCGCCAGGCCGTGGAGAACGACGTGCACGTGGTGGGCGCCAGCTCCCTCGCCGCCGGCCACCTGACGCTGGTGCCGCAGCTCAAGCAGGCCCTCAAGGCGCTGGGCCGCGAGGACATCATGGTCGTCGTGGGCGGCGTCATCCCCGCGCAGGACTACGACGCGCTGCGCGCCGCGGGCGCCGCGGCCATCTTCGGACCCGGCACGGTCATCTCCAAGGCGGCCATCGAGCTGCTCGACAAGCTGGCCGCCTCGCTGGAGGAAGAGGCATGAAGCTGCTGCCCGCGGACGCGTATGTGGACGGCGTGCGCGCGGGCGACCGCGCCATGCTCGCTCGCACCATCACCCTGGTGGAGAGCGAGCTGCCGCGCCACGCCGCGCTCGCGCAGGAGGTCCTCACGCGGCTGCTCCCCGCCACGGGCGGCAGCCGGCGCGTGGGCATCAGCGGCGTGCCGGGCGTGGGCAAGAGCACCTTCATCGACGCGCTGGGAATGCACCTGGTGAACGCCGGCAAGCGCGTGGCGGTGCTGGCCATCGACCCGTCCAGCACCGTGTCCGGGGGCAGCATCCTGGGGGACAAGACGCGCATGGCTCGGCTGTCGCGCGAGGAAGCCGCGTACATCCGTCCCAGCCCCTCCAGCGGCACCCTGGGCGGCGTGGCCCGCAAGACGCGAGAGACGCTGCTGCTGTGCGAAGCAGCGGGCTTCGACGTGGTGCTGGTGGAGACGGTGGGCGTGGGCCAGTCGGAGACGGTGGTGGCCGACCTGGTGGACTTCTACCTGGTGCTCATGCTGGCGGGCGCCGGGGACGAGCTGCAGGGCATCAAGCGCGGCATCCTCGAGGTGGCGGACATGCTCGCCATCAACAAGGCGGACGGCGACAACAAGCCGCGCGCCGAGCGAGCCCGGTCCGAGCTACGCGCCGCGTTGCACCTGATGCGGCCCGGCGCCGAACCGGAAATCACCACGTGCAGTGCCCTGGAGGGCAGCGGCATCGAGAAGCTGTGGACATCCGTCGAGACGCAGCTCGGACGGAGCACGGCGTCAGGCGCGCTGGAGCGCCGCCGGAAGGCGCAGCAGGTGCAGTGGATGTGGACCATGGTGCAGGACGGCCTCCGAGCGGCCTTGCGTGCGCACCCCGAGGTGTCCGCACTGGTGCCCACGCTGGAGGCGGACGTGCGCGAAGGCCGCGCGACGCCGACGTCGGCCGCACTGCGGGTGCTGGGCGCGTTCCTCCCCGAAACGAGGGCCTGACAGCCCGCGTCGTGGAGCGGTCAGTCACGCTCCAATCCCTTGCCTCGACGCAAACGGCGCTCTTACTGTACGCGCCGTGCGAAACGTCCAGCAGACACCCGTTCCCCAGCCCTACAAGCCTCGTTTCCACGTCCGCATCGTGACGGCCGCCTCCCTGTTCGACGGGCATGACGCGGCCATCAACGTGATGCGCCGCCTCATGCAGGCCTCGGGCGCGGAAATCATCCACCTGGGCCACAACCGCTCGGTGTCGGAGATTGTCGACTGCGCCATCCAGGAGGACGTGCAGGGCATCGCCATCACCTCCTACCAGGGCGGCCACGTCGAGTTCTTCAAGTACATGATTGACCTGCTGCGCGAGCGGAAGGCCAACATCAAGGTCTTCGGCGGCGGCGGCGGCACCATCCTCCCGTCGGAGATTGAAGAGCTCCACCGCTACGGCGTCACGCGCATCTACTCGCCGGACGACGGCCGGGCCATGGGCTTGCAGGGGATGATTGACGACCTCATCTCCCAGTGTGACTTCGAGAAGCGGCCGGGCGACTTCGCGCCCCTGCTCGACGCGCCCTCGCTGCGCGAGCCGGCGCGCATTGCCCCGCTCATCACCATCGCGGAGAACTTCGCCTCCCAGGGTGCGGAGCTGCGCGAGGCGATGACGCACATCCAGGCCAAGGGGCCGCGCGTGCCCGTGCTGGGCATCACCGGCACCGGCGGCGCGGGCAAGTCCAGCCTGGTGGACGAGCTGGTGCGGCGCTTCCTGGCGGACTTCCCGGACAAGACGCTCGCCGTGCTGTCCGTGGACCCGTCCAAGCGCAAGTCCGGCGGCGCGCTGCTGGGCGACCGCATCCGGATGAACGCCATCGACAACCCGCGCGTCTACATGCGCTCGATGGCCACCCGCCAGAGCAACCTCGCGCTGTCCAAGCACGTGGGCGACTCCATCGAAATCTGCAAGGCCGCCGGCTTCGACCTCATCGTGGTGGAGACCTCCGGTATCGGCCAGTCCGACACCGAAATCACCGAGCACTCGGACGTGGCGCTCTACGTGATGACGGCGGAGTACGGCGCGGCGACGCAGCTCGAGAAGATCGACATGCTCGACTTCGCGGACGTCATCGCCATCAACAAGTTCGACAAGCGCGGCTCGCTGGACGCGCTGCGGGACGTGCGCAAGCAGTGGAAGCGCAACCACAACGCCTTCAACACCGCGGATGACGCCGTGCCCGTGTACGGCACCATCGCGTCGCAGTTCAACGACCCGGGGATGAACCAGCTCTACCGGGCCCTCATGGACACGCTCGCCACCAAGACGGGGGCGCCGCTGAAGTCCGGCTTCGAGCTCACGCCGGGCATGAGCGAGAAGAAGTGGATCATCCCGCCCGAGCGCACCCGCTACCTGGCGGAAATCGTGGAGGCCTGCGAGTCCTACGACGGCTTCGCGAAGGCCCAGGCCGCCATCGCCCGGCGCATGTACCAGCTCCACGGCACCATCGAGGCGCTGCGCGCCAACGTGGGCAAGAAGCGCCTGGAAATCGTCGAGCCCAAGGACCCCGCGGACACGGTGCAGGTCACCGAGCGCGTCGAGGGCGAGCCCGCCTACCTGAGCGAGCTGGTGGAGCTGTACAAGGATTTGGAGTCGCGGCTCCACGCCGACTGCCGCCGGCTGCTGGCCGAGTGGCCCGCGACGAAGCGCCGCTACGCCGCCTCCAAGTACCAGTTCCAGGTCCGCGACCGCGTCATCGAGCTGGACCTGTACTCGGAGACGCTGTCGCACCTGCGCGTCCCCAAGATTGCCCTCCCCCGCTACGAGGACTGGGGTGACATCCTCACCTGGCTGCTGCGGGAGAACGCGCCCGGCGCCTTCCCCTTCACCGCCGGCGTCTTCCCGCTCAAGCGCGAGGGCGAGGACCCCGCCCGCATGTTCGCCGGCGAGGGCGGCCCGGAGCGCACCAACAAGCGCTTCCACTACGTGTCGCGCGGCCTGCCCGCCAAGCGCCTGTCCACGGCCTTCGACTCCGTGACGCTGTACGGCGAGGACCCGGACCACCGGCCGGACATCTACGGCAAGGTCGGCAACTCGGGCGTGTCCATCGCCAACGTGGACGACGCGAAGAAGCTCTACTCCGGCTTCGACCTGGCGGACCCGTCCACCTCCGTGTCGATGACCATCAACGGCCCCGCGCCGATGCTGCTCGGCTTCTTCCTCAACGCCGCGGTGGACCAGCAGTGCGAGAAGTGGATCCGCGAGAATGGCAAGGTGGAGGAGGTCGAGAAGAAGATTGACGCCCTCTACCGCGAGCGCGGCCTGCCCCGGCCCCGCTACCAGGGCGAGCTGCCGCAGGGCAACGACGGCCTGGGCCTGCTGCTGCTCGGCGTGTCCGGCGACGAGGTGCTCCCGCGCGACGTCTACGAGCGCATCCGCGCCAAGACGCTCCAGGCCGTGCGCGGCACCGTGCAGGCGGACATCCTGAAGGAGGACCAGGCGCAGAACACCTGCATCTTCTCCACGGAGTTCGCCCTGCGGGTGATGGGCGACATCCAGCAGTACTTCATCGACCAGAAGGTGCGGAACTTCTACTCGGTGTCGATTTCCGGCTACCACATCGCCGAAGCCGGGGCGAACCCCATCTCCCAGCTCGCCTTCACGCTGGCCAACGGCTTCACCTTCGTCGAGTACTACCTGTCGCGGGGCATGGACATCGACGACTTCGCGCCCAACCTCTCGTTCTTCTTCTCGAACGGAATGGACCCGGAGTACGCCGTGCTGGGCCGCGTGGCGCGCCGCATCTGGGCCAAGGCCATCCGGGACAAGTACGGCGGCAATGACCGCTCCCAGAAGCTGAAGTACCACATCCAGACGTCTGGCCGGAGCCTGCACGCGCAGGAGATTGCCTTCAACGACATCCGGACCACGCTGCAGGCGTTGCTCGCGCTCAACGACAACTGCAACTCCTTGCACACCAACGCCTACGACGAGGCCATCACCACGCCCACCGAGGAGAGCGTGCGCCGCGCGCTCGCCATCCAGCTGGTCATCAACAAGGAGTTCGGCCTTTCGAAGAACGAGAACCCCAACCAGGGCGCGTTCATCATCGAGGAGCTGACCGACCTGGTGGAGGCGGCGGTGCTGGCGGAGTTCCGCGCCATCTCCGAGCGCGGCGGCGTGCTGGGCGCCATGGAGCGCATGTACCAGCGCTCCAAGATTCAGGAAGAGTCGCTCTACTACGAGACGCTCAAGCACGACGGGACGCTGCCCATCGTCGGCGTGAATACCTTCCTGGACCCCAAGGGCTCGCCCACGGTGACGCCGCCCGAGGTCATCCGCGCCACGACGGAGGAGAAGAACTACGCCATCGATTCGCGCGACGCCTTCTGGAAGCGCAACGCGGAGACGGCGCCCAAGGCCCTGGAGGCCGTGCGCCGCGCGGCGCTGGACGACGGCAACATCTTCGCCGCGCTGATGGACGCCTGTAAGGTCTGCACGCTCGGCCAGCTCTCCCGCGCGCTGTACGAGGTGGGCGGGCAGTACCGGCGCAACATGTAG
The DNA here is from genome assembly GCA_046520405.1 of Myxococcus sp. 1LA. Classification (GTDB taxonomy): domain Bacteria; phylum Myxococcota; class Myxococcia; order Myxococcales; family Myxococcaceae; genus Myxococcus. Next base: position 17,273 of record JBKGHI010000136.1, read on the forward strand.
CCCCTAACGCCGCGTCCCCACTGGGCGGACGCGGCGGTGGGACTCACGGGCCGAGGCGCTCTCCGCGCCTCGGCCTTGTCATGTCAGGACGACTCAGCCCAGCTCCAGCGTACAGGTCGCGCTGCACCCGTCGCGGTTGGTGGTGTTGCCGTCGTCGCACTCCTCGCCCACGTCGATGACGGCGTTCCCACACAACGCCACGCACTCCGTCCGGCGCGTACCGAAGCTGTTGAGCGTCAGCCGGTAGGACGACCCCGCCGTGTGCCGCTCCGCCTGGAAGATGGTGACGTCATAGATTCGGCCCCGAACCAGCCCCAGCTCCGCGGCCCGGGCGGAGAGCGTGATGGACCCCGCCTCGGGAGCATGGACACCGCCCAGGTCCAACGCCAGACGGCCGTTGATGAACACCCACACGTCATCGTCGCCGCGGAACGAAAGGACCTCCGTGCCCTTGTATTCGAACCAGGAGCGCATCTCGCTGGTGAAGCTGAAGTTGTGGGGAAGCGAGTCAGTGCCCGCGCGCGTCGGCGCGAACCCCGCGGCCACCCAGCCCAGGCCATCCAGAGGGAAGAAGCTCTGGTTGTCGAACTGGTAGGAACCATTGCCCGCGTGCGCCAGGGACAACGAAGAGACCACGGTGAGGTTCACGTTCGGGACGTCGCGATACCACTGGTCGAACACCGCCTGGCCGTGGGTCGTCTGGGAGCCCGCCGCCCCGTGCGCGTAGACAGGCTTTCCGTCCCCGCCAAGCAGGTTCCGGACGATGCCCCGCTCCAGGCCATTCTTGTTCTGGAAGTCGATGTGCCCACGCGGCAGCACAGCCGTCGCCACCTTCGACATTGCCGTCGTCACAGACCTCGGGGGTCAGCACCACGCCGTCGCCGCAAACGTGAGCGCCCGCGTCGGGCTCCGTGCCTGCGTCCGGCTCCGTGCCCGCGTCCACGTCCGTGCCCGCGTCGCCCTCCGTCCCCGCATCCGGTTCGGAGCCAGCGTCGGACTCGGTGCCCGCATCACCTTCGGTCCCCGAATCAGACTCGGTCCCCGAATCCTCGGGGAAGCTGCCCCCATCCGTTTGAACGGAGGCATCCGGCGTCACACCTGCATCCGGCCCCGGAGGCGTGTCTTCACCACACGCCGCGAGAACCAGGGCCAGGACCGCAAGCATTCGGCTTGCGGCCGTCATTCGACTCGCGCTGTTCACCCTGGAACGGAAGGTGAAAGCAGCTCACACAGATTATCAACATGCCAATAGCAGTCCGTGACGCGCCATCCTCCCACTCGATGTCTTGAATGGGAGGGGCACCCCGGACCGCTTGGAACTCAAGGCACCACTGCGCCCGCGGGAGCAGGCAGCAGCGGCTGCGCCTTCAGCGCGGACAGCCGCTCCAGGACGTATTCCAACATGCTGCGCGCCAGCGCGTGCTCGCCCATCACCACCCGGTCCACGCCCAGCTTCTCCAGGTAGTCCCGCTCCTCGTCGCCGTGGGTGCGCACCACCGCGGGGAGGGAGGGATTCACCTCCTTCACCTGCTCCACGATGGCGCGAGCCTGCAGCGCGTCCGGCGTAGCGACGATGAGGATGGACGCCGCGTCCAGGTGCGCGTGCTCCAGGATGCCAGGCACCGCGGCGTCCCCGTAGATGGCGGGCACGCCCTCCTCACGAAGGCGCTCCACGTACTCGCGGTTCTGCTCCACGACCACGAAGGGAATCTTCCGCTCCGTCAGGCTCTGGCCAATCACGCCGCCCACGCGCCCGTAGCCAATCAACACCGCGTGCCCTTGAAGCTGCACGTCCCCCATGCCAATGGGCAGGTCGGCCAGTTCGTCCTCGTCGGGGTCCATGCGGGCGGCGAAACGCGGGTTGCGGCGCAGCCACGCCAGCAGCGGGTCAATGGCCTTGAAGACGAGCGGGTTGAGGGTGATGGACAGCAGCGCCCCCGACAACACCAGGCTCTGCCCATCCTTGGGCAGCAGCCCGAGCGCCACGCCCAGCCCCACCAGGATGAAGGAGAACTCCCCAATCTGCGCCAGGCTGGCGGACACCGTGAGGGCGGTGTTCACCGGGTAGCGGAACACCAGCACGATGAAGAAGGCGGCCAGTGACTTGCCCAGGACGATGATGGCCAGCACCGCGAGCACCTGGAGCGGCTGCCGCACCAGCACCATCGGGTCGAAGAGCATGCCCACGGACACGAAGAACAACACCGCGAACGCGTCCTGGAGCGGGAGCGAATCCTCCGCCACGCGGTGGCTGAGTTCCGACTCACTCACCACCACACCCGCGAAGAAGGCGCCCAGCGCGAAGGAGACGCCGAAGAGCGCGGCGGCTCCGAAGGCGATGCCCAGCGCCACCGCCAGCACCGACAGCGTGAACAGCTCGCGGGAGCCCGTCTTGGCCACCTGGGACAGGAGCCATGGCACCAGCCGCTTGCCGGCGACGACCATCAGCGCCACGAAGAGGCAGACCTTCCCCAGCGTGAGGGCCAGGGTCCACATGAGGCTGTCGCCCCCGGCCTCCGTCGCGGGCGTCGGCGCGTCGGCGCCGCCCAGGATGTTGCCCAGCGCGGGGAGCAGGACCAGGGCGAGCACCATCGCCAGGTCCTCGACAATCAGCCAGCCCACCGCGATGCGGCCATTCACCGAGTCGAGGACGCCTCGCTCCTCCAGGGCACGCAGCAGCACCACCGTGCTGGCGGTGGACAGCGCCAGGCCGAACACCAGCCCCGCGCCCAGGCTCCAACCCCACCAGTGCGCGACCGCGGTGCCCATCACCGTGGCGACGCCAATCTGGACGATGGCGCCCGGCACCGCGATGTTGCGCACGGCGAGCAGGTCCTTGATGGAGAAGTGAATCCCCACGCCGAACATCAGCAGGATGACGCCAATCTCCGCGAGCTGACCGGCGAGCCCCCCGTCCGCGACGAAGCCCGGCGTGAACGGCCCCACGGCCACCCCCGCTAGCAGATAGCCCACCAAAGGTGGAAGCTTCAGCCAGCGAGCGACGAACCCACCGACGAAGGCCAATCCGAGTCCAACGGCGATGGTGGCGATGAGCGTGGTGTCGTGAGGCACGGCGGGTTTCTCCCTGGGGCTACCCGGAAGCGGTCATGGAAAAGCGGCGCGGCGAGGAATCCCGCCTGGGGGGCGGAACCCTCGAACACCTTTCGGTCATGGGTGGTCTGGAGCGGACGCTCGCGGTGATGCAGCGAGTTTCCGCCGGGCGGCAATCTACTACGCCGCGCGCTCGTTCCCAACCCTCATCCGCACCCGGTGAGCGTTGTGCTCGCCAAGCGTCACTTCGAGTGAGCAACGCGACATGTCACCCCATGGGCGGCGGGCCATCGCGTCCCCAGCTTGAGGAAGAGCACATCCCCCGGAGGTCCCCGATGCGTGCTCCCCTGCCCCTTGTCTTGTTATTGGCCCTGGCGCTCGCCGGCACGTCCGCCGCCGCGGAGCACTCAGCCCCCACGCTGGACAGCCTGGCCGAAGGCGCCTTGCTGCTGGACGGGATGGGGACCCATGAACGCCAGGTCACCACGGCCTCACCTCAAGCCCAGTCCTTCTTCAATCAGGGCCTGCGGCTGGCGTACGGCTTCAATCATGACGAGGCCGCACGCTCGTTCGCCCGAGCCACGCAGTTGGACCCCACCTGCGCCATGTGCTTCTGGGGCGCCGCCCTGGTGCTCGGCCCCAACTACAACATGCCCATGCTGGCGGAGAATGCGCCCGCCGCCTGGGACGCGCTCCAGCGTGCCCGGCAGCTCGCCCCTCGCGCCACACCCGTGGAGCAGGCACTCATCACCGCGCTCGCCCAGCGCTACCCCGGCCCCGAAGCGCTACCGCCGGAGAAGATGGCGCCCTTCAACGAGGCCTACGCCACCGCCATGGCGGACGTGGCCGCGCGCTTCCCCGATGACCTGGACGTGCAGACACTCCACGCCGAGGCGCTCATGGACCGGAATCCCTGGAAGCTGTGGTCGCTCGACGGCAAGCCGGCCCCAGGCACGGAGGAGATTGTCGCCACGCTGGAGTCCGTGCTCGCCAGGGACCCCAATCACCTGGGCGCGAACCACTACTACATCCACGCGGTGGAGGCCTCGCCGCAGCCCCAGAAGGCGGAGGCGGCCGCGGACCGGCTGGGCGCGCTGGCGCCCAAGGCGGGGCACATCGTCCACATGCCTGCCCACATCTATCAACGCGTGGGGCGCTACGCGGATGCATCGAAGAGCAACCGGAAGGCCGCGGAGGCGGACCTGGCCTTCGTGAAGCAGGCGAAGCCGCGTGGCCACGTCTACCCCATGTACACGTCGCACAACTTCGGCTTCCTCGCGTACTCCGCGTCCATGGAGGGACGGAAGCAGGAGACGCTGGAGGCGGCCCGGGCGTCCGCGAAGCACTTCCCGCCGGCGATGCTCGCGACGATGCCCGGCATGGACTTCTTCACGGCCCAGCCGCTCTTCGCCATGGTGCGCTTCGGCGACTGGGAAGGACTGCTCGCGGAGCCGCGTCCGGACGCGAAGTACCCCGTCCAGACGGGCCTCTGGCTCCACGCGCACGGCATGGCATTGGTGGCGACGGGCCAGTTGGAGCAAGCGCGCGCGGCGCTGGTGGAGCTGAAGCAACTGGCCCGCACCGTGCCGCCGACCATGGCCGCGAACCTCAACACCGCGCAGGACGTGCTGGGGGTCGCGGTGCGCGTGCTGGAAGCCCGCGTGGCCCAGGCGGAGGGCCGCCCCCAGGCGCTGGGCCTCTGGCAGGACGCCGTGGACGCCGCGGACCGGCTCTCCTACGCCGAGCCCGCGGACTGGTTCTATCCCGTGCGCCACTACCAGGGCGCCGCGCTGATGGAAGCCCGGCGCTTCCAGGAGGCGGAGGCCGTCTACCGCGAGGACCTGCGGCGCAACCCGAAGAATGGCTGGGGTCTCTTCGGCCTGACGAAGTCACTGGAAGCGCAGGGACGTGAGGCCGAAGCGGCCCGCGCCCGCACCGCCTTTGAAACCGCCTGGGCGCGCGCGGATTTCCCGCTGACGACGACCGCGCCCTGACTGCAAGGAACACACCCTTGCACCGGGCGGCTGCCGGGTTGCACGTGGCCCCGCATGCGGATAGGGAGCAGGCTTCGTATGTCTGCGACCGCGGAGCTGCTCGATGCCGTCCGGGAGGAAGCGCGCCCGGACACCTGGTCTGCCGGTTCGGGCCTCGCTCGCGCGGGCGCCGTCTCGGTGCAGTCCGTGGACGAGGAAGAGGCCGTGCTGCGGGTCCGCGTCCCCAGCCGGCCCACGCCCGTGAAGACGGTGCTCTACCTGGATGAAGCCATCTGGGAGTGCGACTGCCGCGGACGGGTGGACCCCTGCGAGCATGTCATCGCCGCGGCGCTGGTCCTCCATCAGCATGTCACGGCGCGACGCGCTCCCGCGCAACGTCCGGCCGCGCCCGCCGCGCGCCCGG
>JBKGHI010000137.1:0-22668 GCA_046520405.1 Myxococcus sp. 1LA
GGGGGCAGTGCGGGCGACTCCGCGAGCGTGGCGAGCAGCCACGGCACGGCTGCCGCCAGCGCGTCGGCGGTGACGTTCTCTTGCCGTATCAGGCAGAGCCCCGCGCACAGCCAGTGCTCCGTGTCCTGGGGGCTGCTCAGCTCCGTACTCATCCGCGACTCACGAGAGGCCCAGCAGCCGGGGCACCTTCTCCTCCAGCAGGTCGATTTCCTCCCGCGTCTCTCCCAGGTACGAGAGGAGCTGGAGGTCCTGCCGCTCCACCGCGCCGCCGTGGAAGATCCACGCCCGCGTCCGCAGCAGGCGGTAGAGCTTCACCAGCTTGCGGTCGCTGATGAACACGCCGTCCTCGCGCGTCAGCGTCTGCACCACGCGGCGGAACTCACGCAGCAGGTCATCGCGGAAGAACAAGTCCCGGTCGCGCAGCTCGCGGCCGTCCGGGCCCGTCTCGCGCTTGCCCATCATCAACGTCAGGTAGCGGTGGGCCTTGAGCACGTCATCCAGCGTGGCGTGCCCTTCCGCCCACGGCTTCTGGTTCATCTCCCGGTGCGTCTGGGAGTCCAGGCCGGAGTCCAGCAGCTCCAGGAAGTAGCGGTCCTGCACCGGACGGCACGCGGCCTTGAGGGAGAAGCGGTCCTTGAGGGCGCCCAGCTCGGCGTGCTCCGGCAATTCGTTCGTGGCGGCGAAGAGCACCTTCAGCTTCACCGGCTGCGGCGCCCCGTCCTGGTAGAACTTGCGCTCGTTGATGACGGTGAGCAGCGCGTTGAGGATGGCGGAGCTGGCCTTGAAGACCTCGTCGAGGAAGACGAGCCGCGCCGTGGGCAGCTTGCCGCCCTCGCGCCGGATGTAGCGGCCCTGGCGCAGCAGGTTGATGTCGATGGGGCCCAGCACCTCCGACGGCTCGGTGAAGCGCGTCAGGAGGTACTCGAAGTAATCCTCGTTGGGGATGCGCAGCGCGTCCCGGAACTTGAGGACCAGGTCCGACTTGGCCGTGCCCGGTGGGCCCACCAGCAGCAGTGGCTCCTGCGCCACCGCCGCCACCGTCATCAGGTCCACCAGCGTCTGCTTGCCCACGAAGTGACGGCCCAGCGCCAGACGGAAGCTGTTGAGGCGCTCACGCAGGCCGTGGGCCTCGCTGGCGAGCGTGTCGAACGACAGCTCGGAGATGGCGGGAAGACTGCTCATGTGCGCTCCTCCAACTCCCGATGGATGCGCCGTCGCACCAGGAACTCGTCTTCATCCAGCCAGCTTCGCGCGCGCTCTCCGGTGCCCTGCGCCACCTCCACGTGGCCCTGCACCAGCGCGTCCGCCAGCTCCACCACGGAGAGGCAGAAGTGGCTGTTGGTGTTGTAGCTGTCCGTGACGTTCGGCAGCCCTTCGGAGATGCGCGCCAGTCCCGGAAGCGCCAGCTCCACGGGGGCATGCGCCAGCGCGCTCGCGAGGCTGCGCATCAAGGCCAGCCGCTCCGGCAAGCCGCCCTTCGCCGCGCCCAGTGATTCAAAGGCGGCGTCGAAGACGTCCACGGCCTCTGCCGTGCGTCCCTGCATGGACAGCCCCGCCGCCACGCCGAGCCTCGCCGTCAAAGGTGTCTTGGGTCCCGTCAGGCGTTCCTGCGCCGCGTCCACCAACTCGGCGGCTTCGCGAGACAGGCCCACCCGGCGCAGGCCGCGCAGGCTCACGCCCAGGATGCCTTGGCCCCAAGCGGGCGACGTGGGGGCCAGCGCCGTGAGCACCTTGCTCAGCCGCGCCGCCAGCTTCATCGCGTAGTCCGCGCGGCCGAAGAGGGCCGCCAGCGTCAGGGCATCACCCAACAGAACGGCCTGGGCTTCACCGGGCAGCGCATCCATGGACGAGACGAGCCGGTCCAACAGGGGGAGCGCGCGCGCTGGCGCGACGCGGGGCAACGTATCCAGCAGGCCTCCGATGAGCCGCTGCCGTTCCGCGACGGGCTGGGTCACATCGGTGGCCCGGCCCGTCAGGCTCTCCATCTGCGCGGTCACCTGGGCCGGGTCCTTCAGGTCTCGAAGGGCGGCGAACTCCTCGCCTCGCAAGTCCCTGGCGCCGCGCCCGAAGGCCCTCGCGGGGTCGAGCCGCTCGCTGGGCTCCAGCAATGCCGAGGCCTGCCGCAGCCGGTCCACCTTGTACCGCTGGAAGGTGCCCAGGGCATTCAGCTCGGCGGCGATGTCGGCGGGCAGCGGCGTCTCGGGCGGCTGACCTTCCAGGGCCTGCGCCACTCGCGCACCGTAGGCGCGGGAGAGGAAGCCGTGGACGACCTCCGTCGCGTCGACGGCGCTCGCCGCCTCGGACGTCAGGGCCCGGGCACGGTCCGCCTGTCCGAGCCGCGCCAGTCCCACGGCGAAGACGTAACGGACATACGCCAGCGTGAGCGCCGGCGCCGCTTCGATGGACGAGCGGCGGCGGGGCGTGTTTTCGAAGCGCTCCAGCAGGGCTTCGAGCTGCGACACCACCCGGGGCACATGGACCGAATCGGTGCCGCCTCGCAGGAAGCGCGGCACATCTCTCGCGAGGGACAGGCCGCGCTGGAGCATCTCCAGCAACCGGTCACCCGCGCGGGCGAGGCCAAGCGCGTCCCCGCCGGCCAGCGTGTCGAGCGCCGTCCGTGTCAGCCAGAGCGACCGGACGTCGAGCTCCGCGTCATGCCGGTCCATCCACCGTTGGACGGAGGCCACGTCGACCGGCGCGGGGGCGTTCGGGTCGCGCACCGCACGCACCAGGCTGCTGGCGATGCCGCGCACGTCATCGCCCGTGGGCGTGGTGGCCGCCATCCTTTCGGCGGGGGAGGCGCCTCCCTCGGTCTCTGAGTCGGCCCAGCGCCGTGCCAGCTCGGCGGCTTCGGTGTCGGACGCGGACCACAGCGCGCGCGTCCAGCACAGGCTCGCGTCACGCTTGCGGCCCAACCGGACATTCAGCTCCGCCATGCGAGTCCACAGCTCCTGTCGCTGAGGCGAATCCGCGGGCACCTCCAGGGCCAGGAAGGACTTCTCCAGCGAAGTCAGCTCCTCCTCCACCGCGTTGGCCTGCGCGGGCGTGAGCGGCGCCAGGCGGACACCCGTGGGCGCGGGCTGCGCGACACGGACGGCGACGATGGGGGGCGGGCTCGCGGGGGCTTCGGCAGGAGTCGTCACCGCGCGGCGGCTTCGGCGCGTGCTCTTCGGGCTCTTGTCCTCCGCTTCGTCCGATTGCGCCGCACGGGCCGCGGACTGCCACTCACCCTCCGCCACCTCAAAGGCGGCGAAGTCGAAGCTCGCGCTCCGGACCCAAGGCTCGAGTGCGTCGGCGTTGGCGTCCACGACGTAGTCCACCCATGTGTCGAGCGGGTGGAACGCGGACTCCGGCAGCCGCTCCGCGCGGAAGCCGCCGCCCCCGGTGGGGTGGAGCCACGTCACGGTGTCGGCCTGGGGCACCAGCAACGCGCGCAGCCTGTCTCTGCGCACGGGCGGCTCCAGCAGACCATCACACGGCAGGAAGAGGTCCGCGAGCTGCGGCAGCGGCGCGTACGCCATGCCCGACAGTCCCAACTCCGGAGGCCGCTCCCGGCCCGCCCGGGCACGCAGCACGATGCAAGGCGTCTCCGGTGGCCCGGTGACGGCGAAGCGAAGCTGCGCGAGCAGTGGCTCCGGTAGCGTGTGGACCAGGGACTCCACCTGCGCGAGCGCGTTTTCGCGTAGCACCCAGAGGCTCGCGGGCTCCGTGCGCGCGGCCCGCGTGAGGCGCAGCGGCACCGTCAGCCGGCCCGGCGTGGGCGCGGGCGTCCAGTCCTCGCTGGGCGCCGGAAGCCGCAGGTCGGTGTGTTGATACATGTCCGTCCACGGGCCGTCCGGCGCGGTCATCCAGGGCGCGTCACCGCGGATGAGCAGCAAGGTCCCCGCAGGCGCTTGCAACGTGCGCGCGAGCGGATGCGTGTAGCCCACCTCCACCCAGACGGTGTGTTGCCCCGGGACGGCGGGAACGAAGGCCCGCAGCGGGCCCGAGGTGTCCAGCGCGCTCGTCAGCGTGAAGTAGGGCGGCGCCACCGCGCGGAGCAAGGCACGCGGTTCATGCCCCTTGGCTGTTTGCGCGAAGCACACCTCCTGCCGGTCGCATCCCAGGCGCAGCATTTCGCCTGCGAGGGGAAGCAGCGCCTCCGCGTTGGGTGGGAGGAACAGCACCGGACCGGTGGGCGCGCTCTCCAAGGGCACGCGCCGCGCCCGCACCAGCTCCGCCCAGCAGAGGACGGGCGTGGCCTCCTTCGCGCGCGTCCGCGTCACCTGGACGCCGAGGGACGCGAGGCGAGCCAGGGCCTCCTCCGAGAGCTTCGCCTCAGGCAGGACATGAAGCGCGCCGTCGGGCGTCCGGTGGTAGCGGGCGGGAGCGGCCTGGACTTCAGCGGGGACGAGTCCGGAGGTCAGCGCCAGGTGGAGCGCTTCCTCACTGGTGAAGACGAGCATGGACATCAGGCCTTCTGGCCGACCTTTTCGGAGGCGTCCTCGGGGGTGGAGGTGGGCTCGGCCGACTGGCCCGACGGCGTGTCGCGCCGGACGATGACGCGTCCCAGCTCGGAGGCCTTCAGCGTGCCTCCCTGGATGAGCGAGTCCACGAGCCGGCGGTGCTCGTCCTCATGCTCCATGGGCAGCGCGTCCGCTTCGCTCTCGTACTGGATGATGACGTCCTTGCGGCCCGTCGCCGGGTCCACCTGGAGGCGGAGGATGAGGCTAGCCAAGCGCGGGCTCCTTCCGGGGTGCCACGGACGCGGGCACCAGATGGGTGAAGGACTCGCGGTCCAACACCTTGCGTTCGATGAGCAAATCCCTCAGGGCCACGAGCCGCTCCTTCTCGCGACGGAGGATATCCCGGGCCCGGGTGCGCTGAACGGCCAGGACTTCCTGGATGGCGGCCTCCAGCGTGCTCCGCGTCGCGTCGGACAGGGCGTGCCGCTCCCCCTGCCGCCCCGGCGTGTCGTAGCGGCGCACGGCCACGCCGTCGCCGCCCATGCCCAGGTCCTCCACCAGCTCGCGTGCAATCTCGGTGGCGCGCTCCAGGTCGTGCGCGCTGCCCAGGGAGAGGTCATCCAGCAGCAGCGCCTCCGCCTCCCGGCCGCCGAAGAGCATGCAGATGCTGTCCAGCAACTGGCCTCGCGTGACGACGTACCGGTGCGCCGGGTCCGCGTACTGCACATGGCCTAGCGAGCCCGCAAGGTCGCCTCGGATGCTGATGCGGTCGATGGCGGGCGCGTGCTCGCAGAAGAGGGCGCACACCGCGTGCCCGGCTTCGTGCGTGGCCACCACGCGCTCCTCGGCGGGCGTGAGCTCCGGCCGGTCCAGGAACTCCGTGAGAGCGCGCTCCACGTCCACCGCCTCGGTGGGACCCTGGGCGCCTTGGCGGAGCCGCCGCCGCGCGAGCGTCCGGCACAGCGCCTGGATGTGGTCACCGGAGAAACGCGTGCCGGTGCCTTCCACCCGGTCACCCGTGCGCTTCACCGCGAAGTCCATCGCGCGCTCCGTCATCTCCAGACCCAGCTTCTGGTTGTAGATGGAGAGGATGGCGCGCCGGTCCGCGCTGTTGGGGTAGGGGATGCAGAGCTGGAACTCGAAGCGGCCCGGGCGAAGCAGCGCGGGGTCCAGCGACTCCACGAAGTTGGTGGTGCCCACCACGAAAACGAGCTCCTCCTTGCGGAAGCCGTCCATCTCCGTGAGGAGCTGGTTCACCATGGAGTGCTCCACGCCCGAACCGGTGTACGTGCCACGCGCCGACGCGAAGGAGTCCAGCTCGTCGAAGACGATGATGCTGGGCGCCGCCTGCCGCGCGCGGACGAAAATCTGACGGAGGTTCTCCTCGCTCTCGCCCACCCAGCGGCTCTTGAGCTCGGGGCCGCTCACCACCTGGACGGCCGCGCCCAACGCGGAGGCCATGGCCTTGGCGAAGAGCGTCTTGCCGGTGCCGGGAGGTCCCCAGAAAATCATCCCGCGCGGCAGCAGCGCCTCCACGCGCTTCACGGCCTCAGGGTCGCTCAGCGTGTCCTTGTGGGACAGGACGTCCAGAATCTCCTGCTGGAGCCGCTGCTTCACCTTGGCGTAGCCGCCAATGTCGCCGTGCAACTCCAGCTCCGGAACGCTGAGCGCGCCGGTGAGCGTGGCCGAGCGCAACTGCGCATACGCGGGCTTCGCGTTGGCGGGGTAGTCCTCTCCGGTGATGGCGCCCAGCAGCCGACGCAGGCGCACGGCATTGACGCCGGAGACGTGCTTGTAGAGCGCGTAGGGCTGAAGGCCCCGGCCGAACTTGCGGCACTCTCGCTGGGTGATGAGGTTGCGCAACCTGTCCCGCCCCACGCCGAGGATGCTCTCCTTGTGGGGGAAGAGGTTCTCGATGACACGTGGCACGGCGAAGGACGGGTCCTTGAAGCCGACCCAGACCATCTCCGGGTTTTCGTACAGCAGGGGGATGACCTCGCGTGCCTCGCTGGTGAGCCCGCCGCTGCTGGTGGTGAGCAGGTCCAGGTGGGGCAGCACGACGATGCGCTCCCGCACCGCGCCTCGCACCGCGTCCCGGAGCTGCGCGATGAGCGTGGCCATCATGCTGGGGATGGGCATGCCCGGGGGCGGCTCCTGCGCGGTGCGGCCGTCCAGGTAGAGGAACTGCTTGCCGTCCTTCTTCAGCCTGTCTCTCAGGCACTTGTAGAAGTAGGGCGTCAGCTCCTTGTCCGCCTCCACCATGACGGGCAGCCCGCGCAGCAGCGCCTCGCAGACGCGGTTCAGCTCAGCGGGATAGGCGGCCTCGACGGCGGCGAAGGGCGAGAGTTCGGTGGGCAGCGACTCCTCGGGGATGCGCTGACTCATACGCGCACCTTGATGGTGAGCGAGCCCGTCGCCGCGTCCTCGTGCACCTCCTCGATGGTGCCCAGTTGCCCGGCGCGCACCTTGAGCGCCTCCGCCGTCACCTTGTTGGAGATGGCGTCCAGCTCCGACTTGAGGTCGCGCAGCCGGCCTTCGAGCTTCTGCGTGACTTGCTGCCGCAGCGTCTCCGTGGCGACGTCCGCCGCGTCCTCCAGCCTGGCGCGCGCCAGGTCCTGGGCCTTCAGCTTCGCCTGCTCCACCTCATGCGGGCTCTCCACGGCCAACTCGCCGCGGGCCTTCAGCTCCACCGCCTGCTCGCCGCTGAGCGTGACGCTGACGTCGCCGGTGGTGACGTCGATGGCGATGCGGACGCCATCCGCCTCCGTGCGCAGGGCGACATCCCCCTCCTGCGTGAAGCCCCGGTTCGCCAGCTCCGCCGCGAGCAGCCCGGCCAGCTCCGCTTGTGACAGGAGGGGGAGCAGCTCCAGCTTGGAGCAGAGGCCGTCCTCGGCCTGGACCACGCGGTTGAGGGACTCGGAGACGGAGACTCGGTAGGCGCGGCTCATGGGGCGCTCCCGGTGGAGGAAGGTGGAGGTGCAGCGGAAGCGCCGCTGGCGCTGGTGAGGCCGGTGGCCAGTTGCCGGGCGTGGTCCTCGGCGCGGCGGAAGCCGGCTTCGCCGAAGGTGTTCCACTCGGACAGCAGGTGCTGGGCGGTGTCGTAGTCGTCGTCGAAGAAGCGCACGGCGCGGTGCTCGGCGTCCCAGCGCGCCAGCCGCCCCAGGGCGCGCAGGAAGGCGGCGGCGGCCCGGGCCGCCTCGGCGCGCGAGGACAAGGTCGCCGAGGAGGACAGCCCCTCCACCCACCGAGAGGCGGGCTGCTCCATCAACGGACGCGCCGCTTCGACGAGGAAGCCCGCGAGGTCTCTTCGGCCCGCGCCATCCACCGCGTCCAGGAACGCGGCGAGCACGGCCTCCTGCGCGATGCCCAGGGCCAGGGCCTCTGCGGGGGCGGCGATGACGCGCTTGGACTCCTCCAGTCCTCGCCAGCGCTTCACCAGCTCCAGGCGCAGCGCCTCCAACAACCAGGCGCCGTCCACCAGCAGCGGCGCGAAGGCGGCGGCGTCGAGCGCCGGGCGGTGCGCCTCGAACTGCTCCGGGAAGCCCAGCCAGCAGAGGGCGGAGCGGCGGAAGAGCGGCTGGGCGCCCAGGGCTGGCGCGCACGTCGTACCGGCCACCAGGCGACAGCTGAGATAGAGGAACAGCTCGTCGGCGAGCGTGGGCGCTTCGTCCACGTCGAGCGGCATGGCCCCATGCTTCGTCAGGGGCTGTTCCAGCATCCACCGCAGGACGCGGAAGGTGAGCGGCGAGAAGCGCAGGGCGGGCGGCGCGTGCCGCTCCCAGAGCCGGCCGGAGCGCATCTGCCCGTCGCGCAGGGTGTGCTGCTGCCGCCAGCCGCCGCACCGGGCGAGCGCGAGTACGCTGCCCTTGGCGAGCGTGTCCCGCAGGGCCTGCATCGCGCCGGGGCTGAACCTGGCCGGGACGGTGGTGTCGGTCGCGGAGCAGATCCTCCACGGGGGCATACGGGCTCAGGCCCACGATGGCGCGGGCGAGCGTGAGCAGCTCGACTTCGGACGGGGCGACGCGAATCATGGACGGAGCCGGTCGGCCAGCGCGGGCCAGCCGTTGATGACGAGCTTGCCGCCGACGAAGTGCACCTCCGCCGTGTTGGGCGCGGTGAAACACGCGTCCTCCGGCGAGTAGCGGCCGGTGATGAAGTGCATCACCTGGTTGCGCGAGCCAATCCACCGCCGCGCCGTCTCCGGCTGCTCCTTCTCGAAGCGGCCATCCACCAGCAGGTCCACCGTGGCCAGCAGCCGGTCCACGTCCGCCCGTCCCTGGGCCCGCAGCTCCGCGAGCGTGTAGCCGGTGAAGACCATGACGCTCAGCCCGGCGGCGCGGACGCGCTCACACAGCTCCGCGGCGGGGGCGGACTGGGAGAAGGGCTCGCCGCCCAGCAGGGTGAGGCCCTCGATGCCGGGCGTGGCCAGAATCTGCCGGGACAGTGCCTCCACCGTCTCCACCGTGCCGCGCTCCGTCGCGAACATCTCCGGGTTGCAGCACCCCGGGCAGCGCAAGGGGCAACCCTGGACCCAGAGGGCGTAGCGCACACCCGGGCCCTCCGCTTCCGTGCGTGGGACTTTCTGGGCAATCCGGAGCGTCTGGCCGGAGCTGGAGGAGGTGCCGTCTGCGGTGACCATGAAGCGGCCCTCAGCATGCCAGCAGCGGCGGGGCAGGGGGAGCGACAAGGGCGTGTCTCAAGTCGTGAGACAGGCTCGGCTGCCTGTTGATACCTTCCGCCGCCCCCGCCGTTCATGACCTTTGCCTACATGGCTTGAGTGATGGCTGGCGGATCTTCTCGCGCCGCAAATTCTCAACGTCGCTTCATCCCTCAAGTAGACTGCGGTGGTCATGACGCGGCCTGTGTCCGCCTACGCCCCTCGAAGCGAACGCAAGCCGTTGTACGTGAAGGTGGTGACGCAGCCCGCGCTCCATGGGTGCTGGGCCGTCAACATCAGCGAGACGGGCATCGGGCTTATCGCCACGCCGCTCGCGGCCTCCGAGGGGCCGCGTGAGGGCGAGGACGTGGAGCTGTCGTTCTCGCTGCCGGATTCGGGTGAGCACATCCGCGTGCGCGGCATGGTGCGGTGGCGGCACGACGCGTCCGGCGCGGTGGCGGCGCTGGGGGTGAGCTTCCGCGCCTTCGAGGAAGCGGACGGCGTGAAGCTGGCGCGTTACCTCGCCTCGTCGCACCTCCAGGTGGTGGTGGCCTTCGCCACGGAGGAGGAGGCGCGCGCGGTGAACGCCGCGCTGGAAGGCGTGGCCAAGCTTCACTTCGCCGCTGCCCCGGCGGAGGCCCACGCGCTGGTGACGCGAGGGGACGCTGCGTGCCTGGTGGTGTGCGGACACGACGAGGAGCAGGCGCTCTCCCTGGTGGAGTCCATGGCCGCCCGGCGCGCGGAGGCGGACCCTTCCGGCGCGGGGCCGCCCAGCGACCTGGCGTCACGCATCGTCTACTGCGCGCCCGCCGCGCCCGACCGGCTGGTGGCGCTCTTCAACGCCGGCCGCATCTTCCGGGCGCTCGGGCCCGCGCCCACGCCGGAGGCCCTGCGGCAGGTGGTGCTCCAGGCGGGGCGTGAGCACGGCGTGCGGACCGAGCAGTTGCGCCTGGCGCTGGAGCTGGAGCGCAGCTGCTGCGCGAGCGCGCGCTGTCGCAGGAGCTGCCGCCAGCGCCCGGTGTCCGAGGCGGGGAAGAGGTGGGCTTCCGCAGCGGCGCGATGCAGCGGGTGATGGATCTCATCCGGCTGGTGGCGCCGCACCGCGTGGCCGTGCTGCTCCAGGGCGAGACGGGCACGGGCAAGGAGGTGCTGGCGCGCATCCTCCACCGCCTCAGCGGCCGTGGGGACGTGCCGCTCGTGGTGCAGGACTGCGGCGCCTTGTCGGAGACGCTGCTGGAGAGCGAGCTGTTCGGCCACGTGAAGGGCTCCTTCACGGGCGCGGTGGCGGACCATCCCGGCCTCTTCGTGCTCGCTAACGGCGGCACCATCTTCCTGGACGAAATCGAGAACACCACCGCCAACCTCCAGGCGAAGCTGCTGCGCGTGCTGGAGACGGGGGACGTGCGCCCGGTGGGCGGCACCCAGGTGCGCCACGTGGACGTGCGCGTGGTGGCCGCCAGCAACAAGGACCTGGGCGAGGAGGTGCGCGCCGGCCGCTTCCGCGCGGACCTCTTCTACCGGCTCAACAGCTTCACGGTGGACATCCCTCCGCTGCGGGACAGGCCGGAGGACGTGCCGGAGCTGGCGCTCTACTTCCTGGAGCTGTTCAACCGCACCCTGCGCCGCTCGGCCAGTGGCATCGCGCCGGACGCGGTGGACGCGCTGCGAGCCTATGCCTGGCCGGGCAACGTGCGCGAGCTGCGCAACGTCATGGAGCGCTCGGTGCTGCTCTCCCGCCCGGGAGAAGTCGTGTCACGCAGGTTGCTGCCCCCGGTGCTGGGGGCCTCCATGGCGCTGCGCAACGAGCCGGGGGGAGATGGCTCGCTGCGCGCGCGGCTGGAGCGGGTGGAGCGGGAGCTCATCCGCGAGGCCCTGGAGCGCCACGGCGGGGTGCTGCGGCGCGCGGCCGTGGCGCTGGGGATGGACGCGGTGACGCTGGGCCGGCGGGCCCGGCGCCACGGCTTGTGGAAGGGCGACGGCTAACCCTTGGCGCGTCAGTGGGTGCGGACCCACTGGAGCAGCGGCTTCCAGACACGCGCGCGCGCGTCGTCCGCGAGGAACAGGTCCGCGTGCCCGAAGTCCAGGGCGCGCGCGCCTCCGGCAGCGTGCGGACGTTGAGAATGGTGACGTCGCGGCTGCCCAGCAGCGTCACGCTGTGTTCGCCATAGCGGCCCACGCCGCCCGCGGCGCCCACGTACAGCACCGGCACCTTCACATCGCGCAGGCGGTCGTCGTGGGGCACGTCGATGCCGCAGGCCCACGCCTCCGTCTCCACCACCTCGTTGAGGCTCTGGAAGGGGGCCGCGCGCTGGCCGTACTCGAAGAGGTAGCCCTCGCGGGTGAAGGAGAGCTGCTCCGGCAGGCCCATGGCGTCCGGCGTGCTGCCCAGCAGGTGGTAGCCCGGGACAATGGGCTGGAGCGGCGCGAAGAGGACGCTGGTGGCGCCCGCGGCGACGATGGCCAGCTTGCGGTTGGTGGGGACGCCCGTGCCCGGCCCGAAGATGTCGGGCTGCACCAGCGGCGACGGCTGGGACGGGGCAATCGCCGCGAGCTGGCCAATGGCCTGCAGCATGATGCCCGGCGCCGGCCCGAGCAGGCCGCCTTCGAGCCGCCCCGCCTGACGCGCGTCGCTCAGCGCCTCGTAGCGCTCACAGGCCCACGCCCGCTGCTGCGCGTCCTGCGGCGAGAAGCGCACCGCCATGTCCATGGGGATGAAGCCGTCCACCTGGCGCAGCCCGCGCGGCAGACGGGCCTCGCGGTTGAGGTACGCGTAACCCACCACCGCGCCACGGCTCCAGCCCAGCAGGTGCATGTTGCCCAGGAAGTTGCCGCCCGCCAGCCGCAGCAGACGCGCCACGCCCAGGGCCACGCCGACGTCGGCCGCGTGCGTTTCCAGCGTCCAGGTCCTCATGAAACGAAAATCTTGCGTCTCCGCTGGCACCCCCGCCCACCGCAGGTCGATGCCCCACACGTCCACGCCCTCCTGCGCCAGGTACGCCGCCAACGACTGCTCCGGCGGCACGTAGGCCGAGCCGATGCTGGAGAGGAACGCGGCCTCGAAGCCCCACCCGTCGCCGTGCACCATGAACACCGCGCGCGTGGAGCGCGCCGGCCGCCACGCCCAGTCCTCCTTCACCACCCGGTGCAGGGTGACGACGTCGTGTTCCGTTGGCCCCACCCGCAGGCGGTAGCGGTAGTGGGCCACGTCGCCGAAGAGCGCCACGCGCTCGCCGCCTCCCGAATTGCTGGAGCCCAGGAACGCGGCGCTGCCCACGGCGTCATCCGCCAGCGCCACGCCCTGGAGGGACGCGGCCTGTGAGACAGCGCGTCGCATGTCATCGGCGGGCGCCGCTTGGGCGCTTCGAGCCAACGACAGACATGCCAACGAGACACAGAGGAAGAACACGGAACGCATACAGACCTCGGATCGGCTGAAGATGTTCGGGGGTGTCGAGATACCGCCGGCCCATGACGCCCCTGACGTGCCGCCCCTGAGCAGAATTCACGCCAATCAATAAACCCCTGTAACTCCTGGAGTGTTCTCCAGGCAGGGACTTCATGGGTGAAGGCCACTCTGGATCGAACCTCTGACATCCCATGAGGCGTGGGGTACTTCCGCGCATGCTTCATCGCTGAAGCTCGCGCATCACCGGTGCGGCTTCCGGGGTGTCACGAGGGAAGACCGGCAGGGATTGAGAGGCGTGGGGGACGAGCGCACTCAAATGACCACAGGTGCGCAGAACGGGCAAGAGCGGATTAGCTCTCCAGTACGGGCGGACTGACGGGGTCCAGACGGCACCAGGCGACGTGGGCGGGGTGCTGAACACACGCGCCCGTGGGGCTCTCGCCACCCTCCTGGGGAGGGGCGCACATGAAAGCCAGACTCCAACCGGAGACGGCCCATGGTCGAGCAGCGGTTCCAGCGCAATCTAGGGGTGGTGGATGCGGACACGCTGGACAAACTGTCACGCACGCATGTGTTGGTGGCGGGGGTGGGCGGCGCGGGCGGCCAGTGCGCGGTGGACCTGGCGCGGCTGGGCTTCGGGAGCGTGACGCTGGCGGACTTCGACGTCTACGAGCGCCACAACATGAACCGGCAGGTGGGTTGCTTCGAGAGCACGCTGGGCCGCTCCAAGGTGGAGGTGGTGGGGCGGATGTGCCGCGACATCCACCCGGCGCTGCGGCTGCGGCAGGTGCCGGAGGGCATCACCGAGGCGAACGTGGAGGACGTGCTCGATGGGGGCGGCGCGCTGCCGCCGGTGGACTACGTGGTGGAGGTCATCGACATCGCGGGGGCGCGGGAGAAGCAGGTGCTCCACCGCGCGTGCCGCCTGCGCGGCGTGCCGGTGATGACGGGGCTGATGCTGGGCTTCGGCGCGGCGCTGCACGTCTTCCAGCCGGACGCGCCGCTGTACGACGCGCTGTACATCCTCCCGGACGGCCGCATCGACCTGCCCGCCATCATCCCCCACCTGGGCAGCTACATGCTCCGCGAGTACATGGACGCGTGCTACCAGGGCCGCGGCCACGCGCCCACCTGCGTGGTGGGGGCGACGAGCGCCGCGGGGATGATGGTGACGGAGCTGACGCGCGCGGTGATGCGAGGGCCCCGGTCCATGGTGTCCTGGCCGGAGTACCTCTACGTGGACTTCTTCGACCACTGCTTCGTCCGGGGCACCGCCGCGCCGGCCCTGCCCGGGCGGGACGCTCCGGAGCCCCTCGTCTCGGGGGCTCCGTCCACGCGCTGACGGCGCGCGCGGAAGGGCGGGCGGCTCACACCACGCCGCGCGCCCGGGCCTCCTCGATGACCTTCACGCCGTCCACGCCCAGGCTCTTTCCGATGAAGGGCGCGACCAGGTCGGCGTGTTTGTGCACGCGGTGGAACGTCTCATCGAAGGTGCGCGTCACCAGGTTGATGCCGGAGATGATGACCCGCTGCAGGTTGTATTGCAGGTCATTGCCTTCGACGATGGCGTGAATCTCCGTGAAGAGCGGGCGCGCGTCCGAATGGAAGGTGGACAGGTTGCGCCGCTGCTCCGAATTGGGCACGGAGGACTTCGGTGAGAGGCTGGCGACGAGGACGAGCGGGTGTTGGAGCTGCTCGTGCACGCCCTTCATCTGCTGGAAGACGGCGTGAATCTCCTCCTGGTTGGGCGGCGCCTCCCACCGGAGGAAGAACACTCTGCCGATGATGGCGGTCTTGTAGACGGGTGTGGCCATGATGTCCCCCTGCTGCTGCGCTGATTCCACCGGAAAATCCCGGTGCCCCCTTGCCAGTACGAACGGCGGAGTCTGGCGGTCTGCGCACCCATTGGCGCGCGTCCTGGGAGCGGATGGAATCGGACTGCGGGGCGGACATCCGCGGCCAGACAGTGCCCCGAAGGGCCGCGGGGTGTCCGGCCCCCGACGAATCGGGGGCCGGAAGGGACGTCAGTCGCCGGTGAGCGTGAGCTGCTCGGCCGGCGCGGCGGCGACCTCTTCGGCGGTGAAGAGGATGGGCCGCCACTGCTTCTGGGAGAACAGCCGCGTCTGGTCCGCGTAGTACTCCGACGCCGGGTCGCTGGACTCGCTGTAGGTCAGCAGCGCGCTGGCCGCCACGCCCGTGTCAGTGAACTCCATGGCCATGATGAAGCTGCTGCCGTTGTTGACCACGTAGCCGCCGTTGGCCAGGCCGGTGCGCCCGTTGATGACCTGCCGCGTGGCGCTGTTCACCTCGGAGGCGGGCGTGGTGGACTTGAGCGTGCCGAAGCCCACGATGTTCGCCGCGCCGTCGTAGTTGCCACCGCCGTGGATGGGGATGCGCTCGCCGCTCACGCGCGGGGTGAACTGCACCTCGCCCAGCGGCTGGTCCAGCGAGAGGCCCGCGCGCGTCAGCGTGTCCACCGCCTGCGCCAGCTTGGTCAGCACCGGGTCCACGCCCTCGGCGGGCGCGGGCGCCAGCGTGTGGGGCGTGGCAATGGGGTTGGCCGCGTCGAAGGGCTGGGCGTACAGGGCCGGGCTCCCCGTCAGCTCCGCGAAGGTGAACGCGCCGGCGAACTCGCGCCAGACGATGGCGCCCACGCTGTCCACATTGTAGCGGCGGTCCCAGTTGGCGATCAGCGCGCAGGCCTGGCTGATGTCCACGGTGCCGTTGCCGAAGGGGACCGTCGTCTGGCCGGTGCAGCGGGCCACCACGTCGTCGATGAGCAACTCGGCGGTCATGCCGCGGTTGTTGAGGATGGCGTCCTGCAGCTCGGTGCGGGTGAACTTGCCGTCCGCGCCGGAGGCGCCGCCCTCGGCCACCTCGGTGAGCATCACCGCGTTGAGGCGGGTGCGCGGCGTCTGGGCCACGTCCTCCAGGCCGTGCATGGGCGAGAAGCCCGTGAGCGGCTCGGCGGGGTTGGCCAGCCAGTAGCTGTCATTGGCGTTGAAGACGAAGTCGGTGCGGTCCAGCTTGGGCACCTTGCTGAAGGGCACCAGGCCCGGGCTGCGGGCGCCTTCCTCGTCCAGCCACTCGTTGCGGCTGGTGCTGCCGTCCAGCAGCACCAGGCCCATCTGGTTCCAGAGGAGGGTGGTGGCCGGGTCCAGGCCCTGGCGAGCGGCGTTCCAGGTGGCCAGCGCCACGGGGGACAGGTTCGGCGTGGGCGTGGCGTCCGTGTACCAGGTGTTGCCGGCGCGGTCGGCCGCCATGGTGTTGACCCAGGGGATGCCCTGCTCACGCGCGTAGACGGCCTTGAACTCGTCCAGGCTCTTCGCCTGGTTCATGCCCAGGAACTGGCCCAGCAGGGTGTCGTTCTCCAGGTTGGCGTCGCGGTAGGTGAGCACGGACTGCTCGGTCCACTCCGCGGTGCCGGGGATGGAGATGATGGGGCCGTAGTGGCTGAAGTAGATGCGGCGGCTGACGTTGAGGAGCAGCCCGTTGTCGAGCCTCACCAGGATGTTGATGTCCTTGAAGGTCATCTCCCGCTCTTCGCCGTCGTACAGGTACGAGGTCGGCTTGCCCGGCACCAGGCGGAGTCCGTACAGCGTCATGCGCTGGCCGGAGGAGAAGGTGTGCGTCCAGGCCACGTCGTTGTTGAAGCCGATGAGCACCGCGGGCACGCCCAGCAGGCCCACGCCGTAGATGTCCAGCTGGCCCGGGACGGTGAGGTGGCTCTCCCACAGCTTCAGCTCGCCTTCCCAGGGGAAGTGCGGGTTGGCCACCACCATGCCGTGGCCGGTGGCGGAGCGCTCGCGGCCAATGGCCCAACCGTTGCTTCCGACCTGGTGGAACTCAGGACGGGTGACCTTCACGTGGTCGCGCGCGGGCGTGCCAATGGCCTCCGCCGTCACGTCCGGCGGGGTGGCCGCGGCGATGGCGAGGATGAGCTGGTAGCTGCTGCCCGTCAGCGCCACGCTGAAGGCATACGCCAGCAGGTCCACCTCCGAGATGGGCTTCACCCACGCGGCGTTGGTGCAGGGCGCGGGGAGCTTGTCCTTGGGCGTCTCCTCCAGATAGCGGTTGTAGCCGGCGGCGTAGCCCTTGAGCATCGCCTGGACGTTGGCGGACTGCTGGCCGAACCGGGCCTTGGCGCGGTCGTGGATGCCCAGCGCGCGGTAGGCGAAGTCGCTGCCCGCGTAGGTGCTGCCGGGGCCCTGGCCCAGGTAGCGGGCGCGCTCGCCGCGGACCTTCAGAATCTGATCCGCCAGGATGCAGACGTGGTCCTGGGCGAAGGCGTAGCCGTTTCCGTACGCCACGCTGCCCATGTTCTTGCCCGTGATGTGGGGCACGCCGTGGGCGGTGCGGCGGATGGTGGCTTCGTAGGTGGGCGTGGGCGTTTGAGGCGTGCCTTCGTCGTCGTCGTCACCACAGGCGGAGCTGAACAGCAGGCCGAGGCCCGCGAGGAGGGAGAACTGCCAGCGGGTGTTCCGGGTGCGCTGGAACACACCGCGCCGGAGGGGCGAGGGAAGTTTTGGTTGCATGACAGTCGTCGAGCGTAGGGATCGGCTGATCACACCGTCAAAATGTTTCTGGAACTGGATTGATTTCTCACACCAGCGGGCACAACGCGGTGTGCCAAGAACGAGCTACCGGCCACGCGGGAGGGGTGTGGTAGGAAATCGCGCATATGTCGACCGAGCCGTCCCGTGCCCGCCGCCCGCGCCGCCACTTCTCGATGATTCGCACGTTCGTGCTCGCTGACTTCGTGACGCTGGGCAACGGCTTCGCGGGGGCGGGCGCCATCCTGTCGTCGATGCAGTACCTGGCGTCCGGGGACGTGAACTGGTTGTGGGTGGCCTTCGGGTTGATGCCGGTGGCGCTGGTGATGGACGTCATGGACGGGCGCATCGCGCGGTGGCGCTTCAAGAAGTCGCCGCTGGGCGCGGACCTGGACTCGCTGGCGGACGTCATCTCCTTCGGCATGGCCCCGGCGGCGCTGGCCTTCGCGGTGGGGATGCGCGGCTCGCTGGACGTGGCGGCGCTCCTCTACTTCGTGGCGTGTGGCATCAGCCGGCTGGCGCGCTTCAACGTCACCTCGGCGGACCTGTCGGACGAGACGGGGAAGGTGAAGTACTTCGAGGGCACGCCCATCCCCACCAGCCTGGCGCTGGTGATGGTGATGGCCGCGGCGACGTGGGCGGGGCGCATCGGGCCGGACCTGTGGGGCGGTGAGTGGCGCGTGGGGCCGTTGGTGCTGCATCCGTTGGCGCTGATGTTCGTGGCCAGCGGAAGCGCGATGATCAGCAAGACATTGCGCATTCCAAAGATTTGATTACCGGACACCCACCCACCCCTGGGCGCGGGGTTACCCACGTGTGGCTGGTTGCTCACCCTGAAGTGGGTGCCTAGCTTCGCCACCGTTCCTATCGCCGTCCTCCGTGTGAGGAACGCGGCGGCCAAGGTTGACGGTAGTGGGGAAGGGGTGGGCCATGACAGGGCGCTGGGGCTGGGTCGCCCTCGCGGTGGTGGGTTTGCTGGCCGGTTGTGCGGACCGCGAGCGTTCGGCGCTGGCGGACGGACGGCTGGCGGCGACGCCTGGTGGCGTCGACTTCGAGCGGGTGGCCATCTTCGATGCGCGCGAAGCGGAGATTTCGCTGCGCAACGTGGGCCGCGCTCCCGTAGATGTGAACGAGGTCTGGGTGGAGGGGCCGGAAGGCGCCTACCGCGCCGAGTTCACCCATGAGGGGCCTCACAGCCTGCAGCCTGGCAGCGCGTGCTCGCTGCGCGTGCGCTTCGCGCCGCCCGTGGAAGGGGCGCAGCCGGCGATGCTGGTGGTGCGCTCGGACACGCGAATCGAGCCGCTGCTGCGCATCCCCCTGACGGGGAGCGGAGTGGACGCCTGGGCCCGCGTGTCGCCGCGGCGGCTGGACTTTGGCCGCATCGAGGCGGACGCCACGAAGACGCTGCCGCTGCGGCTGGACAACCCCACGGAGCTGCCGGTGGAGGTGACGCCGAAGTTGGTGGGCGCGGACCGCGACGAGTTCAGCGTGGAGCCGGTGACGCTGGCGCCCGGTGAGAGCCGGGAGCTGAATGTGACGTTCCACCCGGTGCGGGTGGGCCGCAAGCAGGTGGCGCTGGCGGTGTCGCCCTGCCGCGGCTGCGCGGACGTGACGGTGCAGGTGGCCGCCGAGGCGCTGGAGCGCGCGGTGGTGGCCGAGCCGGCGGTGCTGGACTTCGGCGCGGTGCCCGTGGACCGGGACGCGGTGCGCGAGTCGAGCATCCGAAACATCAGCACCGAGCCGGTGGCGGTGACGCAGCTCACGCTGGAGGGCCGCGACGCGTCCTTCACCCAGAACAACGCCGGCTTCCCCTTCGTGCTCCAGCCCGGCGAGGTGCGGACCTTCACGTTCCGCTACAGCCCGGACCACCAGGGCGCGGCGCAGGACACCGCGCTGTACCACGTGGAGAGCCGCCGCCACCCGACGACGCCGGTGGAGCTGCGCGGCTACGGCGGCGCGCCCGAGCTGTGCGTGTCTCCGTCGTTCCATGACTTCGGCACGCAGCCGCTCGGCGCGAAGGTGCGCGTCATCGTCAACGTGAAGAACTGCGGCGCGTCCAACGAGGGCGGCCTCACCATCAACACGTTGGACTGGCTGCCGCAGCAGGGTGGGGCGCCCCAGTTCAACCACACGCCGCTGGCGCTGCCGGTGACGCTGCCGCCGGGCGGCGAGGTCAACCTGGAGGTCTTCTACGAGCCCACCGAGCTGCGCGCGGCGGAGGGGGCGCTGGTGATGACCACCAACGCCTTTTCCGCCGCCACGGTGCAGATGGACTTCCGCGGCAACACGGAGGCGCACGCGCCCTGCGAGCTGACGCTCACGCCGCAGGCGCTGGACTTCGGCACCATCCCGCCCGGACAGGGCGCGGTGCTGGGCCTCAAGCTGGAGAACCGCGGCGCGGACCTGTGCCCGGTGAAGAACATCCGCCTGCGGGATGACGGCGGCGGCGTCTTCACGCTGCCGGGCGGCGACCTCTACGGCGGCATCATGTACCCGGGTGACTGGTTCAGCTTCCAGGTGGCCTTCATGGCGCCCGTGGCGGGCGGCCACTTCACCGGCACGGTGCAGATTGAGCAGATGGAGCCGGCCAACCCGGTGCTGCTGGTGCCGCTGGTGGCCAACACCCAGTCGGTGTGCCTGGTGGCGTCGCGCCGCTACATGGACTGGGGCGTGGCGCGGCCGGACTGCCCCGCCGAGCCCATGGAGGTGAACTTCCTCAACGTCTGCGCCGCGCCGGTGACGGTGGACGACGTGTGGATTGGCCCGGGCACCACGGATTCGGAGTTCGGCCTGTCGGTGGTGCCGGACCCCATCCCCTTCGTGCTGCCGCCCAACGAGGCCTTCACGGTGGGCGTGGAGTACTTCGGCCTGGTGTCGGGCATGAACCTGTCGCCGCTGTACGTGGGCTCCAGTGACTTGCCGGCGCCGCTGATGGTTCCGCTGGTGGGCGAGTCGTCGATGCGGGTGGAGAAGACGGACACCTTCATCCAGCAGGACGTCAGCAAGGTGGACGTGCTGCTGGTGGTGGACAACACCGCCTCCATGGCGGTGGAGCACCCCCGGCTGGTGGAGGCCATTCCCACCTTCGTGCAGACGGCGTTGGATCGGGGCGTGAGCCTCAACGTGGCGGTGACGACCACGGGCATCCACCCGGTGACGCCGCCGGACCCGGCCAACGCGTGCCCGGGCGGCGCGGAGGGCGGCGAGGCGGGCCGCTTCTTCCCCGTGGACAACTCCCTGCCGCGCATCCTCACGAACGCGACGCCGAACCTGGCCCAGCAGCTCCAGCAGAACGTGCAGGTGGGGCGCTGCGCGGAGGTGGAGCAGGGCTTCGAGGCGATGCGCCGCGCGCTGTCCCGGCCGCTGGTGAACAGCGCGGATGACGCGCGCACGCCGCTGCCCAACGACGGCAACGCGGGCTTCCTGCGCGAGGAGGCCGCGCTGGTGGTGCTGTTCGTCAGCGACGAGGACGACCACTCACCCGACGCGGTGGACACCTATGTGGACTGGGCCCAGCAGCTCAAGGGGCAGAACCAGCCCCAGCGGGCGACCTTCTACGCCATCGCTCCGCCCGCGGAGGGCTGCGCGACGGCCGGTGGCGCCGGTACCCGCTACGCCCAGGCCACCGCTCGCACGGGAGGCGAGGTGGTGAGCGTCTGCGCGGAGGACTACCGGCCGCTGCTGCAGGCGGTGGGTGACAAGGCCTTCTCCGCGCAGGAGCGCTTCCCGCTGAGCGACTTGCCGGAGCCCGGCACCGTGACGGTGACGGTAAACGGGACGCCGTCCACGTCGGGCTGGACCTACGACGCCGCCACCAACAGCGTGGTGTTCGACGTGGTGCCGCCGGCCGGCACGCGCATCTCCATCAACTACCGCCGCTCCTGCGACGCGATGTAACCCACGTGAAGGGCCGGTCATCCGGCCCTTCACGGTGGTGTCAGTCCCCGGTGCTACAGGTCTGCTTCCGCCTGTGCGGATGACCAGAAAATTGGAGGTCACCTCGCGGTGTGTACCCTGAGGTCGTACCTGCAGCTGCCGAGGAGGCACCCGGTGAACTCCCAGGATTTTGAAGGAACGATGACGAGCGCGGCCCGCCCCTCTGGGAAGGCCCCTGGATTGCGCGTCATCAAGGGAGAAGGGCAGCGGAGGGAGGAGCCGCTCGCCTCCCGGGACGCCGTGGCCCGGGTGTTGATGGAGGCCGGCGCGGACCTGCTGCTGCGGAGAATCAGCCCGGCGCGGGCCGGGGAGATCGAGCGGAAGGTGGACCGGGTCCTGGACCTGTTCGACCGGGTGGACGTGGCTCCGGTGCTGATGCCGGTGCTGAAGCGGCACCTGGACGAGCTGGAGACCCTGATGCGGGAGACCCGCGAGGTGCGGGCCGCCCGGAGATAGCCACAAAGGCGGTTCCGGGAGCAGTTGGGGGTTTGACCCTCCTTGCCGGTGCGCTTACGCTCGGGTCCTTCCCGCGCCCGGAACTCGGGGCCACTCCAAGGGTGGTTGTCCAGGGGCCGGTCGTCAGGTCGCCGTGTCCATCGAAACCTATGGCAGGTACCAGCTCCTGAAGCGTCTCGCCACGGGCGGGATGGCGCAGATCTATCTTGCGCGGCCTCAGGGGGCGGAGCCTGACAAGCGGGTGGTGGTCAAGCGGATCCTCCCGCACCTCGCGGAGAACGACGACTTCGTCAAGATGTTCCTGGACGAGGCTCGCATCGCCGCCCGGCTCAACCACCCCAACGTCGTGCAGATTTTCGACCTGGGAGCCCAGGACGACTCCTTCTTCATCGCCATGGAGTACATCCACGGCGACGACCTGCGGCAGTTGTGGAAGCACTCGGAGTTGATGGGGCAGCCGCTGCCGGTGCCGCTGGTGTGCCGCATCCTCATCGAGGCCTGCGCGGGCCTGGACTACGCGCACAAGCGCACGGACCCGACGACGGGCCGGCCGCTGGGCATCGTCCACCGCGACGTGTCCCCCCAGAACATCCTGGTGAATTTCGAGGGGGGGGTGAAGGTGGTGGACTTCGGCATCGCCAAGGCGGCGGACCAGGCCACCGTGACGCGCTCCGGGGTGCTGAAGGGGAAGTATTCGTACATGTCGCCGGAGCAGGCGGCGGGCATGCGGGTGGACTGCCGCGCGGACATCTTCGCGCTGGGCATCGTCCTGTACGAGCTGCTCACCGGCACGCGCCTGTTCAAGCGGCCCAACGACATCCAGACGCTGACGGCGGTGTCGGAGTGCCGCGTGGTGCCGCCCTCGCACGTGACGTCGCGCGTGCCGGCGGACCTGGACGCCATCGTCCTCAAGGCGCTGGCGAAGGACCTGTCGGA
This sequence comes from Myxococcus sp. 1LA, assembly GCA_046520405.1. Classification (GTDB taxonomy): domain Bacteria; phylum Myxococcota; class Myxococcia; order Myxococcales; family Myxococcaceae; genus Myxococcus. The sequence goes on from JBKGHI010000137.1 coordinate 22,390, forward strand.
GCGTTACCAGGAGGCGGCGCAGCTCCAGCACGCGCTGGAGGAGTGGCTGAGCAAGCACCAGGCGCCCGCGACGTCCGCGCACCTGTCCGCCTTCGTGAAGGAGGTCTTCGCGGAGCGGCTGGCCGAGGAGGCCCGGGCGGGGGACGTGCTGGGCGAGGACTCGGATTCGGGGAGTTTGCGGCAGGAGTCGCCGCCGCGCCGCACCGGCTTGCGGCCCGCGCTGCCACCCCGGCTCCGCCACAGTCCCCCGAGGATGACGCCACGGCGGCGCTGCGTCCG
>JBKGHI010000138.1:0-22315 GCA_046520405.1 Myxococcus sp. 1LA
CCCCACCGCCACCCTCCTCCCGGCCTCCCTGGCCCTGCTGGCCGCGGGCTGCTCTCCAGGCGCCGGAAGTACGGCCAATCCCCGGCGCGGGCACGGTTGCCCGCGCTCAGGGGCCCCGCCACCGCCTCCCGGACGGGCAGCCCCGGGGCCCGGCGGGGCGGATTTGCTTTCCGCGCTTGTCAACCCGGCCCAGGGAATGCAAAGCCGCATTCCGTCATGGCCACCCAACGCAAGTCCCGCCCGCCCTCGCGGTCGGCCCCGAAGAAGTCCGGCGCCCCGGCCGGGAAGAAACCCGCCCCCTCCGAGCGCCCTGAGCGGCCCCTGCGAGAGGACCTGGTCCTCCAGGCCTGTCTGGAGGCATACGGCTCGGTCCGTCACGAGGGCCGCATGGCCGACCGCGCGCTGGACTTCACCCTGCGCCGCAAGGCCAACCTCTACTCCAACGAGCGCCGCGCCGTGGCCGAGCGCGTCTACGGCCTGCTTCGCCGCCAGCGCACGGTGGACTTCCTGCTGTCGCGCGCCCACCCGCGCTTCGACAGCCTGGAGACGTCGCGTCAGGACGTCCTCCGGCTGGCCGCCTCGCGCATCCTCTACGGCGAGCCCCACGGCCTGGTGGCCCGCCAGTCCTCGCTGACGCCCCCGGACGCCCAGGCCCTGGGCGCGCTGCCCCAGGCCGCCGCCGCGCTGGAGGCCCTGCCCGCCCGGGAGCGCTTCCCCATCGCCGCGTCGCTGCCGGACTTCCTCGCGGAGCGCTTCCTCCAGACGTTCGGCCGGGACGCCGCGCGCGCCGCGGAGGCGATGAACGAGCGCGCCCCGCTGGTCGCCCGCACCAACCTCCTCAAGGGCGACCGCGACGCGCTGGCCCAACGGCTGAAGGCGGAGACGGTGGACGTGAAGCCCACCCCGCTGTCGCCCATGGGCCTGATTCTGGAGACGCGCATCAACGCCTTCTCGCTGGAGAGCTTCCGCGAAGGCCTGCTGGAGCTCCAGGACGAGGGCAGCCAGTTGCTCGGCATGCTCGTGGACGCACCGCCCACCCGCGTGGTGGACGCGTGCGCCGGCGCGGGCGGCAAGACGCTGCAACTGGCCGCGCAGATGAAGAACCGGGGAGATTTGCACGCCCTGGACGTGGATGAGCGCCGCATGGAGGACCTGAAGAAGCGCGCGCGCCGCGCGGGCGTGCACAACGTGCGCGCGCAGCTCATCCCCCACGAGGGCCCGGAGGCGGACGCCGCGCTGACGCCCCTCAAGGGCAAGGCGGACCGGGTGCTGGTGGACGCGCCGTGCAGCGGCACCGGCACCTTCCGCCGCAAGCCGGACGCGCGCTACCGCCTCACGCCGGAGGATTTGGAGATGCACGTGGGCCGGCAGAAGGCCCTGCTGGCGCGCTTCGCCCAGATGGTGAAGCCCGGCGGCCGGCTCATCTACGGCACGTGCAGCGTGCTGCGGGAGGAGAACGAGGGCGTGGTGGAGGACTTCCTCGCCAAGCACCCTGACTACACCGTGAAGCCGGTGGCGGAGCTGCTGGGCCCGGAGCTGGGCGAGAAGGTCGGCCCCGGCCCCTTCCTCCGGCTGGCGCCCCACACCCACGGAACAGACGGATTCTTCGGCGCCGTCCTCGTCCGCGCGAAGTAACCTGCGTCCCGGGGGGAGAGAGGCACCGCTCATGCACCCTGCTGTCCGCTACCGCGTCTCCATGCCCCGGCCGCACACGCACCTGCTGGAGGTGGAAGCCTCCTTTCCGGGTGGCGCCAGCGAGCTGGACGCCGTGCTGCCGGTGTGGACGCCCGGCAGCTACCTGGTGCGGGAGTTCGCGCGGCAGGTGCAGGACGTGACGGCCCATGCGCCAGACGGCACGCCCCTGCCGGTGCGCCGCACGGACAAGCGCACCTGGCGGGTAGACGCGCAGGGCGCGGCCGTGACGCTGCGCTACCGCGTCTACTCGAATGAGCTGACGGTGCGCACCAACCACCTGGACGGCTCGCACGCCTACTTCAACGGCGCCGCGACGTTCCTCTACACAGAGGCCACGCGCGGGCTGGAGCACCACGTCACGGTGGACGTGCCCCAGGGCTGGCGGACCTTCTGCGCGCTGGGCCAGCGCGCCGGCGCCTTCGTCGCCCAGGACTACGACGAGCTCGTGGACAGCCCCTTCGAGGCCGGTCCCCACACGCCCATCACCTTCACCGTGGAGGGCGTGCCGCATGAGGTCGTGGTGTGGGGCGACACGCTGCAGGACCCGGAGCGCCTGTGCGCGGACCTGACGCGCATCTGTGAATGCCAGGCCCGGGTGTTCGGCGGGCTCCCCATGCCGCGCTACCTGGTCCTGCTGTACCTGACGGACAGGGGCCGCGGCGGACTGGAGCACAAGGCCAGCACCGCGCTGCTCTTCCCGCGCGCGGGCCTCTCCACCAACCGCGGCTGGGAGGACCTGCTCACCCTGGTGGCGCACGAGTACTTCCACCTGTGGTTCATCAAGCGGGTGAAGCCGCGCGCGCTGGTGCCCTTCGACTACGCGAAGGAGAACTACACCTCGCTGCTGTGGGCCTTCGAGGGCTCCACGGCCTACTACGACAACCTCTTCGTGCGGCGCGCCGGGTTGATGTCCGCGCAGCGCTACCTCACGCGCCTGGGCGAGACGCTCACCGCGCTGCATGCCACGCCGGGGCGCCGCGTGCAGACGCTGGCGGAGGCGTCCCTCGTCAGTTGGGTGAAGCACTACCGCCCCGACGAGAACTCGCCCAACAGCGCCATCTCCTACTACCTCAAGGGCGAGGTCGTCTCCGCGCTGCTCGACCTGGAGATTCGCCGCGCCACCGGTGACGCCCGGAGCCTGGACGACGTCGTGCGCCTGCTGTGGCAGCGCCACGGCGACGGCTCCGGCGTCCCCGAGGACGGCGTGGAGGCCGCGGCGAGCGAGGTGGCGGGCCTGGACCTCGCGCCCTTCTTCGACCGCGCCCTGCGCACCACCGAGCCGCTGGACTACGGCGTCTTCGCGCACGTGGGCCTGGAGCTGAACTTCCGTCCCCGCGAGGCCGCCAGCGACAAGGGAGGCACGCCGCCGCCGCGGGGCAGGACGGGAGAGGGCAGGCCCAAGGGGTGGCTGGGCGTCACCACGCGGGGCAGCGGCACCATCTCCGTGGTGATGGATGGCTCGCCCGCGCAGGACGCGGGGCTCTACGTGGAGGACGACCTGGTCGCGCTGGATGGCTGGAAGGTGGACGGCGCCAGCCTGCTCTCCCGCTGCGAGGAGCGGCGGCCCGGCGAGACGGTGCGCCTCACCGTGTTCCGCCGCGACCGCCTCGTGGAAATCCCCGTGGTGCTGGGGACGAAGCCCGCGGAGGCCGCGTGGCTGTCCCGCGTGGAGCAGCCCACCGACGCCCAGAAGGCCGCGTATCAGGCGTGGCTCGGTGTCCCCTGGGACGAGTCACCCGGCGCGTCGTAGACTGGGGGCCATGAGCCCTACGTCGCCCAACATCATTCCAGCGGAAGCGCCCCTGCCTCGCTGCACGCGGCACCGGAACGCCGTCGCGGGGTGGCGCTGTGCACGATGCGACGAGCTGCGCTGCCCCGACTGCGTGGTGGGGCGGCGAGCCCACACCGTGGAGCTGATTGCGTGCGAGCAGTGCGGTGACGTGGCGCAGCCCCTGTTCACCCCTCGCAGCAGGGTGCCCCTGGCGCAGCGGCTCAAGAGCGCGTGGCGCTACGTCTTCTCCCGGTCCGGCCTTCAGTTCCTGGGGGCTGCCAGCCTCTTCCTGGCCGTGTTCCGGTGGCTGATGGAGATCGCCATCTCCCTTTCGGCCCTCATCCCGCTGACGATTTACGCCGGCGTCTTCTGGGGCACCTTCTTCTCGCTGGCGCAAGCTTCGGCCCGCGGAGAGACGACGCTGCACGCGCCCGACTTCCGCGACTACTTCCATGACGCCATCCTGCCCGGTCTCCGCGGCGTGGTGACCTTCGTCCTCGTCTGGACGCCCGCGCTCCTCTACGTCCTGGTGCTGCGCCCGCTCGTCGAGGAGGGGTCCTCGGCGCTCGGCGCCTGGGTCCGGAGCGAGGACACCCCGGGGCTGCTGAGCGTGGATCCGGTGCTGGTCGCCCTGCTGCTGCTGGGTGCCGTCTGGCTCCCCGCGGCGCTCCTCATCACCGCTTCGCGCCAGCCGCTCTTCACGCTGTTCAACCTGCCCGCGACTTTTCGCATCATCCGCCGCCTGGGCCGAGACTACACGCGGCTCGCGGGGGCGCTGATGCTCCTGGGCGTCCTCCACCTGGTAACGCACCTGGTGGCGATGATGTTGCGCGTGCTGGACATCTTCCTCATCTCCCGCGTGCTGGCCGAAGCCGTCACGCTGGTCATCCCCTTCACCGCCGCGCACGCGCTGGGGCTGCTGCTGTACACGCGAGGCGACGCGCTGGGGTATGGCGTGGAGGAGGACTACTTGGTCCCCGTCCTGGGCGACACCGGGCCCACCCGCGAGGCGCCGCCCATCCGGGAGAACGCCCCCTTCACCCGTGCGGAAGCGATGGGCACCGCCCTTGAGGCGCGGACGCCCGAACACGACACCATGGCGGCACTGGCGGCCGCCGTGCAGGCCCGCGACGTTCCGCTCGCGATGTCGCTGTATGCCACCGTGCGGCAGCAGCCGCGGCTGCGTGTGCCTCCCGAGCACCACTTGTTCGTCGGACAGGCCGCGGCCATGGAAGGAAATTACCCACTGGCGGTAGCGGCGTTGGAATCCGCGGCGGATGTGGCGCCCGATGAGCCCACCGCGCCCAAGGCGTTGGTCCTTCTGGCGCGCGTTCTGGGCGAGCGGATGCACGACGCCTCACGCGCGGAAGAAGTCTACCGTTACGTGCTCCACCGATACCCAGACACGGCAGCGGCGCGCTTCGCGAGTGAACGCATCGCTCCGACTTCCGACTGATACAGACGTTGCCGCGCTCGCATGCCAGCATCACCCTTCACTGCATGGTTCGCGCACGCTGGTTTTCGTGGCTCATCGGTTTTGGTCTCCTCACGGCATGTGACCAGGCGCCTCGCATGGAGCGCGCGGGGGACGACTGCCAGGCGGAGTTGATGTCGTTGAAGGTGGAGGTGCTGTCAGCGGACGGCGCGCGCGTGCGCGGGGCCACCGTCACCGGCACCAACGTGACCTCCAACGTGAGCATCACCGGCGTGACGGATGACCAGGGCATGAGCACCGCCATCAACGAATCGCTCGCGCCCAGCGCGGTGCGGGTGGTGGCCACGGCAGGCGCCAAGGTGTCCCCACCCCAGCAGGTGGAGTGGCTGTGTGATTCCTGCAACTGCCAGCCAGAGCCGGCCACCCTTCAACTCCAGCTCAATCCGTAAGGCAGCTCTGGATTCCGCCGAATGAACGTGAGGGAGGTTGTGCTCCACCCTCCCCATGGAGTACGGCTGTTCACATGCGTGACGCTCGTCAGCCTTCCCCGCGTCTGGCCCACCCTGCTTCCAGGGAGGCCTTCCAGTCGGCTTCCTCCATGCTCGGGGCCTCGGGGACGTGTTGCCGCTGTGCGCACGCCACCTGCGCAAGGGGTCCTGTCAGCACACGTTCCAGGTAGGTCCGGGCCCCGTCATGTCCGCAGACACCGTGGAACAGTTGCTTCAGTGCGCGCTGTCGGAGCTGACCGCGCGCTTCGTCACCCAGGCGAACCCCGTCCCCTCCGGCTTGCTGGAGGCGTTGGACGCGGACCCGCGCGCGGGAGCCCATGCGCTCGCCCGGCGCATCCGTTCGCGCCAGGAGAAGAACCGCGCGGAGGGCCAGCGCCTGCGCCGCCTGCTCCGCTACGAGACGGAGCTGTGGGAGCAGGGCCACACGCACATCGCTGGCGTGGACGAGGCGGGCATGGCGCCGCTCGCGGGGCCGGTGGTCGCCGCCGCGGCCGTGCTGCCCAAGGGCTTCCGGCTCAAGGGGCTGGACGACTCGAAGAAGATTCTGGACGCCGACAAGCGCGAGGCGCTGGCCGTGGCCATCAAGCGCGACGCGGTGGCGTGGGCCGTGGGCCGCGCGGAGGTGGAGGAGATTGACCGCCTCAACATCTATCACGCGGGGCTGCTGGCCATGCGCCGCGCGGTGGAGGGGCTGTCGGTGAAGCCGGACCACCTGCTGGTGGACGCGCGGACGGTGCCGGACTGCGCGGTGCCCCAGCAGGGCATCATCAAGGGGGACGCGCTGTCGCTCAGCATCGCCGCGGCCTCCATCCTGGCGAAGACGACGCGGGACCGCTGGATGACGGAGCTGGATGCCCAGTACCCGGGCTACGGGCTCGCCGCGCACAAGGGCTACCCCACGCCGCTGCATCTCCAGGTGCTCAAGGAGAAGGGCGTGCTGCCCATCCACCGGCGCAGCTTCGCGCCGGTGCGCGAGGCCCTGGGCCTGCCCACCAGTCCATCGCCCGACGCGCGGCAGGCGGAGCTGTTCCCCGTGGCCGCGTCTCGAACGGCGGTGAAGTCATGAGCGCGGACCGGGACATCGACGAGTGGATGGCCGCGCGAGGCCTCACCCTGCCCGAGGCCAAGGCCCGCACCCGCGCGGTGCTGGAAGAAGCAGGCCTCACCCGCCCCGGCCGGCAGCGCATGAGCGAGCCCAAGCTGCTCAAGGCGGCGGACGTGGTGACCGAGCGCTTCTTCCTGGTGTGCGCTGACGCCGCGTGCCTCAAGGTGGCGCAAGCCAGCGGGCGCGAGCCGATTCGCGTCGAGCCGCGGATGCACTGCGCGCGGTGTGGTGGCTCGGCCAACCGCCGCGCGGAGGTGGCCTTCGTCGAAACCTGCCAGCGCTACGGCGTGCGCCGCGTGGTGGTGGTGGGCGGCTCACCGGCGGTCCGCGAGGAGCTGGAGACGAAGCTGGGCCACCAGATTGACCTGCGGATGGTGGACGGCACGGAGCGCCGCACGGCGGACCGCGCTCGCAGCGACCTGGACTGGGCGGACCTGGTGCTGGTGTGGGGCGCCACGGAGCTGCACCACAAGGTCAGCGGCCACTACACGAATGGCGGGCCGGCCTACAGCCGCAAGGTGGTGCACGTGGTGAAGCGCGGTGTGGCGGCGCTGTTGGAGGAAGGCATCACCCACCTGGAGCGGACGCGCTGAGTGCTGGACTCGGGCGCCGCGCCAAAGCGACGCTCGGGTCCATGACGACCGAGTTCATCCTGCTCCGCCACGGAGAGACGGAATGGAACTCCCTGGGGCGCCTCCAGGGACACCAGGACAGCCGCCTCAGTCAGGCGGGCCTCCGCCAGGCGGACGCCCTGGCCGCGCGCCTGGAGCCCGTCCGCTTCACCGCGCTCTACTGCAGTGACTTGGGGCGAGCCCAGGAGACGGCACGGCGCATCGCCGCGCGCACGGGCCACGCCGTCCAGCCCGATGCGCGCCTGCGCGAGCGGGGCCTGGGCATCCTGGAGGGCCTCACCCGGGACGAAGCGCGCCAGCGGCACCCGGACGTCTTCTCCGCGTACGCGGCGGGTGCGCCGGACTACGTCGTCCCTGGCGGGGAGAGCACGGCCCAGCGGCTGCGGCACGCGGTGGAGTGCCTGGAGGAGCTGGGCGCGCGCCACCGCGGTGAGCGGCTGGTGGTGGTGACGCACGGAGGCGTGCTCAGCCTCCTGTTCCGCCACAGCCTGGGGATTCCGCCCGCGGCGCCGCGCACCTTCTCCGTGCTCAACGCGGGCTGGAACCAGTTCGACTACCACGAGGGCACGTGGCGGCTGGTGACGTGGGGGGACGTCACCCACCTGCGCGCCACCAGCCTCGACGACACCTGAGCGCCCACCGGAGGGCGCTCGTCGCGGCTACAGCTCCACCTGCGCGCGCTCGTCACGGCGGGTCGCACGGGTGACGGCCGGCCGGACCTCCAGCTCCGAGCGGGCCTCGTCAATGGCCTCGCACACCCCGGCGGCGGCCCGCTCCACCTGCTCCAGCGTGTGGGACGCCATCACCTGCATGCGGAAGCGCGTCTCACGCACGCGGACGGCCGGGTACTCCACCAGGTTGGCGAAGATGTCGCGCTCGAAGACCTTCTTCGCGGCCAGCCGCGCCACCTTCGCGTCGCCCACCTGGACGGGGACGACGTTGGACGGCTCGCCCAGGCACTTCACGCCCCGCGCCTGGAAGGCCCCGCGCAGCGCCAGGATGTTCTCCCGCGCCTTGGCGCGCAGCGCGCCGCCCTCTTCCGAGCGGACGATGCGCAGCGACTCCAGCACCACCGCGGCCTGCATGGGCAGCAGCGCGTTGGAGAAGATGTGGGGCCCGCCCATGATGCGGATGAACTGACGCACCGCCGGCGAGCGCGTGGCCACGAAGCCACCATTCGTCGCGAACGTCTTGGAGAAGGCGCCCACCACCAGGTCCACCTTCCCCAGCAGCCCCTGCACGCCCAGGCTGCCCGTGCCCCGGGGGCCCAGCGCGCCCAAGTCGTGGGCCACGTCCACCAGCAGCGCCGCGCCGTACTCGTGGCAGATGGCCTGGAGTTCCTCGATGCGAGGCACGTCCGAGTCCATGGAGAACAGGCCCTCGGTGACGACCAGCACCGCGTTCTTCGTGTCGCGGGCGCGAATCTCCTGGAGCTTGCGCCGCATGGCGCGGTTGTTGAGGTGCGGCACGCGGCTGACGTTCATCGTCGCGGCGGCGGCCCCCTGCTGGAGGCACGCGTGCGACAGCGCGTCCAACACCACATGGTCATCCGGACGCACCAGCCCGGCGATGACGCCGAAGCCCGCGCCCCAGCCGGTGGAGAACAGCGCCACGTGCGGCGTCTGCAGGTGCTCCGCGAGCGCCTTCTCCAACATCAGCGACGGCGTCGTGTTGCCCCCCAGCATCGCCGAGCCCGCGCTGTGCAGCCCATAGTCCTGGATGGCCCGCTGCGCGGCCTCCACCACCGCCGGGTGCGTGGACAGGGACAGGTAGTCCTGCGAACCGAAGTTGAGCCCCTGACGCGTCGCCCCCGTCTCACTGCGGACACCACACTCCGGCTTCGGTGCCGCCTCCAGGCTCCGCGAGTACGGCCACAGCCCCGTCTGCCGCCGCGACTCCTGCCACTCGAAGAAGGGTTCCGTCCGACCCAGCAGGTCCGGTCCCGTCGGCTGCGAGTAATGGGAGATGAAGTGGGTGAAAAGCGGCGAGTCGAGTTGAGCTCGGAAATCCATGAAGCACGTCCAGGGGGAAGGTCGCGCTGTCAACGAGAGGCGCGGCGCTCGGGGAGGGGGCGAGCGGCGCATTTAATGCCTCTGCATCTTTTCAGTGTCAACCCGTCTACCCTGACGGCTCTGCTGTATTCGTTTGTTGTGATTCAACCGGATGTGCTGCGTAGGTTGGAACAGGCTTCCAAAATCAAGACAGGCTTGTTTTCCAAGAGCAAAAGGCTACGAATCCGGTTCTTTCAGCCCGGGGCAGAGGTCGTTTTTGACGACCCCTGCCCTGAAGTACGAGCGAGTGTCCGTCAGTCGTCGTTTTGACGCAGGGCCGCCAGGACGTTGAGGTCTTCCAGGGTGGTGGTGTCCCCGGAGGACTGCTTGCCCGCGGCCACGTCACGCAGCAGCCGGCGCATGATCTTCCCCGAGCGCGTCTTCGGAAGGGCCTCCGCGAAGCGGATTTCATCCGGCCGGGCGATGGCGCCAATCTCGCGGCCCACGTGGGTGGCCAGCGTCTTCTTCAGCGCGTCGGACGGCTCGTTGCCCTGCTTCAGGGTGACGAAGGCCACCAGCGCGGTGCCCTTCAAGTCATCCGGGCGGCCCACCACGGCGGCCTCGGCGACGGTTTCGTGGGCCACCAGCGCGCTCTCCACCTCGGCGGTGCCCAGGCGGTGGCCGGCGACGTTGACCACGTCATCCACGCGGCCCATCAACCAGATGTAGCCGTCCGCGTCCGTGCGGGCGCCGTCGCCGGTGAAGTACATGCCGGGCAGCTCGTTGAAGTAGGTGCGCACGTAGCGGTCCGGGTCGCCGTACACGGTGCGCAGCATGGAGGGCCAGGGGCGCGTGACGAAGAGCAACCCGCCCTGCCCTCGCGGCACCTTGTTGCCTTCGCGGTCCAGAATCTCCGCGTGGATGCCAGGCAGCGGCAGCGTGGCCGAGCCGGGCTTCGTCGGCGTGGCCCCCGGGAGCGGCGACACCATGATGCCGCCCGTCTCCGTCTGCCACCACGTGTCCACCACGGGGCAGCGGCCGCCGCCGATGACGTCGCGGTACCACATCCACGCCTCGGGGTTGATGGGCTCGCCCACGCTGCCCAGAAGCCGCAGCGAGGACAGGTCATGCTTGCGCACGGGCTCCTCGCCCAGGCGCATGAAGGCGCGAATGGCGGTGGGCGCGGTGTAGAGGATGGTGGCCTTGTACCGCTCGATGATGTCCCAGAAGCGGTCCGGCCCCGGCTGGGTGGGCGCGCCCTCGTAGAGGACGGTGGTGACGCCGTTCATCAGCGGGCCGTAGACGACGTACGTGTGCCCCGTCACCCAGCCCACGTCGGCGGTGCACCAGTAGACGTCGTCTTCGCGCAGGTCGAACACCCAGCGCGTGGTGAGCGACGCGTTCACCGCGTAGCCGCCGGTGGTGTGCAGCACGCCCTTGGGCTTTCCGGTGGAGCCCGACGTGTAGAGGATGAACAGCGGGTGCTCGCTCTCCACCCACTCCGGTTCACAGTCCGCGGACTGGCCGTTCACCAGCGTGTCCCACGCCACCAGCTTGGGGCCGGACAGCGCCAGCGTGTCGCCCGTGCGGCGGAGCACCACCACCTTCTCCATGGAGCCCATGTTGGGCAGCGCGGCCTCCACGTTCTTCAGCAGCGGCACCACCGCGCCCTTGCGCCAGCCGCCGTCCGCGGTGAGCAGCACCTTGGCGCCCGCGTCATTCATGCGCTCCTGGAGCGCCTCCGCCGAGAAGCCGCCGAACACTACGGAGTGCACCGCGCCAATGCGCGCGCACGCCAGCATGGCCACCGCGGCCTCGGGCACCATGGGCAGGTAGATGCCCACCCGGTCCCCTTTCCGCACGCCCAGCGACTTGAGCGCGTTGGCCAGCTTGTTCACCTCGGTGGCCAGCTCGCCGAACGTGAGGCTGCGGCGGTCGCCGGGCTCTCCCTCGAAGAGGATTGCGGGCTTGTCCTTGCGGGTGGCCAGGTGCCGGTCCAGGCAGTTGTAGGCCAGGTTCGTCTTGCCCTCGACGAACCACCGTGCGTGCGGCGGCTTCCAGTCGAGCACCGTCTGGAACGGCTCCTTCCAGTACAGCTCCTCGCGGGCCCGCTCGCCCCAATACTTGTCCGGGTCCTTGGCGGCCTCGTCCCAGAGCTGCTGGTACTGCTCCATGCTCCGGATGTGCGCGCGCTGCGCGAACGCCTCTGGAGGCGGAAAGACGCGTGCTTCCGTCAGGACCGAGTGAATCTCATGCTTCGAATCCGCCATGCGTTCCTCCAGCGTGGACAATGCCACCCTGTTCTAGGAACGCGGGGCGCGCGTCTCAACCCTCTGTGTCGCAGCGCTTCGATTCCTTGACGGCCTCGTAGCGGAGCCACATCTCGCAGACGCACTCGTCGGGGCGGCGCGTGTCGTAGCGGACCCGCAGCACGCCGTTGAACTGCGTTTCGCACTGCGTCGTACCGTCGATGTGGATGTTGATCTGGTCCAGCAGGCACTCCTGGCCATTCACCTCGGCGGCGGCCTTCACCACGCTCCCGTCGATGGAGAAGTGGTCGCCGTCCTCCAGGAAGTAGCCCACGAGGTGGCTGTCCAGGAAGCCGAAGTCCAGGCGGACGACCCGCCCGCTGATTTGAAGGGTGCCGAAGAGCTGGCCGCGGTTGGCCTCCAGCAGGCCGCAGTCGTCGCGGAGCACCTCGACGGGCTCGAAGACGTAGTCGCCCGGCTCCTGGACGCGAGGCAGGCAGCTCGCCAGGCACGCCAGGAGCAGGACAGAGAGGACGAGGCGATGGCGTCTCGGAGTCGACACGGCGCACACCTTACCCCACGGCACGCATCTAGGAAGTGCGAGCGTGACGGCAGCGGGTAGACTGGGGGGCATGCCCGAATACCGCAACCCCAAGCCCACCGTGGACTGCATCATCGAGCTGCCCGGTGAACGCATCGTCCTCATCCGGCGCGCGAATCCGCCTGTCGGCTGGGCGCTGCCGGGAGGCTTCGTGGACGAGGGTGAGCCGCTGGACGCCGCCGCCGTGCGCGAGGTCCTGGAAGAGACGGGACTGCACGTGAAGCTGTCGGAGCAGTTCTTCACGTACTCGGACCCGCGGAGGGATCCGCGCCAGCACAACATCTCCACCGTCTACATCGGCTCGGCCGACGGTGAACCGAAGGGCGCCGACGACGCGGCCGAGGCCCGGGCCTTCCGGCTGGACGCCCTGCCGCAAGACTTGTGCTTCGACCACGACACCATCCTGTCCGACTACGTGACGTACAAGCGGACCGGACAGCGGCGGAAGCTCTAGGAGCGGCGCGGGAGGATGCATTACGCGCTCGTCCTGCTCGCCCTGGGAGGCCTGCTGACCCTCCACGAGCTGGGGCACCTCGTCGCCGCGCGGATGCTCGGTGTGCGGGTGCCCCGCTTCGTGTTCGGGTTCGGTCCGCCGCTGGTGTCCTTCCGGCTGTGGGGGACACAGTACGTGGTGGCGGCGGTGCCCCTGGGCGCCACGGCCCACCTGCAGGGGATGAACCCACACCGCGCGGACGTGGAGGAAGCCGCGGGTTTCGCCGCGCGCGGGCCGCTGCTGCGCATCCTCATCATCCTGGCGGGGCCGCTGGCCAACTACGCGCTCGCGCTGGGCGTCCTGTTCGCGCTGTACATGTCGGGCACGCACGTGGTGGTGCCGCTGACGGTGGGGACGGTACAGCCGGGCTCGGAGGCGGCGCGCGCGCAGTTGCTGCCGGGAGACCGAATCGTCCAGGTCGCTGGGCAGCCGCTGCGGAGCTGGTCGGAGTTCGTGGAGAAGGTGGGCGCGGCGCCGGGCGTTCCGCTGGAGCTGGGCGTGGAGCGTGGCGGAGAGAAACGCTCCGTGGTGGTCCGGCCCCGGCCGGATGAGCGCGGCACGGGCCGCATCGGGGTGAGCCAGCAGTACGTCTACAAGGCGCATGGCGCGGGTGAGGCGCTGAGCCATTCGTTCACGCACACCGTGAACGTGGCCTCGGAAGGCGTGGCGCTGCTGAAGGGGATGATGCGCGGGCTGGAGAGCCCGGACGCAGCCAGTCCCGGCGCGCTGGTGAGGCAGGAGTCCGCGGATGCGATGGCGTCCGGGACGGATGCGCTGCTGCGAACGCTGGTGGCTGCGTCAGTGGTGCTGGCGCTCCTGACGTTGTTGCCTGTCCCCGGCCTGGACGGTGGCCGCGTGCTGCTGCTCCTGGTCGAGGCGGCGAGCGGACGGCGGATTCCGCCTCGCGTGGAGACAGTGGCGCAGACGGTGGGGTTCCTTGGAATCGCCGTGGCGGTCCTCTTGATGGCGACCGCGGAGATTCGCCGCGCGTTGCCGGCAAAGTTCGGGCTGGAGGAAGCGACAGCCCAGGATGCGGGGACGGCACAGCCTCCGCCCGCGGCATCGGGCGTCATGAATGGGGCGGCGCCCGCACCAGCTCCTGGCGCGTCAGCCAAGGGAAGTGGCTCGGCAGGTCCCGGTCCTGCAGGGACGGACGCGGGTTCCGTGGCGGTGGGCAAGCCTGTTGGGGCGGCGGCCCCTGGCGGAAGTGCCACGCCTGCTGGAGCGGCCACAACGAGTCCCACCCCTGGTGCGAGCCCTGCTGGCAAAGCCAGTGCGGGAACCGGCGCAGCGACAAGTTCGAACGTGCCCCCCAGCACCGGTGGACCTACCGGTACTGGCGCGGCCGATGGCGGAGCGGACGCGGGAACACCAGCAGCCACGGCCCCCCATGCAGCGGGGGCAAACACAGGCGCCCCCGGCGTGGGGCAGACGACGACAGCGGCCACGGTGGGTGCGACGCCAACCGAGGCCAAGGCGGGAAGCGCCCCAGCCCCCAGCGGCACAGCGACAAACGCGGGGTCTTCAACAAGCCAGACACCGAGCGCAGCGCCCGAAGCGGCTGCGGGTTCACCCACGCCGACATCCAACGCCGCGCCCCCGCCGCCCGCCGCGAACACAACGCCTGCGGAGGCTGTGGCCCCTTCGCCCTGACCGATTTCGCAGTACGACGACAGACAGAGCAGACGACACCTCAAGCCGCGCAGTGTCCTGCGCACACAGCGAAGTGCCCAAGGAGGCCGGAACCTCGAACCAATCCCTTTGCCGGTTCCTGGCGATAGGCATCGCATGGCGGCCGCCAGTTCCAGCCAGGCCCCTCGGTGGCCAACCGCCCCGCCGCCCCGCCTGCCTCGCGTCAGACGGGCCCCGCCGCGACGTCGTGTCTGGCCACGGCGGGCGATTGTCCGGCCCCGTCGTGCTTGCTACACCTGACGCCGACCTCTGTGCGCAGACGCGCCGCATGGGAGCCCGCGAGATGGAAGGCACCGTATCCGCAGATGAGTGAGCCGCGGCGACACGTCACCCGTTGCCGCGGCCATCTGCCCCAGCTCATCCCGGTACCCGTGGAGAGGCAGAGCGCCGCCAGACGTTCCTCATTTGTGCGGATGCAATCGTGCCTGACTCAAAATCCCTGTCGTGGAATCACTCCGTGCCAACAGCGCTGTTGCTGATGGCGCCCTTCGACCTCCTGGCCTCGTTGGCCATGGACATCTACCTGCCCGTCGTTCCGACGCTGCCCGGCGTCCTGAACACCTCACCCGCCGTCGTCCAGCTCACCTTGAGCCTGTACATGGCGGTGCTCGGGGTCGGGCAGATGGTGTTCGGCCCCATCTCCGACCGCATCGGCCGGCGCCGCGTGCTGCTGACAGGCGCCTTCCTGTTCGCACTCGCGTCCTTCCTGCTCGCGCTCACCTCGGATGCCGTGGCGTTCGTCGGCCTCCGGCTCCTCCAAGCCGTGGGAGCATCCGCGGCGCTCGTCGCCACGTTCGCGACGGTCCGCGATGTCTATGCGGAGCGTCCCGAGAGCGCGGTCATCTACAGCCTGTTCAGCGCCATGCTGGCCTTCGTCCCGGCGCTCGGGCCCATCGCGGGGGCGCTGCTCATGCAACGCTTCGGATGGCGAGCCATCTTCATCACGCTCGGCATCCTGTCGACGGCGGCGCTGCTGCAAGCCTTGCCTCGGTGGCATGAAACGCGCCCGGACCAGGGGCAGCACCGGAGACCTGCGCTCCGGAGCATCCTGAGCAGCGCCACGTTCTGGACGTACACCCTGGGCTTCAGCGCGGCCATGGGCTCCTTCTTCGTGTTCTTCTCCACCGCGCCCCGGGTGCTCATCGGGCAGGTGGGCTTCTCGGAGCTCGAGTTCAGCCTCGCCTTCGCCACCGCCGCGCTCGCAATGATTCTGACGACCCGCTTCGCGAAGCGCTTCGTGGCGATGTGGGGACTGGCGGGAAGTCTCACCCGAGGCATGGGCCTGCTGCTGCTCGGCGCGGCGCTCCTGACGGCTGGCCAGCTCCTGGCGACGCCGTCCTTCTGGACGTTCGTCGCGCCGATGTGGCTCATCGCCGCCGGCATCGTGTTCTCCGTCTCCGTCACCGCGAATGGCGCACTCCAGGCCTTTGGCGATGTGGCGGGCACGGCGGTCGCGCTCTACTTCTGCATCCAGAGCCTCGTCGTCGGCATCCTCGGCACGCTGATGGTCGTCCTCCTGAACGGCGACACGGCATGGCCCCTGGTGGGATACGCGACGTTGATGGCCGTGGTGACGTTGACCGCCCTTCAGCGCATCCGGAGCCGCCCGAGCGCCCTGAAGGAACCCGCGCCCGACGCCGATTCCAGCGCGGCCTAGTCCCAGGCTGGGGACACCCCGTTCCCCTCCCCGCTCCGTGTGGGCCCTCCCTCACGGAGCGGCGGGGACGGAACCTCGCCTGCCCCCCGGCTGTCCAGGAGCCAGCCGGGCGTCAGCCGTCCTTCGGAAGACGTCTCCCGGTCGATGAAGGAGCAGCGAGCCATGCAAGGTCCTATGCTTCTCCCCGCGATGAACACCAAGGCAGGCGGTGGACTCTTCTGTGAGCTGTACTGGGGCGACAATCTGTCCGAGGCGTGGAGCTACGGGCCGGAGCGCACGAACGTCCACGCGGCGCCGGACGAAACGGCTCCCCTGCCCCTCTACGGCTTCACCCTGCCCGAAGAGCCGTTCCTGCTCGCCGAGCGCACCGCCCAGGGCTGGCGCATCCACCTGCCACCCGCCGCCCATGCCGAGCGCGCCCTCAAGGGCGACAGCTACGCCGCCGTGCCCACGACGGACCTGCGCCAGCAGGATGGGCGCACCACCGTCGACCTCGCGGAGGGCATGACACTTCGCATCTCCGAGGGCCAGCTCTCGCTGCGCATCCAGGGCTCCGTCGTGAAGGAGCAGGTCAACCGGCTCCGCTGGAAGGACTTCGGCTGGCTCGTGGTCGTGAGCATGCTGTTCCTCAGCCTGCCGTTGGGCTTCCTCGTCGCGGGCCCCACGCCGCAGCGCATGGAGGAGTCCAAGGTCCGCGCCATGAAGATGGCGGCCGAAAAGGAGGCCGCGCGGCGCAAGGCCATGGGCCTGGACACGCCCATGCGGCCCCTTACCGACGCTGAACTCGATGCGAAGACCGACGCCGGTGACGACGTCACGGTTCCCGCATTCCTGCGCGTTCGCTGACCGGGGGCCCTCGGCTCAAGGCCCCAGGCCGACCCAGACCTCCCCATCCTCGAAGAACTCCTTCTTCCAGATGGGGACGTCCTGCTTGAGCCGCTCGATGGCGTACTCACAGCCGCCGAACGCCTCCTTCCGGTGAGGCGACGCCGCGGCGATGACGACGGCCAGCTCTCCGGGCACCAGCGTTCCCACGCGGTGGATGATGGACAGGCGCACGCCGGGGAACTTCGCCGCCGCCTCCGCGCCAATCTCCGCCAGCTTCTTCTCCGCCATGGGCGCGTAGGCCTCGTACTCCAGCCGCAACACGCGCCGGCCCTTCGTCTGGTTGCGCACGGAGCCGCTGAACGTCACCAGCCCGCCGTACGCCTCGCCGCTGACGGCCTCCACCACCTCTTCCAGCCGCAGGGGCCGGTCCACCACGCGGAAGCGCTCCGGCGCGCCGCCCGCCACCGGAGGAATCAGCGCCACCTCCGCCCCGTCCCGCACCGGGGAATCCGGTCCGCCGAACTCCTGGTCCACGGCCACGCGGAGGTGCGGCAGGAGCGGCGCCAACGCCGGGTGTCGCTCGGTCAGCAGCCGCAGCACGTCCCGAACCTGCGCGCCCGCGGGCACCTCCAGGGCCTCACGTGTCTGCCCGGTGCGCTCGCGCGCGGCGGCGAAGTAGAGGACGGTGACGCGCGAGTGCCCGCTGTCCATCGTGTCGCCGCTCAACGCGAGGCCTCCTGCTCCGCGCGCAGGGACAGGCGCCCCTTGAGCCGGCCGCCGCCATCCACCGGGACGAAGTCGAGGAAGCCCGAGTCCAGCGGCGTAATCCGGTCCAACAGCGCCCCGGAGAGCGCCTTCGTCGCGCCAAGCAACGCGCTGGGCACACCGGGGACCTTCTCCGCCGCCCGCAGGTCCGCGCGCAACCGGCCCAGGTCCACCATCAGCGACACATGGCCTGTGCTGAAGGCCTCGCCACCGAAGCGCTCCCGCAACTCGGCGCCCACGTCCCCGCGAGGACGTCCTTCCAACACCTCTCCCGCGAGCAGGCTGGCGCGCTCGGGCAGGATTCGCAGCTCCACCGGCTGCTCCCGAATCCGCGTCCGGAAGAGCGTGCCATCCGGCGCCTGCTGCGTCGTGTAGCGCAGCGGGGAGGCCTCCAGGTGCTTCTGCACGAGCGCCCGCACCGGCTCCGATTCCGTCAGCCCCGCCTCGACCACGATGGAGCCCTTGATGTCGGGGCGCTTGTTGCGGAGGAAGTTTCGGAAGAAGGCCGGGATGTCGAAGTAAGCGCGCAGCACCACGTCGCCACGCAGCGCCTTGAGCAGGGACTCCACGTCCAGGCCCTCGCGACGCCAGGACTCCACCACCCGCTCGCGGCGCGCGGAGCCAGGCGCGCCGAAGGCCAGCCGCGCCAGTTCCTCGGGCGGGACGGAAATCTGCGCTGCGGCGATGGGCCCCAGTTCCGCGTCCTTCAACAGCGCCGAAGCGGGCGCGCGGGCGCCCTGGAACAGGGGCGTCGTGGAGGACAAGAAGCCATCCAGGTCCAACCGCTCCGGCTTCACGGCCAGCGACGCGGCGAAGCCTCGAATCGGGTGGGCTTCCTCCTCCTCCCCGGGCGCCTCGCCAGGTTGCTGCGCGGAGAAGAGGTACACACTGCCGTCCGCCACCTTCGGGCGGAGCTCGGTCAGCAACGGGTCCTCGGCGATTCCCGGCCCGGTGAGGTTCCGCACCGCCTGGCGCGCCACCTCCGCGTCGGGGATGGCCAGCGCCTGGGCTTGGCGGGGCTCGCCCTCCTCGGGCTCCTCCGCTCCTTCCGGCACGGCGAGGTAGAGGTACCCGCGGTCCTCGAAGAGGAGCATCGGCGGCCCACCCAACGCGGGTTCCACCGTGACGGAGCCGTCCGGCTGAGGCATCACGCCGTGCCCCGCGCGCTCCAGCTCGCTCGCGACGGCGTTCATTGCCGCTTCGGGCTCGGTGATGCCCAGCAGCGTCACGACGCCGTCGAACTCCGGGAGCAGGAAGAAGCCGAAGCCCTCATCGGCGTCCACCACCGTCCCGGCGCCGCCCTCCAAATCCGCGAAGAGCAGCGGCAGCAGCGGAGACGACTCCACGGCCCGCCGCGCGTTCTCCGGCCCCACGAGCCGCGCGTAGAAGTCCATCAGCCGGTCCACGTGGCCGCGCAGCTCGGGCAGCCACATGACGGTGCGCGCACTGGCGGGCACCGCGCGCAGCATGGGCCGGGGCACCACCGTCAACTGGACGCGGCCGACCTCCTCGCCCTCGTGCAAGGCGCGCACGGTATAGGCGCCCGAGCGAGAGAATGCGTGGGACACCCACGGCGCCGTCTGGGCGTCGCTGCCATCACCGAAGTCCCAGGTGACGGCGGTGGCGTCCTCGCGCTGCGAGCCGAGGTCCACCGGCACGCCCGCTTCCACCGTCCGGTCCTGCCCCAGGTCCGGCCGCACCACGCGGCGGCAGCCGGAGGCCCAGGGGCCCACGGCGGCCGTCATCAAGAGGAGCGCGACAACAGACCCGAGGCGGCGCGGATTGAGCGGCATGAGCCGCTTAGTAGTCCAGCGCCAGTCCGAACATCCAGCGCCGGCTCGAAAGGTTCAGCCCCGGTCCGCCGAAGTTGTCCACATCCGCATAGGTGTACTCGGCGAACACGTAGCTGTGGTTCACCCCCAGGTCGGAGTCGAAGTCGCGCGCGAAGCGCGGCTCCAGCACGTCCAACAGGAAGGCCACGCCACCCGTCGCGCCCCAGCCCCAACGGCCGCCCGAGGCCCGGTTGCCACCCGCCGACTCGGTCCCCGTGCCTTTGGTGATCCACCAGGGCGTGTAGATGAGCCCCAACTTGCCGTAGGGCACCAGCGGGATGCCCCATTTGAAGGCGGCATAGTCGAACTTGTAGAAGGCGTTGAAGTTCAGGGGAATCAGGCGCAACGCCGTGCGCTCGGCAGCAACCGCTCCCGAGGCCAGCCTGGCCGATCCGTACTTCTCACCGTAGCCCGCGGAGAAGCCCACGCCCGCGGTGCCCACGCCCTGATAGAAGTAGCGCTGGAGTTCCACTTCGAACGTCAGCAGTGACTCATCTCCGAAGTAGTCCTTGTACGGCGTGCCTGAGAGGCCGGGCTCCTCGTCGATGAGGGGCTTGTAGCCACCCATGCGGAACTGGATGCCGCCCGTGCGCGGTGAGCGCAGCGAGGCTTCCTCCTCAACGACGACCGTGTCCTGTCCCGCTGCGGGCAGCGCGGCGAGCAACGCCACGACCCCCAGGGCCGATGCCCGACTCATGACCGCTTCCTCCTCGAGGACAACCAGATTCCTAGGGACGCCAGCACCGCGCATCCCGTGATGCCACCACCCGCCGCAGCGCAACCACCCGTCTCGGCGCCGCCAGCATCAAGGTACCCCTGATAGAACCCACTGCTCGCAACGGGCGACCCAGTCGCGATGGGCGAAGGGGCGCTTCGATTACCAGCCCTGTCGATGGCGATCGCTTGGACGGCATACTCGATGCCGTTCTCAAGCCCTTGATCCATGCGGAAGACGGTGTTCGCTGCAACCTGCAGCTTGGTGGTAATCACCTCACTCCCTCCCACACCACCGTCCTCACCCGGGGTCAGCAGAAGGACCTGCACCTCCATTTGCGTTGCGTCGGTGCTCGGAATCTTGACGGCGACGCTCAGCGCGGAGTCCAACCCTGTCACGGTCGGAGCCTCAGGCACAGGGGGTGGCTCCGGGTCATAGACGAACCTGTAAGTGGGGTTCCCAATCGAAACGAACGAGTCCTCGCAAACGGCGGTAATCTGATTCAGGCGCCTGGTTGTTGCACAAAGCCGAAACGTCTTGGTTGCTGTCTGCGCTTCGCAGGTCGCTCCGCCCGCGGCCAGTGCATCGGCCGCATTGAAGGCCACCGACCCCGTCAGCTGTGTATTCGAAGTCGGAATCTCAGCGAGGGACAGGTCGCCCTCCCCTGGTTCCCCTGAGCAGCTCGAATCGTCCGAGAGCCAGAGATGGAGCACGTCGCAGTTACCGGCGACACGCGTCCAGTTGACGGTGCGGTCCAGGTCGCAGTTCTCTCCGGAGACGACGATTTCTTCGCCCTGCAGGATGTCCCCCGAGGCGGCGAACGTCACGGACTGCCCAGGCAGTCGACGCAAAGAGCAAGAGGCCAACGAGAATGAGGCGCATGGGTACGCCCAGGCTAGCAAGCGGGAGGCCACAGGAAAGGCCTTCCCGTCCGCTGGAAATCACTCCGCTCAGGCCGTCCCGCCGCGCCAAACAGGCAGGACGGCCACGGAGGCTTTGCCAAATTGTCAGGCGGGGCGCTCGGCCAGGCGGAGCCCGGCCTCCACCAGGTTGAGGGCGGCGCCCCGGCTGGCGTTGTCCACCGAGGCGAAGAGCGTCACCCACTCCGGGGCCTGGGGGAATGCGCGCACCCGGCCCACATGCACCGCCGGGTCCGACGTGACGAGCATGGGCATGGGGTAGACGCGCTCGCCGGGCACATCCAGCACCTTCAAGGCCCCGGACGTCTTCAGGGCCGCGCGCACCTGCTCCACCGGGCCCGGCTTCTTGAGCTGCACGTTGAGGGTGAGGCCGTGGCCATAGAAGGTGGGCACCTGCACCGCCGTCCCGGCGATGACGGGCACGTCCCCCTTGGAGGAGAACAGCCGGGCCGCCTCCAGCGTCCAGCCGCCCTCCTCCTCCGTCCACGGCGAGTTCACCATGAAGCCGCCCACCTGGGGCACCAGGTTGAAGCCCACGCGGTGGGGAAAGGCGTGCGGCTCCGGCTCGCGGCCCGACAGCAGGTCCGCCGTCTGCTTCTCCAGCTCCGCCACGCCGCGCACCCCCGCGCTGGACGCCGCCATCAGCGCCGTCACCTGCGCGCGCGTCACGCCGAAGGCCTTCCGCAGCGGCTCCACCACGTGCACCGCGGCCGTGGTGACGGCCCCCGGCAGGCACACGATGCGCCCCTTGAAGCTGAAGCCCGCGCCCAGCACGTCCGTGTTGAAACCCGGCAGCACCATGGGACGTTGCCGTCACCCCGGAAGGCATTGCTGGCGTCCACCACCCACGCGCCCGCCGCCTGCGCGGCCGCGGCCAGCGTGCGAGAGGCCTCGGCGGGCGTGGCCAGCAGCACCAGCTTCACGCCCCGGAAGGCGTCCGGCGTCGCGTGCTCCACCTCGAGCGAGTCCTCGCCGTACTCCACCTCCATGCCCTTGGAGCGCTCGGAGCCGAAGACGCGCACCTGTTCGGCGGGCACGTCCTGCGCGTACAGCGCGGCGAGCACCTCGCGGCCCACCACGCCCGTCGCGCCCACCACGCCAATCGTCAAGTCGTCTCTCATGGCGCGTCCTTTACGCCACCGGAGGCCGGGAGCGCGAGCACCACGAGACGGCTCAGTCTTCCTTCAACCGTGCGGTGGGGGCAGGCCCGGGCAGCGGCGGGAACTTCGGGTTGCGCTCCGGCTCCGAGGCCCGCACGTAGTGTGGCTCCATGGCGAAGAGCGCCTCCAGCGTCTGCGACTCCGGGAAGCGCGCCAGGTGCGCCAGCGCCACCGCCGACGGGAAGGTCGGCGCCGCCAGCAGCCGGTGCGGCGCCACCCCGTGCGACTCCAGGGCAGCGCGGTAGTCCACCAGCGCGGGCCCCAG